>NZ_AXCW01000267.1 GCF_000603945.1 Actinotalea ferrariae CF5-4 | reverse complement strand
GCCCCAGGACGTCCTGGCGGTGCTCGACCGGCTCCCCCCGGGGCTCCTGGACCTGCCGCGGCGGCCGGCGTGGGCGGAGCGCCTGCGCCACCACACCGACGCCGCCGCGACCGCGGTTCCCGCGCACGCCGACCGGATCGCCGCCCTCGGCGCGCGCGTCGCGGAGCTGCTGCGGACCTCCGACGCGGGACCCGTCGTCCCCACCCACGGCGACCTGCACGACGCCAACCTGCTCCTGCGCAGTGGCCGGATCACCGGGGTCCTCGACGTCGATGGGGCGGGCCCCGGCCACCGGGTCGACGACCTCGCCTGCCTCCTGGGCCACCTCAGCGTCCTGCCCGCCCTCGCGCCGGAGGTGCACCGCCACGTGCCCGCGGCCCTCCCGCGCTGGACGGCCGCGTTCGAGCAGGGGGTGGATCCCGTCGCGCTCCGGGCGCGGGCGGCCGCCGTCGTGCTCTCGCTCGTGGCCGGTGCCCGCCGCGAGGCCCGGGACGGCTGGCAGGAGGACGCCGCGCGCCGCATCGCCGCGGCCGGGCGCTGGCTCGCCGACGCGGAGGACCTGCTCGCCGG
>NZ_AXCW01000266.1 GCF_000603945.1 Actinotalea ferrariae CF5-4 | reverse complement strand
GCCCCCGCTCCACGAACCACCAGGAGGACACATGAGCACGCGCACCCTCGCGGCGGTGACCGGCGCCCTCGGGGCGCTGGGCCTCGGCGCGACCGCCGCCCTCGGCGCCGGCCCGTTCGCCCCGCCCGCCGGCACGGAGATCGGGGAGGCCGTCGTCGGCGGCACGAGCACCCCGACGGCGCCCCGGCAGGACGGGGCGGACGCGGCGGCCACCAGCCTGTCGGTCCCCGCGGGCCCGGCCACCCCGGCCGCGGTGCCGACCCCCTCCGCCACGACCACGGTCACCGCGACCAGCGTCCTCACGGCCGTCTCGCCGGCGACGCCGGTCTCGCCCCCCACCCCGGTGAGCCCGCCCACGCCCGTGAGCCCGGCGTCGTCCGTGAGCGCCGCGTCGGCCCCGACCGCCGGGTCATGACGGGGCCGGGTCGTGACGGGCCTGGCCTGACGGGAGCTGCGCCGCCCCGGCCGCCCGGCCCGACGGCACGGCCGACCTCTCCGTGAGAGGGCTCTCATCCACAGCCACCGAGTGCTCTCATCGAGGCCCACCACAGTGGTGTCATCAGCACAGGAGGACCGGCCCCCGGGCCCGGTCCGCTCGAGAGGAGACCAGCATGAAGAGCCGCACCGTCGTCGCCGTCGTGACCGGAGCCCTGGGGGCCCTCGGGGTCGGCGCCGCCGCCGCCTTCGCCGCAGGACCGGTCGCCCAGCAGCCGACGCCCGCGCCGCAGTCCGACGACCGCTCCGACGACGTCTCGGACGACCAGGGCAGCACCGCCGCCCCGGTGCCCACCCCGTCCGTCAGCCCCGCGGCCGTGGGCGCGAGCTCGTCGGTGACCACGGTCACCGCGACGAGCGTCCTCACGCCGATGTCCCCGGCCTCCCCGACAACGCCGCCCACGCCGGCGTCCGTCGCCTCCGTCGCAAGCCCGGTGACGCCGCCGTCGCCGGCCTCGCCGGTCTCCGCGCCGTCGCCCGTCTCGGTCCCGAGCCCCGTGACCCCGCCGTCGCCGGTCTCGGTGCCGTCGGTGCCGTCGGTGCCCTCGGCCGACGACTGACCACCCGCGCGCGGCTCCACCACGCGCACGACGACGGGGCGGCTCCTGCGGGAGCCGCCCCTCGTCGTCTGCGCGTCGTCGTCTGCGCGCGCGGGGAGTCCTCTGCCCCGGCGGCCGCGCGGACGTGGACGCGCCCGACGCCGGGAGACCCCCGAGGGCCTCAGACGAACCGGTAGCCCATGCCCCGGACGGTCTCCACGTGCTCCGCACCGATCTTCTTGCGCAGGTACCGCACGTAGACGTCCACCACGTTGGAGCCGGGGTCGTAGTCGTAGCCCCAGACGCGGGAGAGCAGCTGCTCCCGGCTCAGGACCTGGCCGGGGTTGCGCAGGAAGGCCTCGGCGAGGGCGAACTCGCGGGCGGACAGGTCCACCTCGCGGCCGTCGACCCGCACGCGCCGGGTGCGCAGGTCCAGTGCGACGTCCCCCTGCGCCAGGACGGTCGCCTCCCCGGGAGAGCTCTCCGTGCGCAGCCGCAGCCGCACGCGGGCCAGGAGCTCCTCGAACCGGAACGGCTTGGTCATGTAGTCGTCGGCCCCGCCCTCGAGCCCCGCCACGGTGTCCGTCACCGAGCTGCGCGCCGTCAGGATGATCACCGGCAGCGTGTTGCGGGCGTCCCGCAGCCGCCGCAGCACGGTGAACCCGTCCTGGTCCGGCAGGCCGAGGTCGAGGACCAGCAGGTCGAAGTCCCCGCTCTGGGCGAGGTCGTAGGCCTCCCGGCCCGTCCCGACGACGAAGGGTGCGTACCCGGCCGCCCGCAGCCCCTTGGCGACGAACGAGGCGATCCGGTCCTCGTCCTCGGCGATGAGGATCTGGCTCACTGCTCTCCTTCGTCCGCTCGCGCGTCGGCCAGCGGGATCTCGATGACGAAACGGGACCCGGAGCCCGTGCCCACGGTGCTCGGGTCGAGGTACGCCCGGCCGTCGTGGCCGGCCGCGACGGCGCGGACGATCGGCAGGCCCAGGCCGGACCCTTCGTCCCCGCGCCCGGCACCCGCCCGGGCGAAGCGCTCGAAGATGCGTTCGGCGTCGTCGGCGGCGACGCCGTTCCCCTCGTCCTCGACGGTGAGGAGCACCTGGAGGCCGCGCACGCGGCTCGCGAGCCGGACGGTGGAGCCCGGCGGGGAGTACCGCACCGCGTTGGCGGCGAGCTGGAGCCAGGCCTGGGTCACGCGCCGCGGGTCGAGCAGCGTCTCCACCTCGGCGCGGGCGTCGACCCGCCAGACGCGGTCGCCCAGCGTCCGGGCCTTGTCCAGGACGTCGTCCGTGAGCCGGCCGACGTCGACCGGCTCGGGGCGGACGAAGTCCGGGCGGTCCACGGTGGCCAGCGTGACGAGGTCGTCGACGAGCAGGTGCATCCGGTCCAGCTCGTCGACCGCCACCTTCTGGGCGGCGCGCACGTCGTCGGGGTCGTCGGGGTCCATGAGCTCCAGGTGCCCGCGGACGATCGTCACCGGGGTCCGCAGCTCGTGCCCGGCGTCGTCGAGGAGGCGGCGCTGGGAGCCGAACGCCGCCTCGAGGCGGTCCAGCATGGAGTTGACGGTGCGGGCCAGCTCGGAGACGTCGTCGTCGCCGCTCACGGCGATGCGCTGGGACAGGTCGGTGTCCGTGATCCGCCGTGCGGTGTCGCCGAGGGCCCGCAGGGGCGCGAGCAGGCGACCCGCCACGAGCCAGCCGACGATGCCCAGGACCACGAGGGAGCCGGCCCCCACGACGGTGTAGGTGCCGTACGTGCGGACCAGCTCGGAGTGCTCGGCCTCCCGGTCGACGCCGAGCACGAGCACGCCCGTCAGCGGGTCGCCGACCACCGTGACCGGGATCGCGACGGTCCGGTACGACGTGTCGGGCGTCGACACCGTGCGGAGCCTGACGGCCGCGGCGTCCTGCGCCTCGACCGCGACAGCCACGACCTCCGGCACGGTCTCGAGCCGGACGGTGGGGAAGGCGGGCACGAGCTCCACCGCCCCGTCGACGACGGCGAAGATCCCCTCGTTCTGCGCCGTGACGGTGCGCTGGATCCCGATCTGCAGGAGACGCTCGACGCTCGTGAACGGTGCTCCGGTCGAGGGGTCGACACCCTGGGTCGCCAGCGTGCGGAACTCCGCGGTCGTGCGCTCCAGCGAGGCGTCGATGCCCTGGTCGAGGCGTTCGCGCTGGAGCAGGAAGGCCGCGGTGCCGGCGACGGTCATGCCGAGCGCCGCGAGCGCGACCACGGCGGCGAGGATCCGCACCCGCACGGTGACGAGGCGCGCTGCGCGCCGCCGCAGCGGCGAGCGGCCCGGCGACGACTCGGCGTCCGCGGTCGCACTCGCCCCCGCCGCGGTCCGCTCGGCCTCAGTCGTCGGTGCTGTCGTCACTGCTGTCATCACTGCCGTCGTCACTGCCGTCGTCACTGCCGTCGTCAGGCGGGTCGTCGCTGCCGCTGCCGTCCCCGCCGCCGCTGCCGTCGTCGGTGCCGTCCCCGCCGCCGCTGCTGTCGTCAGACCGGTCGTCGCTGTCGTCGTCCTGGCTGTCCGTCGTCGGCGTCGCAGGCACCGGAGCCGCGGGCGCGACGGCCGTCGGGGCGGGACGTGCGTCGTCGTCGTCCGGGGGAGCGGGCGCGGTCTGCGCCGGGTCGGGGGTCTCGGACGCCGGGGGAGTCGCTGCGCCGCCCCCGTTCGTCCCGCCGGTCGTCCCGCCGTCGGTGGCGGGGAGGGTGTCCGGCGTCCCGACGACGACGGCGTCCCCCACGGACCGGTCGCCGGGCGCCGCCAGGACCTCGTAGGCGCCCGCGACCGCGCCGACGGCCAGCAGGACGCCGGTCGCCAGGGCGGTCAGCCGCGGTCGACGCACGTGATCAGTATCGGGCCGCCGGATGAGATGCGGATGAGAGCACGCGTGTGAGGTCCGGTCACAGGGACGGCAGGATGCCGCGCTCGAGGGCGACCGTGACGGCGTGCGTGCGGTCGTCCACGCCGAGCTTCCCGAACACCCGGAGCAGGTGCGTCTTGACCGTCGCCTCGGTGATGTAGAGGTCGGCGCCGATCTGCGCGTTGGTCCGGCCTCGGGCCACGCCCCGCAGCACCTCCAGCTCCCGCGGGGTCAGGCGCTCCGGCGCGTGGCGCAGCTGCTCCACCAGTCGCCGGGCGACCGAGGGGGCGAGGACCGTCTCGCCGTGGGCCACGGCACGAACGGCGGCGACCAGCTCGTCGCGCGGCGTGTCCTTGAGGAGGTACCCGCTGGCGCCGGCCTCGACGGCCCGGAGGATGTCGGCGTCCGTCTCGTAGGTGGTGAGGACGACGACGCGCGTCGCCGGCCGGGTCCGCAGGAGCCGCTCGGTCGCGCCCGCGCCGTCCAGCACCGGCATCCGCAGGTCCATGAGGACGACGTCGGGCTCCTCCCGCTCGACGAGCGCGACGGCCTGCTCGCCGTCGGCCGCCTCCCCGACGACGACGAGGTCCGGCTCGCCGGCGAGCAGACCGACGATCCCGGCCCGCACGACCGGGTGGTCGTCGACGACGACGATCCGCGTGGTCACGGCTCCATCCTCCCCGCCGCGGGCACCCGCACCGTCACCGCCGTGCCGCCCTCCGCGGGACTGGTCACCGCCACCTCGCCCCCGCCGGCCGCCACGCGGGCCCGCATCCCGCTCAGCCCGTACCCCTCCTGGGCCGCCGCCGGGATGCCGCGGCCGTCGTCGACGACCTCGAGCTCGACGAGGCCGGGCGCGCCGGCCGGGCGGGCGTCG
>NZ_AXCW01000265.1 GCF_000603945.1 Actinotalea ferrariae CF5-4 | reverse complement strand
CTCGGCGGCGGAGGCGGCCGCCTGCACCGCGGCGCTGGCGGTCGCGCGGGCCGTCACGACATCGGCGTCGGCGTCGGCATACGCGGCGAGGGCCGCGTCGAGGACGGCCTGCGCGGCGACGTGCGCCTCGACGGCGGCGGCCAGGTCGGCCTCGGGGGTGGTCGCCTCGGCCTCGAGGAGCGCGAGCTCGGTCTCCGCCGTGATCATCACCTCGAGCGCCGCGCGGAGGTCCGCGACGAGGGCCGGGTCGCTCGCCCCGGCGAGGGCGGCGTCGAACGAGGTCTGGGCCGTCGTGCACGCGGCGTCACCGGGGGCGGCAGCGGCCGGCCCCGCGGCGACGGCACCGATCGTGAGGAGGGCGGCCGCGGACGTCGTCGAGGCGGCTCTGGAGGGACGGTTCATGGGGACTCCCGGCATCGGCCCGCGACGACCTGACGGGACGGGCGTGAGGGCCGCGGGGGTGTGGGGAAGGTGCCCGTCCGGTGGCCTGACGGTGCGTGGGGTTGTCCAAGGTCGCAGGTTCAACGGACGTGCGTCACCCGGACGAGTGATGCCGAAACGAGACGAAACGGACACTGAAAACGCGTCAGAACTGGTTCACGACCGTTTCGGGTCGGGCGAGTGCGGATCCGTGCGGAGGGGGCCTGGCGCCGGTGGTAGACAAGGCGAGTGACCACCACGGAGGACGCCGGGCGCGAGCGCGCACCGGAACCCGTCAGCGCCGCCCTGCGCGACGCGAAGGAGCGGGCGAGGGCGACCCACTACACCGTCGGCACCCTGCGGTCCGACCCCGACGGGACGTTGTGGCTCGAGTGCTCCTGCGGCACGGTGCTGCGCAACGGTCCGACGTGGAGCCTGGACGAGCACGTCCGGCTGCACCGGGCGGAGGCGAAGTACCTGGAGCTCTCCGCCGCCGCCCCGGCGGGGATCCCGCGGCTCATCGACCCCGGGCGCTGACCGCGACGCGTGCGGCCGCGTGCGCGGCGCCGAGCCAGTCGTGGGGGTTCCGGTCCCAGCACCACCCGAGCTTGGGCCGTCCCGCGCTGATCCAGACCGCCGGCACCCGTTGGTCGCCCCGCCGGGAGCCCATGAGCGAGAAGCAGCGGTTCGGGCGCAGCATGTCGGGCCGCACCACGACGAGCGCCAGGCCCTCCTCCACGGTCAGCGGCGTACGACCGGCGGCACGCACCGTCGCGAGCGCCGCCTCGGGCGTCGTCCCGCGGAACGTCCCGCCGGTGTCGACGCCGACGACGAGGCGGTCGCCGGGCGCCACGGCCACCCCGTCGACGGGCAGGTAGCCCGCGAGCTCCTCGGGCGGCACCACGCTGATGCCTCCCCGCGAGCGGTGCCGCATCGCGGGCACGAGGGCCTCCGGCCCGTGCGGGGCGACGTCCAGGACGAGGACGAACGGCACGAGGTCCCCGCGCGCTCGGGCCGCGGCCGAGGCGTCGTCGTCCGCCGCGATCTCGGCCAGCGCGCGGCGGGCCGGCTCGACGCGCCGGAGCAGTCCCGCCTCGTCGAGGCCGAGCAGCGCCGCGACGCCGGTCGCGACGTAGGCGCGGACCTGGCGGTCGAGCTCCTCCTCGGCGGACGCAGCGGGGTCGAACGGCGGCGCGTGGCCCTGCGCGGCGGCGGTGGGCAGGGCAGGGTCCACGGGGACGACGGGCTGCGGCACGGCCCCTCCTGGCGGTCGGCGTGGGTGGGACCCTGGGACAACGAGCAGGCCGCTGAGCCGGTTCCCCCTGGTCACGACGCGGCCACCGGGGGAAGATGCCAGACTGTCCCCGTCACCCGGCCGAGAGGCGGCGCGGGGTGGTGATTGGCAGGGTGGTCGTCCAGGACGGGGGTCGGCACCCTCGGGAGCGGACCCTGACCACAGGAGGAGTGCAGATGACCGGCGACCGCGCACGGCGCACGTCGTCCGACCGCACCCTCCGGCTCGTCGCCTCCGACGGCGAGGTCACGGCCCCTGACGACGCCGTCCCGGCCGACCAGGACGAGACCGAGGCAGGCCGCGACGTCGACGCGGACGTCGATCCGGGCGTCGACGTGGACAGCATCCTGCTGCCGGGCGAGCGGCAGTCGGTCGCCATCGGCCGCCACTGGGTGGTCCGGACCGCCGCCGCGCGGGGCGCCGTGGGCATGACCAACCAGGTCCTCGAGCTGCTGTCCAGCGAGCTCCTCGCGAACGCCGTCCTCCACGGTCCCGCCCAGGCGGGGATCGGGCTGCAGCTGGTCGTCACCGATCAGCTGGCGCGGGTCTCCGTGAGCGACGGCGCCGACGCGAGCCCCGTCGTGATGCGGACGGACCCGTCGGCGCTCAACGGCCGCGGCATGGCGATCGTCGAGGCGATGTCCTCCCGCTGGGGCGTCGAGGTCCACGAGGACGGCGGCAAGACGGTCTGGTTCGAGCTGGACCTCGACGACTTCTGAGGACCGGGCCGGGGACGCTGGTCCCACGTCCCGCCCACCGGCCCGACCGATGATGCGGGCATGGCCGTCAGAGCAGGACGCTCCCCGCGGGCGGGTGCCCTGTCGAGCGCGCCGGCCCTGGTGGTGACCCTCCTCCTCGGTGTCCTCCTCCTGCTCCTACCCCCGTCCGCCCCGGCGGCGGGCGCCACCGACGGCGCCCAGGCCGGCCCCGAGGCGGTCGAGCTCGTCCGGTTCACCGGCGAGGGCTGCCCCAAGTGCGCCGAGCAGTCGGCGTGGCTCGCCGAGCAGGCGCCGCGGTTCCCGGGTCTGGTCGTCGTGGAGCACGAGGTCTGGGCGGACGCCCAGGGCCGGGCGCTGTTCGTCCGCACGGGGGAGGAGCTGGGGTTCGAGGCGTCCTCGGTGCCGACGACGGTGCTGGGCGAGCGGGTGTGGATCGGCTGGACCGACGCCATCGCGGAGGACCTCGCGGCGGCGCTGGACCGCGCCGTCGCGGGCCGGAGCGTGCAGCCGGGCGTCTACGGGACGCCCGGGGCCGGGACCTGCTCGCAGGAGGCGCTCGCGTGCGAGTCGGGGGCGGGCGCCGTCGTCGACGTGCCGCTGCTGGGCGAGGTGGACCTGGGCGCCCGGTCGCTGCTCGTGTCGACGCTCGTCATCGGGTTCGTGGACGGGGTCAACCCGTGCTCGCTCTGGGCCATCTCGGTCCTGCTCACGATCGTCGTCCGCACCGCGAGCCGGCGCCGCGTCGTCGCCGTCGGCGGGACCTTCCTGCTCGTCACCGCGGGGATGTACGCGCTGTACATGGCGGGGATCTACTCGGCCCTGTCGGTCGCGACGCACCTCGCGGCGGTGCAGGCGGTGGTGGCCGTCGTCGCGGGCGTGGTCGGCGTGGTGAGCGTGAAGGACTACGTCGCGTTCAAGCGCGGGATCTCCTTCACCATCCCGGACGCCGCCAAGCCGGGACTGTACAAGCGCATGCGGGCCGCGGCGGGGCAGGACCGGCTCGGGCCCGCCCTCCTGGCCACCGCGGCGCTCGGGGTGGCGGTGTCGCTCCTGGAGACGCCGTGCACGGCGGGCTTCCCCGTCCTGTGGACGGGGCTCCTCCAGCAGGCCGGGGTGCCGGCAGGCGAGGCGGCGGCGCTCTTCGGGGCGTACATGGTCCCGTTCCTCCTCGACGAGATCGTCGTGGTGGCCGTGGCCGTCGGGACGATGCGCGCACTGCGCCTCCAGGAGCACCACGGCCAGGTGCTCAAGCTCTTCGCCGGCATCACGATGCTGGCGCTGGCCGGCGTCATCGTCGTGGCGCCGGACATCATGGAGAAGCCCCTGCAGGCCCTGGCCGTGTTCGCCGCGGCCTCGGTGCTGACCGGGCTCGTCCACGTCGTCGCGACGGCCGTCCGACGACGCCGCGCGGTCGCTCCCGAGGCGACGCCGGTCGGCTGAGCCCGGGTCACCCCTGAGGCGTCGGGGTCCCTGGCGCCGGCAGGACCAGGGTCGGCTCAGGGTGCGTACCGGAGGCGCCCTTCCCACCGGGCGGCGCACGATGGTCGTGTCAGACCGACCACGTCAGGAGTGATCAGAGTGAACATCCACGAGGACATGCGCCGCCAGGGCCTCGCCCGCCCGCTGGAGGGCCGTGTGCTGGCAGGCGTGTGCGCCGGGCTCGCGCGCCGCTTCGGCATCAGCCCGTGGGGCGCGCGGCTGCTGTTCGTCCTGGTGCTCATGCTGCTGCCGGGCAGCCAGCTGATCGTCTACCCCGTGCTGTGGGTGCTCATGCCGTCCGAGGACCGCGTCGTCCACCCCGGCGGCGCCTACGGCCCGAGGGCCTAGGGCTCAGGACGCGGCCGTCACCGGGACACCCGCCGAGGGCGGGAACTCCGGGGCCGGCCCGCCCACGAAGCAGCGGCACGGCCCGTCCCGGTGCACGAAGCGCGTCGAGGGCCGGGCCGCGCAGGGCACGGCGGTCAGGAGCTCGTCCGTGCGGGCGGCCAGCAGGCGCTCGGCGTCGGGAGCGGTGGCCTCCGGCGACGGGGACGGCGCGGGCACGAGCCGCAGCGGTTCCGGCGGGCAGGGGCGTTCCACAGCAGCGCCGCTGAAGGACAGTCCCGTCGTCGTGAACATGCTCCAAGAATCGTCGCCCGCGACGATTCTGTGAGCGTTCACATGGCGTGTCGCCCGCGCCGATCCCGAATCGTGACCTGCGCTGCTCCGGACGGGTGGTGCGCCGACCCGTGCCGACCCGTGCCGGCCCGTGCCGGCCTGCCGGGGGACCGTCAGGCGGCGCGGACGCGCCCGCCGACGAGCAGCCCGACGACGGCGAACGCCCCCGCGACCGCGAAGGCCGTGACGAACGCCGTGGTCGCGTCCCGGGCCAGCAGGAGCACGAAGAGGGGTCCGCTCACCGCGAGCACGACGGCGATGGTGAGGGACTCCATGACCTGCAGGGCGGACGAGTTCGCACCCTGCTCGGCCGGGGCCGACAGGCGCAGCGTGAGCACGGAGAGCGTCGGGTACGTCAGTCCCATGCCGAGCCCGGCGACCGTCCAGCCGACCAGGCTCACGACGACCGGCACCGCGGGCAGGACGGCCGCCCCGGCCACGACCGTGCCCAGCACGATCGTCGCCGCGCCGGCCCGCACGACGTGGCCCGGGTCCCAGGCGTCGTTCCGGCCGCGCAGCCACGAGCCCGCGGACCAGGCCAGGGCGGCGCCGGTGAGGGCGAGCCCCGCCTGCGCGGGACGCAGCCCCCGCTCCGAGGTCAGCAGGAGGGGCAGGTAGACCTCGGCGGCGAAGAACGCCGCCCCGAGCAGCCCGCGGACGAGGACGACGGACGGCAGGCCACGCCGGGCGCGGAGCGTGCCGGGCGGCACGAGGCCGGGCAGGGCCAGGGCCACGGCGACCGCCCCGACGACGAGGCCCACGGCCGCGGTCGCACCCCCCTGCTGCCCGGCCCAGTGCAGGAGCAGCGCGCCG
>NZ_AXCW01000264.1 GCF_000603945.1 Actinotalea ferrariae CF5-4 | reverse complement strand
GGAGCGGTCGCGCCGGTCGGCGGAGCGGTCGTCGCGCTCGTGGCGCGCCGGCTGCGGCGGGCCCGCGGAGCGGTCGTGCCCGCGCCCGGCTCGGTGCTGTCGGTGCCCTGCGCTGCGGTCTCGGGGGTGCGGTCGTCTGCCACGGAGTACGTCTCCTGGCCCGGATCGGCCACACTCGCCGGCCCGGGCGGGTCGGTCGTCACTGACGCGGTGCGCCGCGACGGAAGTCTGTCGTCGGACCGGACGGGTGGGCGGAGACCGGCGCCAGCCTGTCCGGCGCACCGACCCCGTCCCGGGCGAACAGGTCGCCCGGGGAGGCTGGTGCAGGACGGCGGCGCCTGGCGGTCGCGGACCACGTCCGGCAGTCGTCTGCCGCCCGGGAGACGGTGTGGCGACCCCCGAGCTTGCCGGAAGTATCGCACAGCAGGGACCTCGGACCCATGCAGCGGCCGACGGCGCGCCGCGCCGACCTGGGCGGAGGTGACGGGCTGTCACATCGCAGGACGTTCGTCCCACGATCATCCGGCGCCCTGCTCCCTACCGTCGACGGGTCGGATCGTGACAGTGCTCGGAGTGCTGGGAGGCACCGTGGACGCCCTGGACCTGGCGAGGTGGCAGTTCGGCATCACCACCGTCTACCACTTCATCTTCGTCCCCCTGACGATCGGGCTCGCGCCCCTCGTCGCCATCATGCAGACGGCCTGGCACCGCACGGGCGACGAGCGGTGGCTCCGCCTGACGAAGTTCTTCGGCAAGCTGCTGCTCATCAACTTCGCCATCGGCGTCGCGACGGGCATCGTGCAGGAGTTCCAGTTCGGCATGAACTGGAGCGAGTACTCGCGGTTCGTGGGCGACGTCTTCGGCGCACCGCTCGCGATGGAGGCGCTGGCCGCGTTCTTCGTCGAGTCCACGTTCCTGGGGCTGTGGATCTTCGGCTGGGACAAGCTGCCCCAGCGCGTCCACCTGGCCACCATCTGGGCCGTCGCGATCGCCACGAACCTCTCCGCCTTCTTCATCCTGGCCGCCAACTCCTGGATGCAGCACCCCGTCGGGGCCGTGCTCAACGAGGAGACCGGGCGCGCGGAGATGGTGGACATCGGCGCCGTCCTGACCAACCCCACCCTCCTGGCCGCCTTCCCCCACACCATCACGGCGGCCTTCCTGACGGCCGGCACGTTCGTCGCGGGCATCGGTGCCTGGTGGATGGTGCGGTCCGTGCGCCGCGGCGACGAGGCGACCGCCCGGGTGTACCGCAGCGCCGTCGTCCTGGGCACCGTCACGATGCTCGCCGCCGGGGTGGGCGTCGCCGCCTCCGGCGACTGGCAGGCCAAGCTCATGTTCGACCAGCAGCCCATGAAGATGGCGTCCGCCGAGGCGCTGTGCGAGGGCGAGACGGGCGCCGCCTTCTCCCTGCTGACGATCGGCGACCTGAGCAACGACTGCGAGGGCGTCCGGCACGTGCTGACGGTCCCCGGCCTGACCTCCTACCTGGCCTCCGGCACGTTCGACTCCTACCTGCCCGGTGTGGAGGAGCTGCAGGAGCGGTCCGAGGTGCTCTACGGCGAGGGCGTGGACTACCGCCCGAACCTCGCCGTCACGTACTGGAGCTTCCGGCTCATGATCGGCCTGGGTCTGGGCTCGGCGGCGCTCGCCGCGGCCGTCCTACTGCTCCTGCGCCGCCGCGCCGTCGTCGGGACGCGGTGGTTCGGGACGCTCGGCCTGGCCGCCCTCCCGACGCCGTTCCTGGCGTCCTCGTTCGGCTGGGTCTTCACCGAGATGGGTCGCCAGCCGTGGGTGGTCGCGCCCAACCCGAACCCGAGCGGCGTCGACGGCGTGTGGATGCTCACCGCCACGGGCGTCTCCACGTCCGTCCCGGCCGGCATGGTCCTCACGTCGATGATCGGCTTCACGCTGCTCTACGCGGTGCTCGCCGTCCTGTGGTTCCGGCTCATGGTCCGCTACGCCGTCGAGGGCGTCGCCGCGACCGAGACGGACCCGAGCCCGGAGGCGCAGCGCCTCGCCGCCCAGAACCCCGACGACGGCGCCGACAAGCCGCTGTCCTTCGCGTACTGAGAGGCCACGACCATGGACCTGCCCACCGTCTGGTTCGTCCTCATCGCCGTCCTGTGGACCGGCTACCTCGTCCTGGAGGGCTTCGACTTCGGCGTCGGGATGCTGCTGCCGGTGCTCGGCCGCGGGGACCGCGAGCGCCGGGTGCTCATCAACACGATCGGCCCGGTGTGGGACGGCAACGAGGTGTGGCTCCTCACCGCCGGCGGCGCGACCTTCGCGGCCTTCCCGGAGTGGTACGCCTCGATGTTCTCCGGGTTCTACCTGGCGCTGTTCCTCATCCTGCTCGCGCTGATCGTCCGCGTCGTGGCCTTCGAGTGGCGCGGCAAGATCGACGACCCGCGATGGCGGTCGTGGGCGGACCGGGCCCTGGTCGTCGGCTCGTGGGTCCCGGCGGTGCTGTGGGGCGTCGCCTTCGGCAACCTGGTGCGCGGCGTCCACCTCGACGCGGACCACCAGTACGTCGGGACCTTCCTGGACCTGCTCAACCCGTTCGCCCTGCTGGGCGGCGCCACGACGGCGCTCCTGTTCCTCACCCACGGTGCCGTCTTCCTCGCCCTGAAGACCGACGGGGAGGTCCGGGAGCGGGCCGGTGCGCTGGCCGAGCGGCTGGCGGTCGCGACGCTCGTCGTCGCGGGGGCGTTCGCCGTGTGGGCCCAGCTCGCGTACTCGGTGCCGTGGACGTGGGCCGCCACCGCGGTCGCGGCCCTCGCGCTGCTGGCGCTCGTCGCCACCACGCGCGCCCGTCGGGAGGGCCAGGCGTTCGTCGCCTCCGCCGTCACGATCGTCGCGGCCGTCGTGCTCGTCTTCGGCTCGATGTACCCGGACGTCATGCCCGCGCTCGAGCCCGGGAGCTCCCTGACGGTCGACAACGCCTCCTCGACCGACTACACGCTCACGATCATGACGTGGGTCGCCGTCGTCCTCACCCCGGTCGTGCTGCTCTACCAGGGCTGGACGTACTGGGTCTTCCGCAAGCGCCTCACGGTGGAGCAGATCCCCGCGCACACGGGGCTGACCTTCGACCGCGTGTGAGGCCCCTCGACCCACGGCTCCTGCGACGGGCCCGCTCGGCCCGGCGGTACGTGCTGCTCACCGCCGGGCTGGGCGCCCTGACCGCCGCGACGGTCATCGCCCAGGCCCTCCTGCTCGCGCACGCCCTCGCGCCCGTGGTGACCGGCCGGGCCACCCTCGCCGGGGTGACGGGGCCGCTCGCGGGACTCGCGGCGGTCCTGGGCCTGCGCGCGGTCCTCGTCGGCCTGCAGGAGCGGTGGGCGCACCGGGCGGCCACCCGGGCGGTCGCGGAGCTCCGCGAGCAGGTCGTCCGCCATGCCGTGGCGCTGGGGCCGCGACGGCTCCCGGAGGACCCGGCGTCGGTCGCCACGTTCGCGACCCGGGGCCTGGACGCGCTGGAGCCGTACTTCGTCCGCTACCTCCCCCAGCTGCTCCTGGCGGCGACCGTGACCCCGGCGGGCCTCGCCGTCGTACTGGGGCTGGACTGGATCGCCGCGCTGACGATCGCCGCGACGCTGCCGCTCGTCCCCCTCTTCATGTGGCTCATCGGCGTGATGACGCAGCACGCCGCCGACCGGCGCCTGGCGACCATGACCCGGCTGGGCGGGCAGGTGCTGGACCTGCTCGCCGGCGTGCCGACGCTGCGGGCCCTCGGCCGCGAGCGCGGACCGGCCGCCCGGGTGCGCGACCTCGGCGACGCGCACCGCCGCGCGACGATGGGCACGCTGCGCGTCGCCTTCCTGTCCGGGATGGTGCTCGAGCTGCTGACGACGCTCTCGGTCGCGCTCGTCGCCGTCGGGGTCGGCTTCCGGCTCGTCTACGGGCACCTGGACCTCACGACCGCCCTGGCGGTGCTCGTCCTGGCACCCGAGGTCTACCTCCCGCTGCGCCAGGTGGGTGCCCACTTCCACGCCTCGACCGACGGCATCGGTGCCGCCGCGCGCGCCTTCGCGCTGCTGGAGGTGCCCCTGACCCGGGCGGACGCCGGTGGGCAGCCCCCGGACCGTCCGCGCCCGCCCGTCGACGCGCCCGACCTGCGGCGCACCACCGTGCGCCTGGTGGGTGTCGACGTCGAGGCGCCCGGCCGCGCCGTGCTGGCTCCCGCCGGGCTGGACCTCGAGCTGCGACCGGGTCGCGTCGTGGCCCTCACCGGCCCGAACGGCGCCGGCAAGTCGACCGCCGCGGGCGTGGTCCTCGGCCTCGTCGAGCCGACCCGCGGACGCGTGCTCGTCGGCGACGTCGATCTCGCGGACGTGGAGCGCGCGTCCTGGTGGCGGCAGGTCGCATGGGTGCCGCAGCGGACCACGCTCGAACCGGGGACGCTCCGGGAGGCCGTCACCCGGGGCCGGGACGTCCCGCCCGCCGCCCTCGCCGACGCGGCCCGGCTGGTGGGTCTGCTCGACGTCGTGGAGGACCGCCCCGACGGCTGGCTGACCGCGGTCGGGCAGGGCGGGGTGGGCCTCAGCCTGGGTGAGCGGCAGCGCGTCGCCCTGGCGCGGGCGCTGCTCGGTGACGAGCCCCTCGTCGTGCTCGACGAGCCGACGGCCCACCTCGACGCGGACACCGAGGCCGGCGTCCTGCGGGCGGTCGCGCGGCTGCGCGAGCAGGGTCGCACGGTGCTGCTCGTCGCCCACCGCCCCACCCTCGTCGCGGCCGCGGACGAGGTGGTCCGGGTGCGCAGCGTCGGCACCGCCGGACCGGCGCCCGTCACCGACCGGGGCCTCGCGGAGCGGGCGGTGACCGCATGAGGCCCACGGACCCGCTGCGGCGGGCGATCCGGCTGCTCGAGGTCCCGCCGCGGCGGGTGGTGGCCGCGGTCGCCGCCGGCGCGGGGAGCCTCGGCTCCGCGGTGGCGCTCGCGGCGGTGTCCGCCTGGCTCATCGCGCGCGCCTCGCAGATGCCGCCCGTCATGGCGCTGACCGTCGCCGCCGTGGCGGTCCGCGGCTTCGGCGTCTCCCGGGGGCTCCTGCGCTACGTCGAGCGCCTGTGGTCGCACGACGTCGCCCTGCGGGGCATGGCGACGCTGCGCACGCGTGTCTACGAGCGACTCGCCGCCGCGGACCCCGCGACCCTGGTCTCGCTGCGGCGCGGGGACCTGCTCGCGCGCGTCGGCGCCGACGTCGACGCCGTGGGGGACGTCGTGGTGCGGGGCCTGCTGCCGATGGCCGTGGCAGCCGTCGTCGGGGTGCTCTCCAGCGTCCTGGTCGGCGTGTTCCTGCCGGCCGCGGGCATCGCGCTGGCCCTGGGCCTGCTCGTCGCGGGCGTCGTCGCCCCGCGCCTCGCGCACCGCGCCGCCCAGGCCGCCGAGGACCGCTCGGCGCAG
>NZ_AXCW01000263.1 GCF_000603945.1 Actinotalea ferrariae CF5-4 | reverse complement strand
GCGGGCGCCGGCGTGGACGTCACCGTGGTCGAGGCCGGTGACGCCCCGCTGGCGACCGCGCTGGGCACCCGCGTCGGCGCCTGGACCGCGCCCTGGTACGAGGCCGCCGGGGTGCGGCTGCTCACGGGCTCCCCCGTCGCGGCCGTCGCTCCGGGCGAGGTCGCCCTGGCGTCCGGCGAGGTGCTCCCGGCCGACGTCGTCCTCGTCGCCGTGGGTGCGCGGCCCGCCTCCGCGTGGCTCGCGCCGACCCTGCCGCTGGAGGGCGACGGGTCGCTCGCGGTGGACGAGGCGTACCGCGTCCTCGCCGCCCCGGACCTCCCGGTCGTCGCGCTCGGCGACCTGGCGCGGCGTCGGTCCGCGCGGCACGGCTGGGTGTCCGGCGGGCACTGGGACGGCGCGCTCCGGGGCCCGGCGATCGCGGTACGACGGCTGCTCGGCGGCCCGCCGCAGCCCGCCGACGACCTCGCGCCCTACGTCTTCTCCACCCAGCTCGGCCACGACCTCGCGCTGTACGGCGCTCCGGGGCGGGACGACGACGTCGTCGTCCGGGGCGAGGTGGCGGGGGCCTTCACGGCCCTGTGGTTCGCCCCCGGCTCCGAGCGGCTCACCGGCGTGCTGGCCGTGGACACCCCTCGGGACGTGGCCGCCGCGCGGAAGCTGTTCGCCGGCCCGGAGCTGCCCCGGCTGGACCGGGACGCCGCCGCCGACCCCGGCCGGCCCCTGCGCAGCCCCCGCGCCTGAGCGTCAGGCGGCGGTCCCGCGCCTGAGCGTCAGGTGCGGATCTTGACCTGCCGGACCACGAGCAGGGCGAAGGCGGCCGCGACGAGGACGACCACGGTCGTGGACACCGGACCCATCCACGCCTCCACCCGCTCCCACTGCCCGCCCAGCGTGTAGCCGGCGTACAGGAAGAGCGCGTTCCAGATGCCGCTGCCGAGGGCGGTCAACGCGCTGAACCGCAGGAGCGGCATCCGCACCACGCCCGCGGGCACCGACACGACGGACCGCAGCAGCGGCACGAACCGCGCGAACAGCACCACCTTGCTGCCGTGCCGGTCGAAGAAGCGCTCGCCCCGGTGCAGGTCCTCGGTGTTGAACAGGAGGAACCAGCGCTTCGACGCGAGCCCGTGCAGCCGCTCGTAGGCGATGAACGCGCCGACGCCGTAGAGGATCCACGCACCGACGAGGGACCCGACGGTCGCGGCCACCCAGGCGCCGACCAGGCTGATCCGGCCCTGCGAGGCGCTGAAGCCGGCGAACGGGAGGATCACCTCCGACGGGATGGGTGGGACGACGTTCTCGAGGGCGATGAGGAGCCCCACGCCGAGCTCCCCGATGCTGCCGATGACGTCGACCACCCAGCCACCGATGCCGTCCACCTGCGCGTCTGCCATGGGGACAAGCATCCCGGACCTCACCGGCCGCCTCGTCCGTCGACGTGAAGGCGCTGTGGAGACGGTGGGAAGATCCGTCGGTCAGCGTGGGTGACCTTCATCACTCCCCGTCGGGACCGGCGACCGGAGGAGCCGGACCAGCGCCGCGCCGGTCACGAGCGCCATGGTCCCGGCCATGAGCACGCCGCCGAGCAGCCCGATCGCCAGCACGACGCCCCCGGCCTGGCCGGGCTGCCACAGCGGCGTCGTGACCAGGCCGAAGACGGTGAGCCCGGCGCCCCACGCGAGGACATTGGCGACCACCCACGGGCGCGGGCGGCCCACCACCCGCCGCAGCTCCCCCGCCTGGGCCGTGCCGATCGACAGGAGCACCACCGCGCCGACGAGGACCGAGCCGGCGACCAGCAGGGGCACCGGAGCCGACCCGCGGAGGCGATCGGACCCGAACCAGCCCATGCCCAGCAACCAGGCGACCGCCGCGGCGGCGGACGTCAGGGCGGTCCAGCGCGCCGGGTCCACGCCGACACGCCGCAGCACCCGGGACTGCGCCCAGCCCAGCACGGCCCCCTCGCCCGCGCCGGCGACGACCAGCGCCGGCAGCAGGAGACCCGGCCGGACGGCACCGACGGCCGCGCCGGCGAGCGCGGGCACCGCGAAGCCGACGGCCTCCCCGCCGCCGGCCCACAGCACCCAGCGCCGCAGCAGCGCGTCCACCCCCTCACCGTGCACCCGGCCCGGGCACCCCGACCCGGGACCGGGGTCCCTGCCCGCCCCGGCCCTGCCCTGCCGGGCCACCGACGCACACCAGCAGATCGGGGAGAGCTCCCCGCGTCAGGCGCGGGGAGCTCTCCCCGATCTGACCGTGAGCGGTGAGCGGTGAGCGGTGAGCGGTGCGCTGCGGGGGTCAGTGCGCGAAGTGGCGCGTGCCCGTGAGGTACATCGTCACGCCCGCCGCACGGGCCGCCGCGACGACCTCCTCGTCGCGCACCGAGCCACCGGGCTGGACCACCGCGCGCACGCCGGCGTCGAGGAGCACCTGGAGCCCGTCCGGGAAGGGGAAGAACGCGTCCGACGCCGCCACGGCCCCGCGCGCCCGCTCGACGTCGCCGGTGTTGGCCCGCTCGACGGCGAGCCGGCAGGAGTCCACGCGGTTGACCTGCCCCATGCCGACGCCCACGGAGCCGCCGTCCTTCGCGAGGAGGATCGCGTTGGACTTCACGGCGCGCACGGAGCGCCAGGCGAAGGCGAGGTCCGCGAGGGTCGCCTCGTCCGCCGGCTCCCCCGCGGCGAGCGTCCACGACGCGGGGTCGTCACCGCCGCCGTCCACCACCGCGTCGATGCCGTCCACGGACTGCAGGAGCAAGCCGCCCGAGACGGGCCGCATCTCGACACCGCCCCCGGGGCGTCCCTCGACCACGAGCAGGCGGACGTTCTTCTTCGTCCGGAGCACCTCGAGCGCGTCGTCGTCGAAGCCCGGGGCCACGACGACCTCGGTGAAGACCGGCGCGATCTGCTCGGCCGCGGCCCGGGTGACCGGCCGGTTCGCCGCGATGACCCCGCCGAACGCCGACACCGGGTCGCAGGCGTGCGCCCGGGCGTGCGCCTCGGCGACGTCGGCGCCGACGGCGATGCCGCACGGGTTCGCGTGCTTGATGATCGCGACTGCGGGCTCCTCGTGGTCGTACGCGGCGCGCCACGCGGCGTCGGCGTCGACGTAGTTGTTGTAGCTCATCGCCTTGCCGTGCAGCTGGCGCGCCTGCGCGAGCCCGGCCGGGCCGAAGCCGGACGTGTACAGCGCGGCGCGCTGGTGCGGGTTCTCGCCGTAGCGCAGCACGTCGGCGCGGTTCCAGGTGGCGCCCATCCACGCCGGGAAGCCGGTGCTGACCGGGCCGTCCTCGCCCTCCACCTCGTCGGTCGAGGTCAGGACGTTGCCGATCCAGGACGCGACGGCGACGTCGTACGTCGCGGTGTGCACGAACGCCTCCGCGGCGAGCGCGCGGCGCTGGGCGAGGGTGAAGCCGCCGTCGGCGACGGCGTCCAGGACCGCGCCGTAGCGCGCCGGGTCGACGACGACGGCGACGCTCGGGTGGTTCTTCGCGGCCGCGCGCACCATCGAGGGGCCGCCGATGTCGATCTGCTCGACGCACTCGTCCGGGGTCGCCCCGGACATCACCGTCTCCACGAACGGGTAGAGGTTGACGACGACGAGCTCGAACGGCGCCACCTCGAGCGCCGCGAGCTGCGCGACGTGCTCGGGCCGGCGCGTGTCCGCGAGGATCCCCGCGTGCACCCGCGGGTGGAGCGTCTTGACGCGGCCGTCCAGGCACTCCGGGAAGCCGGTGAGCTCCTCGACCGGGGTGACAGGCAGGCCGGCGTCGGCGATGCGTGCCGCGGTGGAGCCCGTCGAGACGAGCTCGACGCCCGCGCCGTGCAGGGCGGTCGCAAGGTCCACCAGGCCGGTCTTGTCGTAGACGCTCAGCAGCGCACGGCGCAGCGGGCGGCGCGTCTCGGGCGCCGTGGCGTCCTCGACGACGGGCAGGGTGGGGAGGTCGTGCGCCATGGGCACTCCTGGGTTCGGGCACCGCCGGGCGGTCGGCGGCGCTGGGTCGGTCGGCGCGGCGGGGCGGCTCGCGGGCCGTCACGCTGCTCGAGGGACCCAGGCACCCAGGCGGGCGGTGCGCTGCAGGGCACTGCCGGTCGCTCCCCGGTGGTCGTTTCCACCCTCGCCAGTCGCGGCCGGGGCCAGTCTAGCCGCGCTGTCCCGAGCCCTCCCGCTGCCCGGACCCTCCCTCGACCGTCGCCGGAGTCGCTACGGTCGGCGTGCCGGGCGACGACGCCCGGCACACGGGAGGGGGCCATCGTGGGCATCGTGGGCACGCGTCGCGTCGTCGTCGTCCTCGCTGCCGGCCTGCTGTGGCTGCCGACGGCCTGCACCGCGCTGCCGCCCGGCGGGACCGGCGTGACGGCGGGCGGGCCCGTCGCGTTCGTGGCCGAGCGCGCCGACGAGGGCATGGACGCCCTGCTCACGGGGTCGGTCGACGTGTCGGACGCGTGCCTGACGATCGTCGACGAGCTCGGGCAGCGCTGGCTGCCGGTCTTCCAGCGGCCGCGGACCACATGGGACGGCGAGGGCCTCACCTACGGCGGGGAGCGGTACACCGACGGCAGCCGGATCAGCCTGGGTGGCGGTGGCCTCGCGGACCTCGCGGACGTGGACCACGTGCCCGAGGGCTGCGCGTTCGACGAGGCGTTCCTCGTCGCTCCCTGATCGGCCGGGCCGTCAGCCGCCGGGCCGTCAGCCGCCGGGCCGGCAACCGCCGGGCGTCCGCCGTCGTCGCGCCGTCAGCCGCCGAGCCGGACGCGCCGGCCCTCGATCGTCAGTCCGTGGCGCGCCACCCGGCCGACGACGTCCACCAGCAGCGCCCGCTCGACCGTCTTGATCCGCTCGTGCAGCGTCGCCTCGTCGTCGTCGTCGAGCACCTCGACGGCTTGCTGGGCGATGACCGGGCCGGTGTCCGTCCCGGCGTCGACGAGGTGGACCGTGCACCCGGTGACCCGCACGCCGTAGGCCAGCGCGTCCCGCACGCCGTGCGCGCCCGGGAAGGCCGGCAGCAGGGCGGGGTGGGTGTTGAGCACCCGCTCGTCGAAGCGCAGGAGGAACGGTGCGCCGAGGATGCGCATGAACCCGGCGCTGACGACCCACCGCGGCCCGAACGACGCGACCGTCTTCGCGAGCGCCGCGTCCCACGCCGCACGGTCCGGGAAGTCGGCCGGGGCGACCACCGCGGTGGCCACCCCCGCGTCGCGCGCGCCGGTCAGGCCGCCGGCGTCGGCGCGGTCGCTCACGACGCCGACGACGCGCGCGCCGTACGCGGGGTCGTCGTGCGCGGCGAGCAGCGCGGCGAGGTTGGAGCCCCCGCCGGAGACGAGGACGACGACGCGCGCCGCCGTCGGCACGACGTCACGGTCGGCGGTGGGCGGCCCGGGCGCGTGCTGGGAGGTCACACGGCGGACCTTAGCGGCGGCGGTGCGGGCACGGGCGCGACGCCCGCCGGGTGTGAGACTTGTCCCCGTGACCAACCCGTACGCCCCGCCGCCCCCCGGCCGCGGCGACCACCCCGGCGACGGTCCGGACGTCCCGCCGGGCCCGCGGCCCG
>NZ_AXCW01000262.1 GCF_000603945.1 Actinotalea ferrariae CF5-4 | reverse complement strand
CGGGGCGCCGCGGTCCGGCCGGGGGCTGACCCCGCCGGGGCGCCGCGGTCCGGCCGGGGGTCAGCCGGTCAGCACTCGACGACGTTGACGGCCAGACCGCCCTCGCTCGTCTCCTTGTACTTGCTGGACATGTCCCGCCCCGTCTGCCGCATCGTCTCCACGACCGTGTCGAGCGAGACCAGGTGGGTGCCGTCGCCGTGCAGCGCCAGCAGCGCCGCGCTCACCGCGGTCGAGGCGGCGATCGCGTTGCGCTCGATGCACGGGATCTGGACCAGTCCGCCGACGGGGTCGCACGTCAGGCCGAGATGGTGCTCGATGGCGATCTCGGCGGCGTTCTCCACCTGTCCGGGCGTCCCGCCGCGGACGGCGCACAGCGCGCCCGCGGCCATGGCGCACGCCGAACCGACCTCGGCCTGGCACCCGCCCTCCGCGCCGGAGATGGACGCGTTCCGCTTGAACAGCGAGCCGAGCGCGGCGGCCGTGAGGAGGAACCGGTGGATCCCCTCGCGGGAGGCACCGGGGACGAACCGCACGTAGTGGTGCGCGACGGAGGGCACGATCCCGGCCGCCCCGTTCGTCGGGGCCGTGACGACGCGGCCCCCCGAGGCGTTCTCCTCGTTCACCGCGAGGGCCCACGCGTGGAGCCACTCGGTCGACGTGCCGCCCTCGCCCCGCGCGTCCCGTTCCTCCAGGTGGGCCCGCACCGCCGCGGCCCTTCGTGGCACCCGCAGACCGCCCGGGAGCGTGCCGGTCGCCACGAGCCCCCGCTCGACGCACGACGCCATGGCCTCCCACACCGCGTCCAGGCGCGCCGCCACCGCCTCGGAGCCGTGCAGGGCGTCCTCGTTGGCGCGGGCGACGCCGGCGATGTCGAGCCCGGTCTCGGCGCAGGTGGCGAGCAGCTCCGCCGCGGTGTCGAACGGGTACGGCACCGGACGGGCCGCCGCGTCGTCGTCGGGCTGTGCCCCCTCGCGCACGACGAACCCGCCCCCCACCGAGTACCAGGTCTCCTCGCGCACGGGCAGCGGCTCGCCGTCCCGCCAGGCGAGGAGCGTCAGGGCGTTGGGATGGCCGGGCAGCCGCGTGCGCGGCGCGAACGCCACGGCCTCGCGCGGGAACGGCACCGGGCGCTCCCCCGCGAGACGCAGCAGGCCGTCGGGAGCGCTGTCGCCCGGGGCGCCGTCGGGCGGGCGGCGGGACCACGCCCCGCGCACCCGGTCCGGGTCGCAGGTCGCCGGGTCGAGGTCGGACAGGCCGGCGACGACGGCGTCGGGCGTCCCGTGCCCCAGGCCGGTCGAGCCGAGCGAGCCGTAGAGCACGCACGTGACCCGGTCGACGTGGGGCAGCAGCCCGTCGGCCCGGAGCCCGCGGGCGAAGGCCCGCGCGGCCCGCATCGGACCGACGGTGTGGGAGGAGGACGGCCCCACCCCGATGGAGAACAGGTCGAACATCGAGACGTAGGCGGTCGTCCGCCGGGCCTGGTCGGCGCCCCTCATCGTGCCCCTTCGCGCGTGGTGGTCGTGGCCCCACGCTAGACCCGACCCCGCGTGCGCGCCCCTGAGGGCGGGCCGAGGCGGATTTGGAGGTAAGGCATGCCTCACCTACGCTCGACCGCGGCCTCAGCGCCGCCCGCACGACGAGGTGCACCGCACCCACCCGCCGACCCGAACCGGTCCAGACACCCAGGAGCCCGCATGCGCCGTTCGCGACTCGCCCTCCCGACCGCCCTCCTCGCCGTGACCGCCACGCTGGCGGCGTGCGGCTCCGACGCGGGGTCGCCCGACGGCGTCGGCGACGACGCCGAGGGCGCGCTCGTCATCTACTCCGGCCGGAACGAGAACCTGGTCGAGCCGGTGCTCGACCGGCTCGAGGAGGCCGTCGGCGTCCCCGTCGAGGTCCGGTACGCCGGCACCAGCGAGCTCGCCGCCCAGCTGCTCGAGGAGGGCGAGGCGACCGACGCCGACGTCTTCTTCGGTCAGGACGCCGGGGCCCTCGGGGCGCTCGCCGGCGCCGGCATGCTGACGGAGCTGGACCCGGAGGTGCTGGACCTCGTGGCCGAGGACTTCCGCGACGCCGACGGCCGCTGGGTCGCGACGTCCGGCCGGGCGCGCGTGGTCGCCTACGACCCCGAGCAGGTGCCGCAGGTCGAGTCGATCACCGGGGTGGACCAGCTCCTCGACCCGCAGTGGGCGGGCAAGATCGGCTTTGCGCCGAGCAACGCGAGCTTCCACGCGTTCGTGACCGCGCTGCGCGTGGACCGTGGCGAGGACGGTGCCCGCGAGTGGCTGGAGGCCTTCGCCGCGAACGACCCCCAGGTCTACGAGAACAACGTGGCGGTGCTCGACGCGGTCGAGTCCGGCGAGGTCGCCCTCGGCCTGATCAACCACTACTACTGGTACCAGCGCACGGCCGAGCTCGGCGAGGACGGCGTCGACGCCCGGATCCACTTCCTGGCCCCCGACGACCCCGGCGCCCTCATCAACGTCGCCGGCGCGGGCATCGTGGCGGGCACCGACCAGCCGGAGGCAGCGGCCGAGGCCATCGCCTTCCTGCTGTCGGAGGAGGCCCAGCAGTACTTCGCCGACGAGACCGCCGAGTACCCGGTCGTCGCGGGCGTCGAGTCGACCGTGTTCGACCTCCCGCCGCTGAGCGAGCTCCAGGGGCAGCAGATCGACCTCAACGACCTGGAGTCCCTGGCGGAGACGCTCGCGCTCCTCGACGAGGTCGGCCTCACCTGAGCCGACCGACGCCCCGAGGACGGTCGGTCCGGGAACGCCCGCCGGCCGTCCTCGTCGTCCCCGCGACCCTGGCGGCGCTCGTCGCGCTCCTGCCGCTGGCGTACCTCGTCGTCCGGGCGGGCGAGAGCGGGTGGGTCACGGCCTGGGAGATCGTCGCGCGCGAGCGCACCCTGCGGCTCGTCCTGCGCAGCCTCGGGCTCACCGCCGCCGTCACGGGCGTCTGCCTCGTCGTCGGCGTCGGCCTGGCCTGGCTGACCACCCGCACCGACCTGCCCGGCCGACGCACGTTCGGCGTGGTGGCCGCCCTGCCGCTCGCCGTCCCGAGCTACGTCGCCGCGTACGCCTGGATCTCCACCTTCCCGGGCCTCGCCGGGTTCTGGGGCACGCTCCTGGTCCTCTCGGCGTGCACCTACCCGTACGTCTTCCTGCCGGTGGTGGCCGCCCTGCGCCGCGCGGACCCCAGCCTGGAGGAGGTCTCTCGGTCGCTGGGCCGCAGCAGCCTGGCGACGTTCCTGCGCGTGACCGTGCCGCAGATCCGGCCCGCCGCGGCGGCCGGCGGGCTGCTCGTCGCGCTCTACGTGCTGTCGGACTTCGGTGCGCCGTCGCTGATGCGCTACGACGTGTTCACCCGCGTCATCCACGCCTCCTACCGGTCGAGCTTCGACCGGACCCCGGCGGCGGTGCTGTCGCTCATCCTCGTGGTCCTCACCGTCGCCATCACCGTGGCCGAGACCCGCAGCCGTGGCCGCGCCGGGCAGGCCCGGGTGGGCTCCGGCGTCGCGCGCACGGCGGCCACCGTGGCGCTGGGCCGCTGGGCCCCGGTCGGCGTGGCCTCCTGCGTGGGCGTGGCCGGCGTCGCCCTCGCGTTCCCCGCCGGCACCCTCGTGTACTGGCTCTCGGTCGGCTCCTCGGCTCGCCTGGACCTGGGCCGGCTCACGGACGCGGCGAGCGCGACCGTCGGCGTCGCCGTCCTCGGGGCCGTCGTGACGACCCTGCTGGCCGTCCCGGTGGGGATCCTGGCCGCGCGCTTCGTGGGACGCCCCGTGCGCGTGCTGGAGCACGCCACCTACGCCGGGCACGCGCTGCCCGGCGTCGTCGTCGCCCTGGCCCTCGTCTTCCTCGGGGTCCGCTACCTGCAGCCGCTCTACCAGGAGGTGCCGCTGCTGGTCCTGGGGTACGCGGTCCTGTTCCTGCCGGCGGCGGTCGGCGCGGTGCGGGCGAGCGTCGCCCAGAGTCCCCGGCGCCTGGAGGAGGTGTCGCGGTCGCTGGGCTTCGGGCCGTGGGCCACCCTGCGGCGCGTGACCGTGCCCCTGGCCGGCCCGGGAATTGCGACGGGGGCCGCGCTCGTTCTCCTGACGGCGATGAAGGAGCTGCCCGCGACGCTGCTGCTGCGACCGACCGGCATGGACACCCTGGCCACCCGGCTGTGGACCGAGACCGGATCCGGTGCTTACGCTGCGGCTGCCCCGTACGCGGCGGCGCTCGTCCTGCTCGCCATCGTCCCGACCGTCCTGCTCACCCGGGTCCAGACGCGGACGGCGAGCCGGACGGCCTCGTCGCCGGACGGCACGACGCGGACCGGGACGGCCGCGACGGAGGCGGTCCTCGGACCGGTACGCCCAGCAGTCGCAGCACCCGCAGCACCTGCAGCACCCGCAGCACCTGCAGCACCGTCAGGGCCGGCCGGCCCCGACCGACCGAAGGGAACGAGGCCGCGATGAGCCCCCTGCAGATCCGCGGGGTCACCAAGGCGTTCGGCGCACAGCCGGTGCTGCGGGGCGTGGACCTCGAGGTCCCGTCCGGGCGGCTCGCCGCCGTCCTCGGCCCGTCCGGCTGCGGCAAGACCACCCTGCTGCGCGTCGTCGCCGGATTCGAGCGCGCCGACGCGGGCTCCGTCGTCCTGGCGGGCCGCGAGGTCACCGGCCCCGGGACCCACGTCGCCCCGGAGAAGCGCCGCGTCGCCGTCGTCCCCCAGGAGGGCGCGCTCTTCCCGCACCTCACCGTCGCCCAGAACGTCGCCTTCGGACTGCGCGGGGGTCGCGGCGCGCGCCGGACGAGCGCGGCACGCGTCACGGAGCTCCTCGAGCTCGTCGGCCTGCGCGGGTACGAGGAGCGGATGCCCGCCCAGCTGTCGGGCGGCCAGCAGCAGCGCGTCGCCGTGGCGCGGGCCCTCGCGCCGCAGCCCGACGTCGTCCTGCTCGACGAGCCGTTCTCCGCCCTCGACGCGGCCCTCCGGGCGAGCGTCCGCGCCGATGTCCGCGCAGCCCTGCACGCCGCGGGGGCGACGGCGGTCCTGGTCACCCACGACCAGGAGGAGGCGCTGTCCACGGCCGACGTCGTCGCGGTGATGCGGGACGGCGTCGTCGTCCAGGCGGGCACCCCGAAGGAGGTGTACCGCTTCCCGCGGGACGTGGAGGTCGCGCGGTTCGTCGGCGAGGCCGTCGTCATCCCGGCGACCGTGCGCGACGGCGTCGTGTGGACACCGCTGGGGCACCTGCCGCTCGCCCAGTCCGCGCCGGACGGGGTGGGCCGCGCGGTGCTGCGCCCGGAGCAGGTCCACCTGGTGCCCGAGGGCGAGGGCCTCTCGGCGCGCGTCGTCGACCGGTACTTCTACGGGCACGACGCCAGCGTCGCCCTCGAGGTCCGCTGCCCCGGGGACGTGCTGCTGCCCGTCCTGTGCCGGACGCAGGGCGAGATGCCGGAGGGCGACACGGTCGGCGTGCGGATCGCCGGCCCCGTCACCTGGTTCCCCGGCGCCGCCTGACGGCGGTCGCGCCCCACGGGCTCAGGGCCACCGCAGGCGCTCAGCCCGGCGGCAGGC
>NZ_AXCW01000261.1 GCF_000603945.1 Actinotalea ferrariae CF5-4 | reverse complement strand
CGACGCGGCGGCCGCGGACGAGCAGCGGCTGCCGCAGCGACGGGCGGGCGAGCGCCTGGCGCGCGTGGCGGACGGTGGTGTCCAGCGCGTGCGACACCGTGCGCCCCGCCTCGGCGAGCTCGGCGAGGAGGTCGTCCGCGTCCCCGACCCCGAGGAGCGCCGCGACCTCGTCCTGGTCGACGCGCAGGAGCCGGTTGGTCGGCCGTCGGGTCACCACGTGCAGCGCGTCCCGCACGTCCAGCAGCCGCCGGTAGGCGGCGTCGAGGCTGCCGTGCGGCCGGTCGGTCAGCCAGGTCGCCGCGAGCGCGAAGACGACGACGGCGTCGCGGATGCCGCCCCGGGCCTCCTTGAGGTCCGGCTCCACGAGGTACGCGAGCTCCCCGCTGCGCTCCGCGCGCTGCCTCGTGCCGGTGAGGAGCTCGGGGAGCCGGCGCCGCGCGGCGCCGCGCCAGTCCGTGAGCAGCGCGCTGCGGGCACGCAGGACCACCGCCGGGTCGCCGGCGACGTGCCGCAGGTCCAGCAGCCCCACGGCCGCGGGGAGGTCGGCGGACGCGACCTGGCGGCACTGGGCGAGGGACCGGACGGCGTGGTCGAGGTCGAGCCCCGCGTCCCACACTGGGTACCAGAGGCGCTCCGCGACGGCCGCGACGGTGGCCGCGTCATGGCTGCGCCCGTCGTGGACCAGCAGGAGGTCCAGGTCCGAGGCCGGGGAGGCGTCCTGGCGGCCCAGGCTCCCGACGGCGCCCAGCGCGATGCCGTCACCGAGGGCGAGGTCGTGCGCGACGTCGTCCCAGAGACCCGCCAGGCGCGCGCTCACGAGCCCCGCCACGGTAGCCCGGCGCGTGACGCCGTCGGTGCCCGGGCCGAGCATCCGGCGGGCGAGGTCGAGGCGGTCAGCCCGGAGGCCCCACACCCCCACAGGGGGGCGCGGGGCCTCCGGGCCGTCCTGGCCGTCGACCGCGCCGTGCTCCGGTGCGGTCATGACGCGCCCCTCAGAGGGCGTCGATGCCGTGCTCGCCGGTGCGGACGCGGGCGACGTCCTCGACCGGGACCACCCACACCTTGCCGTCGCCGATCTTGCCGGTCTGCGCCGCGCCGACGATCACCTTGGTGACGCTCGCGGCGTCCTCGTCGGCGACCAGGACCTCGATGCGGACCTTGGGCACGAGGTCCACGGTGTACTCGGCGCCGCGGTAGACCTCGGTGTGGCCCCGCTGCCGGCCGTAGCCGCTCGCCTCGCTGACCGTCATGCCGCGGACGCCGAAGGCCTCCAGCGCCGACTTCACGTCGTCCAGCCGGTGCGGCTGGATGATGCCGGTGACGAGCTTGGTCATCACTTCACCTCCGTTGTGGTGCGCTCGGCGACGGCCGGCGCTGACGCCCCTGCCGGTGCCGGGGACGGGGCCAGGCTGGTACGGCTGTCGACGACCCGCCCGCCGATCGTCTCGTACGCACCCTCGCGGTGGACGGCCAGGTCGATGCCACCGACCTCCGCGTCCTCGCTGATGCGCCAGCCCATGGTGGCCTTGAGGGCCAGGGCGATGACGAGGGTGACCGCGCCGGACAGGGCCACCGCGACGAGGGCGATGAGCGCCTGCACGACGAGGAGGTTCACGCTGCCGCCGTACAGCAGGCCGCCGTCGGTGGCGAGGAGGCCGATGAGCAGCGTGCCGACGAGGCCGGCCACGAGGTGGACGCCGACGACGTCGAGCGAGTCGTCGTAGCCGAAGCGGTACTTCAGGCCGACCGCCAGGGCGGAGACGGCACCGGCGACGAGGCCGAGGACCGCGGCACCGACCGGGCTCAGCGCACCGGCGGCGGGCGTGATGGCCACCAGACCGGCGACGACGCCCGAGGCGGCCCCGAGGGACGTGGCGTGGCCGTCGCGGAGCTTCTCCGTCATGAGCCACCCGAGGATCCCGGCCGAGGCGGCCGTGGAGGTGTTGACCCACGCCAGGCCGGCGAGGCCGTCGGCGCCGTAGGCGGAGCCGGCGTTGAAGCCGAACCAGCCGAACCACAGCAGCGCGGCGCCGAGCATGACGAGCGGCAGGTTGTGCGGCCGCATCGGCTCGCGACCGAAGCCCTTGCGCTTGCCGACGACGAGGGCCAGGACGAGGGCCGCCATGCCCGCGTTGATGTGGACCACGGTGCCGCCGGCGAAGTCGACGGGGGTCGCGATGCTCGCGAACGGGCCCTCGTCGGAGAGCAGGCCGCCGCCCCAGACCATGTGGGCCATGGGGAAGAACGCGAACGTCACCCACAGGCCCGAGAACACCATCCAGGTGCCGAACTTCGCGCGGTCGGCGATGGCGCCCGAGATGAGCGCGACCGTGATGATGGCGAACGTCGCCTGGAAGCCGACGTCGACGATGATCGGCAGCCCGTCGGCGACGACGGCCGAGCCGTCCTCCGCGAAGACGCCCCCGCCGCCGAGGCCGAACTGCTCGAACGGGTTGGCGAAGAACCCGCCGACGCTCTGCGACCCGTACGACATCGACCAGCCCCAGAGGATGTAGATCACACCCACGAGGCCCATCGCGCCGAAGCTCATCATCATCATGTTGAGCACCGACTTGCCGCGCACCATGCCGCCGTAGAACAACGCCAGACCCGGCGTCATCAGGAGCACGAACGACGCCGACACCAGCATCCATGCGGTCAGACCCGCATCGATCTCCATGTTGTCTCTCCCCTCGCCAGCCGGGCGGCTGGTCCGGGGATCACTGTCCCGAGGCGCTGTTTCTCACGGCCGCCTCGAGCGTTACGCGCAGGTGACGAACCGCGCCCCCACGTGAACGTCTCGTTTCACGAGGCGGACCGCGCCGTCCGCGAGGCGGACACGGCGGCTGGTGCTCAGCCCTGGAGCAGCCCGTCGACGAACGCCTCCGGCTCGAAGGGCGCCAGGTCGTCCGCGCCCTCCCCCAGCCCGACGAGCTTGACCGGCACGCCGAGCTCGCGCTGGACGGCGACCACGATGCCGCCCTTGGCGGTCCCGTCGAGCTTGGTCAGGACGATCCCGGTCACGCCGGCGACCTCGCCGAAGACGCGCGCCTGGTTGAGCCCGTTCTGGCCCGTCGTGGCGTCCAGGACGAGGAGGACCTCCCCGATCGGGGCGCGCCGGGAGAGGATCCGCGTGATCTTGCCGAGCTCGTCCATCAGGCCGGCCTTGTTCTGCAGACGACCGGCGGTGTCCACGAGGACCACGTCCGCGCCCTCGTCGGTCGCGCGCCGCACGGCGTCGAACGCCACGGCCGCCGGGTCGCCACCGTCCTTGTCCGAGCGCACCGTCGGGACGCCCACGCGGGCCCCCCAGGTCTGGAGCTGGTCCGCGGCCGCAGCGCGGAACGTGTCGGCCGCGCCGAGGACGACGGAGCGTCCCTCGGCGACGAGCACCCGGGCGAGCTTGCCGACCGTCGTCGTCTTGCCCGTGCCGTTGACGCCGACCACCAGCACGACGGCGGGGTGGGAGGACCCGTCGTCGGCGACGCCCGGGGCGGTCCGCAGGGTGCGGTCCAGCGAGGGGTCGACGAGCGCGAGGAGCTGCTCGCGCAGCATCTCCCGCACCGCACCGGGCTCCCGGACGCCGAGCACGCGCACCCGCTCGCGGAGCCGGTCCACCAGCTCGGTCGTGGGGCCGGCGCCGACGTCGGCGAGGAGCAGCGTCTCCTCGATCTCGTCCCAGTCGTCCTCGGAGAGGTGGTCTCGCGAGAGGACCTGGAGCAGTCGGGTGCCCAGCGGGGAGCCGGACCGTGCCAGGCGCTCGCGCAGCCGGACCATCCGCCCGGCGACGGGCTCCGGCGCCTCGACGGCCGGTGCGACCGGCTCGGCCACCACCGCCCCGTCGGTGGGCACCTCGACCGTCGCGGTCGGTGCGGAGCCGTCGGTCGTCGGCGCGTGCTCGACGTCCTCGGCGGTCGTGGTGGGCGGCGCCTGCGGCTCGCGGCCGCGGCGGGAGCGGGAGCGGAGCCCGACGACGCCGAGGCCGACGACGAGGAGGGCCGGGAGGCCGTAGACGAGGAGATCGGTGAGGTCGTTCACGCGGGCAGTCTCTCAGGGTCGGCGCAGGTCCTCGACCCGCGGTCGGTCAGCGACGGACGCGGTGCTGCACCTGCTGGACGCCGTCGGCGACGGCGCCCTGGGCCCGCTCCAGCGCGGTGGCGAGCCGGTCCGCGCGGACGTAGCCCTGCGGGTCCGGCCGGCCGAGGTCGAAGAGGTCGGTCACCGACGTCTCGTCGTCGTCGAGGTCGTCGTCGACGGCCGCGCTGCGCAGCAGGACCGCACCGGCACGCGGCAGCGTCCTCGCACCGCCGCCCGGACCGCGACCCTGCGCCGTCCCTGCGGTGGTCCACCGCTCCCGGGCCAGCCCGCCGCGCAGCGCGTCGCGCGCGTCGGTGAGGACCTCGCGTGCCGGCCGCCCCGTCGAGACGACGGCGCTCAGCACGAGGACGGCGAGCGCGACGACGAGGGCCAGGACGACAGGTGCCACGACAGATCCCATGACTGCCAGTATCCGGCGTCGGGCCGTCGGCACCAGCGGGCGCACCCGGGGGTGGGCACGATCGCCACACGATCTTCACACCACGGGTGCCGCCTCAGGGCCGCGCGTCCTCCCGCAGCCGCTGGCTGATCACGGTCGTCACGCCGTCGCCGCGCATCGTGACGCCGTAGAGGGCGTCGGCGATCTCCATCGTCCGCTTCTGGTGGGTGACGACGATGAGCTGGGAGTCCTCCTGGAGCTCGGTGAAGATGTCGAGGAGCCGCCCGAGGTTCGCGTCGTCCAGCGCCGCCTCGACCTCGTCCATGACGTAGAACGGGCTGGGCCGCGCCTTGAAGATGGCGACCAGGAGCGCGACGGCGGTGAGCGAGCGCTCACCGCCGGACAGCAGCGAGAGGCGCTTGACCTTCTTCCCGGCGGGGCGGGCCTCGACCTCGATGCCCGTGGTGAGCATGTCGCCCGGCTCGGTCAGGACGAGGCGACCCTCGCCGCCGGGGAACAGCCGGGTGAACACCCGCTCGAACTGCACCGCGGTGTCGCGGTAGGCCTCGGCGAAGACCTGCTCGACCCGCTCGTCGATCTCCTTGACGATCTGGAGCAGGTCCGTGCGCGACTTCTTGAGGTCCGCGAGCTGCGTCGACAGGAAGGTGTGCCGCTCCTCCAGCGCCGCGAACTCCTCCAGGGCCAGCGGGTTGACCCGGCCCAGCAGGGACAGGGCGCGCTCCGCCGCCCGGAGGCGCTTCTCCTGCTCGGCCCGGACGAAGGGCACGGTGGCGGAGGCCTCCTCGACGCCCTCGGCAGACCCCTCGCGCGCCGCGCGCAGCGCGTCCGCCCGCTCCCCCCAGACCGGCACGGCGGTGTGGGGGCCGTACTCGTCGAGGAGCACCTGCGGGTCGAGGCCGAGGTCCTCGACCGCACGGTTCTGGAGCTGCTCGATGCGGAGCCGCTGCTGGGCACGGGCCACCTCGTCGCGGTGCGCCACGTCGGTGAGCTCGGCCAGCTCCGCGGCACGGCGGTCCACGTCGACGCGGACGGCGCGCACCTGCACCTCGCGCTCCGCCTGGGCGGCCTCGACCGCCTCCCGCTCGGCCGTCGCGCGACGCAGCGACTCCTCCAGCAGGGCCAGGGCGTGGTCGGCGCCGGCGCGCACCGCCTGGGCGCGCCGCGCCTGCTCGG
>NZ_AXCW01000260.1 GCF_000603945.1 Actinotalea ferrariae CF5-4 | reverse complement strand
CGGAGGTGCTCGCCGGGATGGCCCCGGCGGCGCTGGAGCTCGGCGCGGCCTTCGCCGCCGCGGGCCACGAGCTGGCCCTCGTCGGCGGGCCCGTCCGGGACGCCTTCCTGGGGCGCGCCAGCACGGACCTGGACTTCGCGACCTCCGCGAGCCCCGAGGAGACCGAGCGTCTCCTCGCCGCGTGGGGGGACGCGACGTGGGACATCGGGCGCGCGTTCGGCACCATCGGCGCGCGCCGCCACCCGCGCCGGGCCCGCGCCGGGGCGCCGGCCAGCGAGGACGTCGTCGTCGAGGTGACGACCTACCGCACCGAGGCGTACGACGCGACGTCCCGCAAGCCGGAGGTCGTCTTCGGCAAGGACCTCGACGGCGACCTGTCGCGGCGGGACTTCACGGTGAACGCGATGGCCGTGCGGGTGCCCGACCTGACGTTCGTCGACCCGTTCGGCGGGCTCACCGACCTCGCCCGCGGGGTCCTGCGGACGCCGGTCACCGCGACGCAGTCCTTCGACGACGACCCGCTGCGCATGCTCCGCGCCGCCCGGTTCGCCGCCCAGCTCGGCTTCACGGTCGACGACGACGTGCGCCGCGCGATCGAGGAGATGGCGCCGCGGATCGCGATCGTCTCCCCCGAGCGCGTGCGCGACGAGCTCGTCAAGCTGCTGCTCGCGACCGACCCGCGACCCGGCCTGGAGGTCCTCGTGGACACCGGGCTCGCGGACCACGTCCTGCCCGAGCTGCCGGCCCTGCGGCTGGAGATCGACGAGCACCACCGGCACAAGGACGTCTACGAGCACTCGCTCACCGTGCTCGCCCAGGCGATCGCGCTGGAGACGGGGACGCACGCCGCCCCGACGGGGCCGGTCCCGGGCCCGGACCTCGTGCTGCGGCTCGCGGCGCTGCTGCACGACATCGGCAAGCCGGCGACGCGGCGGTTCGAGGCCGGCGGCGGGGTGAGCTTCCACCACCACGAGGTCGTCGGCGCGAAGCTCGTCGCGAAGCGGCTCCGGGCGCTGCACTTCGACAAGGACACGGTCAAGGCGGTCGCGCGGCTCACCGAGCTGCACCTGCGCTTCCACGGGTACGGCGACGCGCAGTGGACCGACTCGGCCGTGCGGCGCTACGTCACCGACGCCGGGCCGCTGCTCGAGCGGCTGCACCGGCTGACCCGCTCGGACTGCACGACCCGCAACCGGCGCAAGGCCGCGCGCCTGTCCGCCGCGTACGACGACCTCGAGCGCCGCATCGCCGAGCTCGCGGAGGCCGAGGAGCTCGCCGCCATCCGGCCCGACCTGGACGGCGAGGAGATCATGGCCGTCCTGGGGCTGCGGCCCGGCCGCGAGGTCGGGGAGGCGTACCGGTTCCTGCTCGAGCTGCGCATGGAGCAGGGGCCGCTGGGCAAGGACGTGGCCGAGGGCGCGCTGCGCGCGTGGTGGGCGGAGCGGGGCGCGCCGTCGTCGTAGGCCTCGCGTGGTGTCGTCGTCGTCAGCCGGGGCCGGTCCCGGATGCGGGGCGCGCCGTCCTCGGGGAGGCTCGGGCGATGAGGCCGGCGAGGTGAGGCTCTGGTCCGTGCACCCGCGGTACCTGGACCGTCAGGGGCTCACGGCGTGCTGGCGCGAGGGGCTGCTCGCCCAGAAGGTCCTCACCGGGACGACCCGGGGGTACCGCAACCACCCCCAGCTCGAGCGGTTCCGCGTCCCGCCGCCCGCGACCGACCCGCCGTGGCCGCCGGGCGCGCCGATCACCACCTACCTGCACGGGGTCGTCGACGAGGCGGCCGCCCGCGGGTACGCCTACGACCGCACCAAGATCCTCGCCGCGCCGGACGGGGCGCTGCGCCTGGAGGTCACGACCGGCCGGCTCCGTCACGAGTGGTGGCACCTGCGGGAGAAGCTGCGCGCCCGCTCCCCGGACGTGCTCGCACGGTGGCGGGACGTCGCCGTACCGCAGGCGCACCCGCTCCTCGTCGTCGTGCCCGGGCCGGTCGCCCGGTGGGAGGTCCTCCAGGACGCCGTCGGGGCGTGAGCGGGCGCGTCCTCGGGGAGCGCGTCCCGGTGGTCCGGTGCGCTCGGGTCGCGGGGCCGTCCGGTGCTCGCCGGCTCAGCGCGCCCCGTCGTCGGGCGCGTCGCCGTCCTCGGGCACCTCGACCCGGCGCACGACGAGGACGCAGATGTCGTCCTCCTGGTCCGGGCCGGTCATCGCCCCGACGAGCGCGTCGCGGACCTGCGTCGACGTCAGCCCCCCCGGCAGCCGGGCGAGCAGCTCGGCCAGCGCGTCGATCCCGTGGCGCAGCGACCGGTCCCGGCGCTCCACGAGGCCGTCGGTGTAGATGACGAGCGTCGCGCCGATCGGCAGCTCGAGCTCCTCCTCCGGCATGGCCTCGAGGTTCGTCACCCCCACCGGGGTGCTCAGCGCGCCCATGAGGTACCGCACCCGGCCGTTCGGCTGCCGCAGCAGGGGCGGCGGGTGCCCGGCGCGGCTGTAGGTGAGGCGCGAGCCCTCGAGGCGCAGGTAGACGCACGTGGACATGTCGGCCATGCCCAGGCCCTGCACGAGCTCGTCGAGGCGCCCCATCACGCGGCTCGCGGACTCCCCGCTCCACGCGTAGGACCGCAGCACCGAGCGCAGCTGGCCCATGGACGCGGCGGCGCGCAGGTCGTGCCCGACGACGTCGCCGACGGCGAGCCCGATCGCGCCGTCGGGCAGGGGCAGGACGTCGAACCAGTCGCCGCCGACCTCCGCCCGGTGCAGCGCCGGCAGGTACGACGCGGCCAGGTCCAGGCCGGGGACGTCGGGGATCTCCGGGAGCAGCGAGTGCTGCAGCGTCAGGGCGGCGGCGCGCTCGCGGAGGTAGAGGCGGACGTTGTCGAGCGCGAGGCCGGCGCGGCCCCCGACGTGGGACGCCGTCTCGACGGTCTGGTCCGCGAACGCGTGGTCGAGCAGCACCAGTGCCCCGATGACCCGGTCGCGCGCCCGCAGCGGGACGATGAGCACCTGACCCAGGTGCCCGAGCCGGTCGACGCGCTCCCAGATCTCCGGCGGCGTCTTCGCGCGGGAGGCGGCGACGTCGACGTCCCGCGCCTGCGGGGCCACGGCGGAGTCGGACTGCATCACCTGCTCGAGCACCGTGGAGCTGCCGATCCACTCCAGGGCGCCGTTCTCCTCCATCCACCGCGCGTCCTCGCGGCGGGCCGGGTCGCGCGGCACGATGTGCACGCGCTCGTGCCGGCCTCGGTCGCTCGTCACGGTGACGTAGCCCCACGCGCCGAGCGCCGGGACCACCGTCTCCGCCAGCGCACGTACGGCGTCCTGGTAGTCGAGGTGCTGCGCGAGCTCCTCGCTCACCCGGGCGAGGAGCTGCAGGCGCTCGGACACCTCGCGGGCCTCGGCGAGCGCCTCGTCGCGGGTCTGCTGGAGCTGGATGCGCTCGGTGACGTCCGCCTGGATCCCGACGTGGTGGGTGACGTTGCCCTGGCTGTCGACGACCGGGCTGATGACCACCTGGTTCCAGAACGGCGTGCCGTCCTTGCGGTAGTTGAGGAGCGTGTCCGCCACGGTGCGCCCCTCGCGCAGGGCGGTCCGCATGTGGTCGACGACGGCCGGGTCCGTGTCCGGGCCCTGGAGGAACCGGCAGTTTTTACCCAGGACGTCCGCCGCTGCGTAGCCCGTCACGCGCGTGAACGCGGGGTTGACCCAGACGAGCGGGTCGTCGGGCAGCCGCGGGTCGGAGATGGCGAAGGACAGCTCGCTGGCGAAGGCGGCGCGGGCGTGCAGGTCACCGGCGGAGTCCTGCAGTGCCCGGACCGCCTCCTCCTGCCGCAGGGGCAGCAGGATGATGAGAGCCTGGTGCGACAGCGGGGCGGGTGCCTCGGAGAGCGGGATGCCGATGAGCCAGAGCGCCTCGCGCGCCGCCGACTCGTCCGACGCGCGCTCGGCGTCGACCTGGATCCCGCGGGCGGGCTCCCCGTGGGCGACGACGGCGAGCGGGTACGGGCCGTCCTCCAGGAGGGTGCCGTCGGGCGTCTGCAGCGACGCGCGGCGGGACCACTCCTCCAGGGACACGGGGAGACTCAGATCGGGGGCGAGATCGACGGCCAGGAGGTTCGCGAAGACGACCTCGCCCCGGTCCAGGTCGACCAGGAGCGTGGCGGCCGGGCGGTCGTGGACGAGGGCCGGCAGCGCGCTCCGGGCGCGCGGGTCCGAGGCCCGTGGCGAGCCGGCCGGGGCGGCGACGGGGTCCTGCAGCATGGGAAAACCCTAGGCGAACGACGCGAAGGGGGCGCGCCGTAGATCATCCGCGCTGGTCGGGGACCTCGGGGCGGGCGGCTGCGGCGCCGTCGTCGGCCGGGTCCGGGACGTCGTCGAGGTGGACGGGCCGGGACGGGCCGGCACGGAACAGGACCGCGACCGCGACGTACGCGGCGGCGAGCCCGACGAACGCGGCGGGCGACCACCCGGTGTCCGGAAGCGCCACGGCGGCCAGGGCCGCGGCGCCGACGAAGGCCGCGTTGTAGAGGACGTCGTAGAGCGCGAAGGCCCGGCCGCGGAAGTCGTCGTGGGTGTCCCGCTGCACGATGGTGTCCACGGCGATCTTGGCCCCCTGCGCGGCGAGGCCGAGCAGGCCCCCGCTGACCAGGACGACGGGCAGCGCGTACGACGCGGCCAGGAGCAGCTGGCTCGCCGCCCCCGTGCCCAGGCACACGACGATCCAGTTCGCGGGGCTCATGCGCTCGTGCGCGAGCGGGGTGAGGACGACGGCGAGACCGAACCCCACGGTCGTCGAGGCCAGGACGGTCGCGAACACCGCCAGGCCGGCGTCGGCGTCGAGCGGGTCCGCGAGCAGGTTGCGGGAGATGAGGATCGCCGCGATGAACGTGACGCCGTAGATGAAGCGGTGCGTCGCCATGACGCCGAGCGCGAGGGCCGGCGTCCGGCGGCGGACGAGGTACCAGGTGCCCTGGCCGAGCCCGCGACCGACCTCGCGCAGCCGCTCCCACAGCTCCTCGGCTCCGGCGCGGTGCGTGGGCCCCAGCTGGTCGGGCCGCAGGCGCAGGGCGAGGGCGGACGCGGCGCCGAACAGCGCGGCCGCGCCCAGCAGGACGACGGCGTCGCGGAAGGCACCCGTGGGGGCGAGCTGCCCCACGAACCCGAGCGCCGCGCCGACGCCGGCCGCCGCCGCCCCGAGGGTGGGGGTGATCGCGTTCGCCATGAGCAGCTGGTCGCGGGGCACGACGCGGGGCAGGCCCGCCGAGAGCGCCGCGAGGAGGAAGCGGTTCACCGAGAGCGTCACCAGCGCCAGCACGTACACGGCCGGACCCACGCCGGTCGTCGCGAGGAGGGCCGCGAGCACGACGGCGAGGACGACGCGCACGGCGTTGCCCAGGAGCAGCACCTGCCGGCGGCGCCACCGGTCCAGCAGCACCCCGGCCCACGGGCCGACGATCGTGAACGGCAGGAGGAGGACGGCGAACGCCGCAGCGACGTCGG
>NZ_AXCW01000259.1 GCF_000603945.1 Actinotalea ferrariae CF5-4 | reverse complement strand
GGGGGGGAGCCGCTCCGGCGCGAAGAAGAACAGCGTCGCCAGGCCGACCTGGAACATGCCGTCCCCGGCCTGGGAGACGAGGCGGACCGCGAACAGCCGCCGGAAGCCGGGGTGGACGGCGACCGTCCGCAGGTCCCCGAGCACGCTCACGCGCCGAGGCTACCGGCGCGCGCTTCCCACCGGCCCCGGCCCCGCCCGCCCCGCCGGCCTGCCA
>NZ_AXCW01000258.1 GCF_000603945.1 Actinotalea ferrariae CF5-4 | reverse complement strand
CCGCCGAGGCGCCGCGCTGGGCGGCGTCCGGCACGGAGGTGGTCGCCGGACCCGCGGCGCCCCACGTGCGCGAGCAGTACGCAGCGGTGCGCGAGCTGACGGCCACCCGTCCGGCCGGCTGACGCCGCCCCCCGATCGGTCCGCGGACGGCCTGCCGAGCACCAGGGGCCGTCCGCGGACCTGTGCCCGGCCGCCGCAGCGGGAGGGTTGCCCGCGCCCGCTCCAGGACGCGACGAGGCCCCGTCCGCAGGGACGGGGCCTCGTGCCGTGCTGGACCGCGACGAGCCGTGCTCGACGCGACGAGCCGTCAGCGGTTGTCGAACGCCGCCTTCACCTCGGCCGGGATGCGACCGCGGTCGCTCACCGTGTAGCCGTTGGAGCGGGCCCACTCGCGGATCTCCGTGCTGTTCCCGCCCCCGCCCGCGGAACGCGCCGGACGACGGCCGGTGCTGCGCGTCCGACCACCGACGCGGCGGCCGTGGCCGACCCAGGAGGCGAAGGAGTCACGCAGCTTCGCCGCGTTCTCGGCATTGAGGTCGATCTCGTAGGAGACGCCGTCGAGCGAGAACGAGACGGTCTCGTCGGCGTCGCCGCCGTCGAGGTCGTCGATGAGCATGACGACATTCTTCTGAGCCATGGGTTCAACTTCCTTCGGGCGTACCGGTTGACTGACGCTCGAACGATACTGCGAAATTCCCCGGAAAGGGAATCGAATGGCGCCACCGACCCATTCCCGCCGGAGGTGGCGGAAAGGGCTGCGGCGTGCGAGGGAAAGGAAACGCGTCCGCGGCGGCGGCCGGACCCGCGGGAAATGCGGTCAGCGGTCGCCGACGCCGGCGCCCTGGTCGGGCGACTGCGCGCGCTGCTGCGCCTCCAGGCGCGCGACCGCCTGGCGCTCACGACGGTCCGCGTGGATGACCGCACGCATGACGAACCAGAACACCAGGCCCACCCCGATCGACGGGATCAGCGCCGCGAGCACCTGCCAGAGTCCGTCCACGCGTCGATGGTACGTCCGGTCAGGAGAGCGGCTTCACCAGCGGGAAGAGGATCGTCTCGCGGATGCCCAGGCCCGTCAGGGCCATGAGGAGCCGGTCCACACCCATCCCGATCCCCCCCGACGGCGGCATGGCGTGCTCCATCGCGGTGAGGAAGTCCTCGTCCAGGGGCATCGCCTCGTCGTCGCCGACCGCGGCCAGCCGGGCCTGCGCCTCGAACCGCTGCCGCTGGACGACCGGGTCCACCAGCTCGGAGTAGCCGGTCGCGAGCTCGAAGCCGCGGACGTAGAGGTCCCACTTCTCCACCGCGCCGGGGATCGACCGGTGGTCGCGCACGAGCGGGCTGGTGTCGACCGGGAAGTCGCGCACGAACGTGGGCGCCTGGAGCGCGTTCCCGACGTGGTGCTCCCAGAGCTCCTCGACGAGCTTGCCGTGGTTCATCTTCTTCGGGTCGACCTGCAGGTCGAAACGCTCCACCAGCGCCATGAGCCGGTCCACCGGCGCCTGCGGCGTGATCTCCTCGCCGAGGGCCTCGGACAGCGACTCGTACAGGCTCAGGAATGCCCAGTCGCCGCCCAGCTCGTACTCCGTGCCGTCGGGCAGCGAGATGGTCGTGGTGCCGAGCGCGTCACGCGCGGCGGTCTGCACCAGGTCCTGGGTCAGTGCCGCCATCGTGACGTAGTCGCCATAGGCCTCGTAGGCCTCCAGCATGGCGAACTCCGGGGAGTGCGTGGAGTCCGCGCCCTCGTTCCGGAAGTTGCGGTTGATCTCGAAGACGCGTTCCACCCCACCGACGACGGCGCGCTTGAGGAACAGCTCCGGGGCGATACGCAGGAAGAGCTCCATGTCGAAGGCGTTCATGTGCGTCGTGAAAGGCCGCGCGCTCGCCCCGCCGTGCTGCGTCTGGAGCATCGGGGTCTCCACCTCCACGTACCCGCGGCGGTGGAAGTTCTCGCGCAGCGAGCGCACGACGGCGGCGCGCAGCCGCACGGCGTCCCGGGCGGCCGGGCGGACGATGAGGTCGACGTAGCGCTGCCGGACCCTCCCCTCCTCCGAGAGGTCCTTGTGCAGCACCGGCAGCGGCCGCAGCGACTTGGCCGCGAGGCGCCACTCGTCGGCGAAGACGCTCAGCTCGCCGCGCCGGGAGGAGATCACCCGGCCGTGGGCGAAGAGGTGGTCACCCAGGTCGACGTCGGCCTTGAAGGTGTCCAGCGACCCCTCGCCGACGACGGCCTGGCTCAGCATGACCTGGAGCCGGTTGCCCTCGCCGTCCTGGATCGTGGCGAAGCAGAGCTTGCCGGTGTTGCGCAGGTACATGACACGGCCCGCGACGCCGACGACGACGTCGGTCTCCTGACCCGCCTCGAGGTCGCCGTGCTCGGCGCGCACCTGCGCGACCGTGTGCGTGACCGGGACACCGACCGGGAAGGCCTCGCGCCCCTCGGCCAGCATCCGTTCGCGCTTCTCCCGCCGCACGCGCATCTGCTCGGGGAGGTCGTCCTCGGTCTGGACGGGGGTGTTCTCGGCCGTGGTCACCGCGCGAGTTTACCGGCGGGCGTCCGCACCCCTCCCCCGCGGCTCGGCGTCCGCCGGGGCCGGGCGGGACGGGCTCGAGCCCGGTCAGACCTGGCGCTCGACGAGGTCGAGCGCCAGGTCGAGGATCGGCGAGGAGTGGGTCAGCGCCCCGACCGAGAGGAAGTCGACCCCGGTCGCGGCGACCTCGGCCGCCCGGTCGAGGGTGAGGTTCCCGGTCGCCTCGAGCTCGACCCGGTCACCGCCGTCGCGTGCCCGCACCACTCGGACGACCTCCCGCAGCAGCGCCGTGGGCATGTTGTCCAGCAGGAGGAAGTCGGCCCCGACGTCGAGCGCCTCGACCGCCTGCTCCAGGGTGTCCGCCTCGACCTGGACCGCGACGTCGGGGAAGCGGCGCCGCACGGCCTCGACCGCGCCGGCCACGGAGCCCGCGGCGACCACGTGGTTGTCCTTGACCATCGCGACGTCGTAGAGGCCCATCCGCTTGTTGGTCCCGCCGCCGCAGCGCACCGCGTACTTCTCCAGCTCGCGCAGGCCGGGCGTCGTCTTGCGGGTGTCGAGGACCTGGGCGCCGGTCCCCGCGAGCGCGTCCGCCCAGCGGCGGGTGTGGGTCGCCACGCCCGAGGCGCGGCTGGTGAGGTTCAGGAGCGTCCGCTCCCCCACGAGCAGCACCTGGACCGGGCCGCGCAGCACCGCGAGGACGTCGCCCCGGGCGACACGGGCGCCGTCGTCGACCCGGACCTCGACCTCCGGGACGGGGAGCCCGAGGCGCCCGGCGACCTGTCCGAGGACCTCGGCCACGACCGGCAGCCCGGCGAGGACGCCGTCGGCCCGCGCAACGAGGTGGGCGACGCCGCTCTCGCCCGGGTCGACCGTCGCCTGCGTGGTCACGTCGCGCCCGGGCGCCGGCCCCAGGTCCTCGTCCAGCGCGACGCGGACGGCACGGGTGGTCCAGGCCGGGTCGAGGGCGGGGCCGGGGTCTGCAGGCTGCGTGTCCACCGGCACACGGTAGGGGAGGAAGCGCCCACCCCTCCCGTATCGATACCCCTGGGGGTATGCTCTGGAGCATCGTCCGCTGCCCGGCGGGCGCCCCACGAGAGGACCCTGCCCATGCCCGGCTTCCTGGACCGCCTCCTCCGCCGCGATCCCGACGCCCTGCCCAGGTCCGTCCGGGCCGACCAGGCGCTCGACCTCCTGGCGCAGGGCGCCGTGCTCGTCGACGTGCGCGAGAAGGACGAGTGGCGCAGCGGTCATGCGCCGCAGGCCCGGCACGTCCCGCTCGGCCGGCTCGCGACCGACGCGCGCCGCCTGCCGCGGGACGCCCCCGTGGTCGTCATGTGCGCCTCCGGGATGCGTTCCCGGGGCGCCGCCGCACAGCTGCGCGCGGCGGGGTACCGTGCCACCAGCCTCTCCGGCGGGCTCGCCGCGTGGCGGACCGCCGGCGGGCCGGTGACGAGATGACGGAGGACCCCGCGATGCAGCTCGACCCGGAGGACATGACCGCGGTCATCAACCGCCTGCGCCGTGCGAACGGGCAGCTCAACGGCGTCATCAAGATGCTGGAGTCCGGGGCGGACTGCGCCGACGTGGTCACCCAGCTCTCGGCCGCCTCCAAGGCCCTGGACCGCGCCGGTTTCGCGATCATCGCCACCGGCCTCGAGCAGTGCCTCCTCGAGGGCGGCGACGCCGCCGAGGTCAACCGCGCCAAGCTGCAGAAGCTCTTCCTGTCCCTCGCCTGACCGTGGACAGCAGGACCTGGGACGAGCGCTACCGCGCCGCAGACCTGTGGGGCAGCGAGCCCAACGTGTTCGTCCGCGAGGCGGTCGTCGACCTCCCGCCCGGCCGGGCGCTCGACGTCGCCGCGGGCGACGGCCGGCACACGCTCTGGCTGGCACGCCTGGGCTGGGACGTGGACGCCGTCGACTTCTCCACGGTCGCGATGCAGCGCGGCGCCGACCTCGCCCGCGAGCAGGGCGTCGCGTCCCGCACCCGCTGGCACGTCGCAGACGTGCTCGCCGACCCCCTGCCGCCCGGGCCGGTCGACCTCGTCGTCGTCGCCTACCTCCAGCTGCCCGTCCAGGCCCTCGGGGCCGCCCTCGCCGCCGCCTGCGCCCACGTGGGGCCGGGCGGCACCGCCGTCCTCGTCGGGCACGACCGGAGCAACCTGGCCGGGGGCACCGGCGGCCCGCAGGACCCGGCCGTGCTGTGGACCACCGACGACGTCGCCACGGCCGCGCGCGCAGCCGGCCTCGAGATCCGGGACGCTGCCGTCCGCGAGCGCGCGGTCGCCGGCGCCGACCGGCCGGCGCTGGACGCCGTCGTCCTGGCCCGGCGACCGGTCGCCTGACCCCGGCGCCCTCCGCCCGGCTCCCGCCCCTGGGCTCCTGCCCTCGGCGCTATACCCCCAGGGGTATAGTTCGGATGTCGCCCGACGCCGTGCGCACCATCGACGGACCACTCAGAGCGAGGACAGCACCATGAAGATCGTCATCGTCGGCGGCGTCGCGGGGGGCATGAGCGCCGCGGCCCGGGCGCGGCGGCTCAGCGAGGACGCGGAGATCGTCGTGCTCGAGCGTGGGGAGTTCGTCTCCTTCGCCAACTGCGGCCTGCCGTACCACGTCGGCGACGAGATCCCCGAGCGCTCGGCGCTCCTCCTGCAGACGCCGGAGTCGCTCGCCGCCGCGCTCGACCTCGACGTGCGGCTGCGCCACGAGGTGACGGGCATCGACCGGGAACGGCGCCGCGTCCACGCGCGACGCCTCGGCGGCCCGGACGACGGCCCCCTGACGCTCGACTACGACGCCCTGGTGCTCGCCCCCGGGGCCACGGCCGTCCGCCCCCCGATCGAGGGCCTCGACCTGCCCCAGGTGCAGACGCTGCGCACCGTGCCGGACGCGGACCGGGTCCGGGAGCTCGTCGCCGCGGGCGCCCGCCGCGCCGTCGTCCTGGGGGCGGGGTTCATCGGGCTCGAGGCCGCCGAGGCGCTGCGGGAACGCGGCCTGGAGGTGGACCTCGTGGACCTCGCGCCGCACGTCCTGCCACCCCTGGACGCCGAGCTGGCCGGCCTGCTCGACGCCGAGCTGCGGGCGCACGGCGTCCGGACCCGCGTCGGGGTCGCCGCCGAGCGCGTGACCGCGACCGGTCCCGTGGCCGACGAGGTCGACGTCCAGGACGGCGCCCTCGACGCCGG
>NZ_AXCW01000257.1 GCF_000603945.1 Actinotalea ferrariae CF5-4 | reverse complement strand
CCACCGCGCGCGCGGCGGGGATCGCCGTCGTCACCGTGCCCGACGGCGACCCCCGCGCCACGAGTGCGACCGTCCAGGCCGTCGCCGCGGCGGCCCCGCAGACGGTGGTCGCCGTCGGCGGCGCGTTCGGCAGCGCGGAGGACCTCGCCTGGAAGGTGCGGACCGCCGCGACCGGCGTGGAGCTCCCCGGCGGCGGGCAGGTGCTGTTCCCCGGCCGGCGCATGGTCGCCCTCTACGGCACGCCCGGCACCGCCGCGCTGGGCATGCTCGGCGAGCAGGACCTGCCCGGCAGCATCGCGCGCGCGCAGCAGCTCGCGGCCCAGTACCAGGCGCTCACCCCGGACGTCGTCGTCCCGGCGTTCGAGATCATCGTGACGATCGCGGCCGCGGAGGCCACGCCGGACGGCAACTACTCCCGCGAGCTGCCCGTCGAGTCGTTCGTGCCGTGGGTCGAGGCGGCGCGCGACGCGGGCGTCTACGTCGTGCTGGACCTGCAGCCGGGCCGCACGGACTTCGTCACCCAGGCCCAGATGTACGAGCCGCTGCTGCGCTACCCGAACGTCGGCCTGGCGCTGGACCCGGAGTGGCGCCTCGCCCCGGACCAGGTGCACCTGCGCCAGATCGGCTCGGTGGGGATCGACGAGGTCAACGCCGTCTCCGCGTGGCTCGCCCAGCTCACGCGGGACAACGCGCTGCCGCAGAAGCTGCTGATCCTGCACCAGTTCAAGCTGTCGATGATCGCCGACCGCGAGCGGCTCGACATGTCCCACGAGGAGCTCGCGCTCATGGTCCACGTGGACGGCCAGGGCTCGCAGCCGGCCAAGCAGGGCACGTGGAACGCGCTGCGCGCGACGGCGCCGCAGGGGCTGTGGTGGGGCTGGAAGAACTTCGTGGACGAGGACGTGCCGATGCTGACGCCGGAGCAGACGTACGGCGGCGTGCAGCCCGTCCCGGACTTCGTCAGCTACCAGTAGTCACCGGCCCGGCAGACCCCACGCCGCGGCGCAGACCCCCAGGCACACGACCGGGGCGCCGTCGTCGATGACGGCGCCCCTGGTCGTGATGCGGCAGTGCGGCCGTGCGCTCAGGCGGTCCTGACCTGGTTCGGCAGGAAGCCGACCAGGGCCCGCTCGCCCGCGATGGCGGCCCAGCGGGCGAGGACCTGCGGCGGCACGGAGGACGTGACGTCCTCGCGCGCGCTGGACGACCCGGCGTTGACGACGGCGAAATCACCCATGATGACCTTCTTCCAGTCGGCAGCCCGGCTGACCTTGGTGGTCCCGTGGCTTTGCGTCCCCGCCTCTCGACGGGTTTGCCCTTGTCGCTGACAACGGAAGAGTGCTGCCGGTACTTGAGTCCTGTCAGCGTGTAAAAGATCAACCTCACCCTTTCGGACCAGCGCTTTCACCCGCAGCCGGGCGCGCCGCGGCCCTGCGTCGCGGCTCATCTCGTGCCGCGGCCGGTCGATGGGAGACGTGCGAGGGACCGCCGCGACCCGCCGGCGCCGTCCCCGTGCACCGACCGTCAGCAGAGCAGCCGTCCGTCAGCAGAGCAGCCGCCCACCACCGCGTCACCGAGTCACCGAGTCACCGAGTCACCGAGCCTGCGAAGGAGCACGTTGGACCCCGTCGCCGCCGTGACCGACCGCATCGCCGAGATCCGGTCGCAGATCGCCACCGTGAGCCGGCTCGCCGCCGGGCGCCCCCCGGGTGGCGTCCTCGGCACGCCGTCGGGCGCGTACGGGTCCGGCGCGGCCGGTGCCTCGTGGTCGCCGTCGGCGGGCGGGTTCGACGCCGCCCTGGAGACCGCGATCGCCGCCTCCCCGGGCGCACCCGGCGGCGGTGCACCGGCCGCCTTCCTGGGCCAGGGCGTCCCCGGCCAGGGCCCGGCGATGCTGGGGCGCGCGGCACCCGCGTGGTGGGAGAACCCGACGGCGCTGGCCGCCCTGTCCGGCGTGTCCTCGTCCGCCGCGGCGTCCGCCGGTGCGGCACCTGCCCCCGCGAGCGCTCCGGTTCCCGCCGTCGGGAGCGGGCGTGCCCTCGTCGACGCCAAGGGCGTCCCCGCCGAGCTCCGCGTCCACGGCAACGGCAAGGTCCCCGCAGCGGCCCTGAGCACCGTCGCCGGCGCGGACGGGCACCGCCTCTGGGCGCCCGCGGCACGGTCCCTCGAGGCGCTGCGCGCGGCGGCGGCCCGCGACGGCGTGAGCATCGGCGTGACGGACTCCTACCGCCCGTACGACGTGCAGGTGGACCTCGTCCGCCGCAAGGGCCTCTACTCCCAGGGCGGCCTGGCCGCCGTCCCCGGGACGAGCAACCACGGCTGGGGCATCGCGGTCGACCTGGACCTCGACGCGCGCGCGCAGGCCTGGATGCGGACGCACGGCGAGCGGTACGGGTTCGTCGAGGACGTGCCGCGCGAGCCGTGGCACTGGACGTACCGCCCGACGCACTGACGCGCGGGCCCGCCGGGTGCCTCAGATCACCAGGACCGAGGCCCGTCCCGTGCCGTAGCCGCTGACGGTCAGCTCCATGTCGAGGCGCTGCACGTACGCGAGCACCCACTTCGCGATGTCGCCGGGCAGCGTCTCGCGCGGCGCGTACGTCTCGTACAGACGCAGGTGCGGGCACCCGTCGTGGTTGAACAGCGACGCCCCCACGTTGAGGATCTCCGCGGTGTTCTCGAAGAGGGCGGGCGTGATGACCGCGTCCTCGACGCACGTCGCCGCGGTCGCCGCCGGCACGAGGGCGATGGCCGCACCGGCCCAGGCCGCGAGCGGCAGGTCGAACACGACGAGCGCGCGCAGCTTCAGGTTGTCGTCGACGTAGGCGCCCACGACGGCCCCCGGGTGCTGGTGCGGGTCGACCGCCCCGGTCCCGACGACGGCCTCGACGTCCCGCCCCAGCAGCCCCTCGAGCAGCTCCCTGACCTCCAGCGCCGCGGGCAGCGGGGTCGGTCGCGTCACGGCGCTCATGCGAGGAAGGGGTCGATGGTGTCGCGGAAGACCTCCGCGGTGAACGGCTTGGCGATGAGGAACAGCGCCCCCTCCGCGTCGGCGAGCTCGCGCATCTCCGTCGAGCCCTCGGACGTGACGAACCCGAAGGGCGTCTCGTCGCCGTTGGCGCGCATCGCGCGCAGCAGCTCGATGCCGAGCATCTCGGGCATGTTCCAGTCGGACAGCACGAGGTCCGGCTCGACCGTGGGGAGCAGCTCGAGGGCGTTCGCGCCGTCCGTCGCCTCGACGTACTCCCAGTCGTAGCCGGCCTGGCGGAGGGTGCGGATGACGATCTGCCGCATGACGCGGCTGTCGTCGGCCACGAGGACCTTCATGGGGACCACCTGTGCCTTTCAGGAGCGGGGAGGTGGAGGGCAGGGGTTGGGGGTGCGTGGCGGCCGGGCGTCACCCGGGCAGCTGCCACAGGGAGATGACGATGGCGCGGCCGCGCCAGGACAGGGCGAGCTCGTGCAGCAGCGAGCACCCGTCCGACGACGGTCGCTCGTGCGTCACCTCGGGCAGCGTGAGGCGACCGGACTCCGGGACGAGGGACTTGACGTTCCCGCCGACGACGTTGGCGACCTCGCCGAGCGCGTCCCGGAAGTCCTCGTCGCCGACGGGGTCGTCCGGGCCCATGGCGAGCAGCGCCTGCGTGATGAGGGTGGC
>NZ_AXCW01000256.1 GCF_000603945.1 Actinotalea ferrariae CF5-4 | reverse complement strand
ACCCGGCCCGGCACCGGGCCCGCCACGTCCACCCACGCGTACATCGGCTCGACCGGGTCCGGCAGCGGCCCGCCCCACAGCCGCAGGTGGTCCGGCTCGCCGTCGATCATCGCGGTGAAGACCTCCTCCGCGATGGTGAGGACGGGGTCGCTGTCGGGGTAGGCGTCCGCGTAGGGGTGGGCCGTGGGTGCCGGCCCGGCTGCGGTGCCGGTCACGGCGTCCGTGCTGCTGGTGCTGGTGCTCATGCGAACTCCTCGTAGGGCACCAGCCCGAGCAGCTGGAGCTTGTCGCGGATGGCGTCGGGGGTGAAGGGCTTGATGACGTACTCGTGCGCACCGGCCGCGAGCGCCTTGACGATCTGGCCGGTCTCGCTCTCGGTGGTGACCATCATGAGCGTGACGTCACGCCACTCCCGGTTCTCCCGGACGGCGGTGACGAACTCCAGCCCGTTCATCACGGGCATGTTCCAGTCGATGCACGCGAGGTCGATCGGCGTGCCGGACTCGAGCACGTCGAGGGCCTCACGGCCGTGCGCCGCCTCCACGGTCTCGAAGCCCAGGGGCTGCAGGACGCCGGACACGATGCGGCGCATCGTGCGCGAGTCGTCGATGACGAGGGCTCTCATGCTGCTCTCCGTGAGGTCGACCGGTAGACGGAGCCGCGGCCCACGGGGACGCGCTCCCAGGTGTCGTCGATGCCGATCGTGGTCTCGGCGGCACCGAGGAAGAGGAACCCGCCCGGTCGCAGCACCTGCTGGACCCGGCGGAGGATGTCCCGCTTGGTGGGGAGGTCGAAGTAGATGAGGACGTTGCGCAGGAACACCACGTCGAACGGCCCGCCGATCGGCGGGGCGTCGAGCAGGTTGTGCCGCTGCACCGTGACGCGCTCCTTGATCGCGGGGACGACCTCCCAGTCGGCGCCGCTGCGCGTGAAGTACCGGACCAGCATCGGGGCGGGCAGGCCCCGGTTGACCTCGAGCTGGTTGTAGCGGCCGGCACGCGTGCGGGCGACCATCTGCTCGGACAGGTCGGTGGCGATGATGCGCAGGTCCAGGCCCGGGCGGGCGTCGGTGAGCGTCATCGCGATGGAGTACGGCTCCTGGCCGCTGGAGCACGCGCCCGACCAGATGCGCAGCGGCCCGACGACGCCGGACGCCCGGTTCGCGGCCAGCGTCTCGGGCACCACGTGCTCGACGAGGGCCTGGAAGGGCTGGTTGTCCCGGAACCACGACGTCTCGTTGGTCGTGAGCGCCTCGACGACCGCCTCGAGCGCCGCCGGGTGGCTCGTCGCGCGCACCGCGCGGACGTAGGCCTCCACGTCGGCGGCGGCCGCGGCCCGCGCCAGCGGGAGGAGGCGGGACTCGACCAGGTACTCCTTGCCGGCGTCGAGCTGGATGGCGCTGCGCCGGCGGACCAGGTCCGCGACGAAGGTGAAGCTCTCGGCGGTCAGGCTCATCGGAGGGCTCCTGCCACGTCGGCCGTCACGAGCCGCGTGACGGTGGCGGCGACGTCGCCCAGGGGGACGACGTGGTGGGCGAGACCCGCGGTCGCGACCGACCCCGGCATGCCCCACACCACGCTCGTCGGCTCGTCCTGGACGACCACCGTGCCGCCGGCGGCGACGACGGCGTCGCACCCGCTGCGGCCGTCGGACCCCATGCCGGTGAGGACGACGGCGAGCAGGTCGCCGCCCAGCACCTCGACGGCGCTGTTGAACAGCACGTCGACGGCGGGACGGCAGAAGTTGACGGGCGGCCCGTCGCCGAGGCGGGTCCGGGCGCCGTGGGCGGACCGGTCCAGCAGCAGGTGGCGGTCGCCCGGGGCGATGTACACGTGCCCCGCGGTGAGCTCCTCGCCGCCGGACGCCTCGACCACGGTGCTCGGGCCGAGGCGGTCGAGCCGCGCCGCCAGCTGGCGGGTGAACACGGGCGGCATGTGCTGCACGACGACGACCGGCACGGGGAGCGGCGCCGGCAGGCTCGACAGCACCCGGGACAGCGCCTCGGGACCACCCGTGGAGGACCCGAGCACGACCGCGCGGAACGACCGCCGGGCCGGCGGCGCGGGCCGGACGACGACGGCGGCGCGCGGCTTGGGCGCCGGGG
>NZ_AXCW01000255.1 GCF_000603945.1 Actinotalea ferrariae CF5-4 | reverse complement strand
CGCCGGCCCGTGCCGCGCCGCGCCGGGCTGCCAGCGGCCGCCGGTCTCGCGCTGCTCGTGGCGGGGACCGTCCAGGTCACCGTCGGGACCCTGGCCGCCGACGGCGCCTCCTCCGGCGACGGTCCGCGGGCGGGCGCGGCACCCGTGACCGTCGTCTCGTGGAACCTCCACTACGGCGTGACGCCGGAGGGCCGCGTCGAGCTGGAGCAGCTCGCGCGCACGATCGAGGAGCAGGGCGCGTGCGTCGTCCTGCTGCAGGAGGTCTCGCGCGGCTGGGTCCTCGGGGGCGGCACGGACATGGCCACGTGGCTGGCGCACCGCCTGGGGATGCGCGCGTCCTTCGCGCCCGCCGCCGACCGGCAGTTCGGCAACGCCGTCCTCAGCTGCGTGCCGCACCGCGACGTCGTGGTCCACGCGCTCCCGTACGGGACGGGGCCGCAGGGGCGGTCGGCGATCAGCGCCACCGTGGAGCTCGCGGAGGGCCCCCAGCGCTACACGTCGGTCCACCTCCAGCACCGCCGGACGAGCACGCCGACGCGTCTGGACCAGCTCGCGTCGCTGCTCCGGACCGGCGACCTCGGCGTCCTCGGCGTCATCGGCGGGGACCTCAACGCCGAGCCGGGGTGGCCTGAGCTCGACCTGCTCGAGGAGGCGGGCTTCGTCAGCGCCCAGGACGCCCTGGGCGACCCCGCGCTGCTCACGAGCCCGAGCCGCGACCCCCGGTACCGCATCGACTGGGTGCTGGGGCCGGGCTGGTCCGACGGCGACCGGCTCGACGTCCTCGTCGGCACCCCGTGGTCGGACCACCTGCCGCTGGTGCTCACGCACACCCCGCAGGGCGGCTGATCGCACGCTCGGGCGGGGTCGGCGTTCTGCGTCAGAAGCGGACCGGGCCGCTCGCCGTCAGCCGCCGACGGCGAGCCGCTCCCCCGGCGCCAGGCGGCGGTACTGCGGCGCACCGCCCAGCGTGCCGACGAGGCGGTCGGCCAGACCCTGACCGGCCTCCGCGAGCACCGCGTCGTGGATCGGCACGACGACGCGCGGCCGGACGGCCCGCACATGGTCCACCGCCTCGGCGACCTTCATCCACGGCCCGCCCACCGGCAGCAGGAGGACGTCCACGGGCAGGTCCGGCACGGTGAACGAGTCACCCGGGTGCAGGACGCCGTCGACGAGGTAGGCCAGGTTGGCGGGCACGGGCAGGTCCGGGTGGATGACGGCGTGGCTGCCGCCGAACGCCTGCACCTCGAAGCCGCCGGCAGTCCACCGCTCGCCGGGGCCCGCCTCGTGCACGCGCGCCGCGTCCGCGCCCTCGCCGGTCAGGAGCGCCACGACCGGCGCCGGTCCCCACACGTGCAGCTCCGGCTGCGCGGCCAGCGCCGCGACGAGGTCCTCGACGACGACGTGGTCCGCGTGGTCGTGCGTGACCAGCACCGCGTCGGCGTCGGCGAGGACCCCGCGGTCGCTGAACGAGCCCGGGTCGAGGACGAGCACCCGGCCGTCGCGCTCGAGGCGCACGCACGCGTGGCCGTGGACGGTGAGGGACGTGGTCATGGGTCAGGCCTCCGGGTGGTGCAGCGTGCGGGCGACCTCGGCGATGGAGCCCGAGAGGGACGGGTAGACCGTGAAGGACTGCGCGACGTCGTCGGCGGTGAGGCGCTGCGACACCGCCAGGGTGATCGGGAAGACGAGCTCCCCCGCGCGGGGCGCGACGACGACGCCGCCGAGCACGATCCCCGTGGTGGCGTGCGCGAAGAGCTTCACGAACCCGTCGTGCATGCCGAGCATCTTCGCCCGGGGGTTCCGGGCCAGCTCGAGCGTGCTGGTCCGGTACCGGACGCCGGACTCCTCCAGCGTGCGTTGCGAGGCACCCACGGTGGCGATCTCCGGTGCGGTGAAGATGTTCGCCGCGACGACCTGCAGGTCCAGGGGGACGACGGCGTCGCCGAGCGCGTGCGCCATCGCGATCCGGCCCTGCATGGCGGCGACCGACGCGAGGGGCAGGATGCCGGTGCAGTCCCCGGCGGCGTACACACCGCGCGCGCTGGTCCGGGAGACCCGGTCGACCTCGATGTGCCCGCTGCGGGTGGTCCGCACGCCCGCCGTCTCCAGGCCCAGGCCGTGCGTGGAGGGCACGGAGCCGACCGCCATGAGGCAGTGGCTCCCCTCGACCGTGCGCCCGTCCGCCAGGGTCACCAGGACGCCGTCGGCGGTCCGCACGGCGGACTGCGCGCGCGAGCGGGACATCACCTCCATGCCGCGCTGGCGGAACACCTCCTCGATGAGCTCGGCGGCGTCCGCGTCCTCCCCCGGCAGGACGCGGTCCCGGGACGACACGAGGACCACGTGGGACCCGAGGGCGTTGTAGGCGCCGGCGAACTCCGCCCCCGTGACGCCCGAGCCGACGACGACGAGCCGTTCCGGCAGGCTGGTGAGCCCGTACAGCTGCGTCCAGGTGAGGATCCGCTCGCCGTCGGGCATCGCCTCGGGCAGGGTCCGCGGGGTCGCGCCCGTGGCGAGCAGGACCACGTCGGCGTCGAGGACCTCGCTGCTGCTCGAGGCGCCGTCGCCACGGCCTCCCCCGTCCGCACGGTCGACGACGACCCGCTGCGGCCCGTCGAGACGACCGTGGCCGTCGACGACCCGCACGCCGACCGACTCCAGCCGTGCCGCGATGTCCCGCGACTGCGCCGCGGCGAGCTCGACGACCCGGGCGTTGACGCGCGCCAGGTCCACCTCGTGGGCGCGGGCGCCGGGCGGCGCGTCGGTGACCGGGACGCCCCCGTCGCGGATGCCGAGCTCCGGCGCGCGCTCTGCGATGGTCATCCACTCCGCGGTCGCGATGAGCGTCTTGGACGGGACGACGTCGGTGAGCACGGCCGCGCCGCCCAGGCCCTGGAGCTCCACGAGCGTGACGTCGGCCCCGGCGCGGCGCGCCACCAGGGCGGCCTCGTACCCGCCCGGCCCCCCGCCGACGACGACGACGCGGCTGGCCGGCCGCTCGTCCTGCGGCTGCTGCTCGGGCGTGGGCTCGGCGATGCCGGGTGTCGTCGCTGTCACACCGGGCATTCTGCCGTCCGGGTGCCGCACGGGGCACGCGGGGGGCGCCCGGGCACTAGCCTCGGGGACCATGACGAGCACCGCCGGCGACGCCGTCGTCGCCCCCCTGGACGACCCGACCACCGACCCGTTCGACGTCGCGCGCGAGGCCGCCGCGGCGATCGCGGAGCGCACCGGCGTGGAGCGCCACGACGTGCTCCTCGTGCTCGGCTCCGGCTGGGGCGGGGCCGCCGACCTGGTCGGCGAGACCGTGGCCGAGATCCCGAGCCACGAGATCCCCGGGTTCACCGCGCCGGCCGTCGCCGGGCACGGCGGGACGACCCGCTCGATCCGCCTCGCGCACGGCGGCCACGCCCTCGTCCTCGGCTCCCGCACCCACCTGTACGAGGGGCGCGGCGTGCGCCGGGTCGTGCACGGGGTGCGGACCGCCGCGGCCGCGGGCGCCCGCGCCGTCGTCCTCACCAACGGCTGCGGCGGGCTGGACACCTCCTGGGGCCCGGGGACGCCGGTCCTCATCAGCGACCACATCAACCTCACCGCGACCTCCCCGCTCGAGGGCGCGACCTTCGTGGACCTCACCGACCTCTACTCGGCCCGCCTGCGCGCCGTGGCCCGGGAGGTCGACCCCGGCCTCCCGGAGGGCGTCTACGCGCAGTTCCGCGGCCCGCACTACGAGACCCCCGCCGAGGTGCGGATGGCGGGCCGGATGGGCGCCGACCTGGTCGGCATGTCCACGACGCTGGAGGCCATCGCCGCGCGCCACGCGGGCCTGGAGGTGCTCGGCATCTCCCTCGTGACGAACCTCGCGGCCGGGATCAGCGCCGAGCCGCTCTCCCACGAGGAGGTCCTCGAGGCCGGCCGCGCCGCGGGCCCGCGGATCAGCCGGCTGCTCGCCGAGATCGTGGGCCGGATCTGATGGCGACGACGACGCCTCCCGCGGCCCCGTTCGACCCGGACCTCGCGGCCCGCGTCCGCGCGTGGGTCGACGACGACCCGGACCCGCGCACCGCCGAGCACCTGCGGGCGCTCCTGGCGGACGCCGAGGCCCAGGCGGACCCCGACGGCCGGCGCGAGCCGGCCCGCGCGGACCTCGCGGACCGCTTCCGCGGCACGCTGGAGTTCGGCACGGCAGGCCTGCGGGGCGCGCTCGGCGGCGGCCCGAACCGGATGAACCGCGCCGTCGTCATCCGCGCGGCGGCCGGCCTCGTG
>NZ_AXCW01000254.1 GCF_000603945.1 Actinotalea ferrariae CF5-4 | reverse complement strand
CGGTACCTCGGGGAGCGGCTGGCGGAGCCGGGCGACGAGACCGACCGCGGTGTCGGAGGCCCCCGCGTCGTCATCGGGTACGACGCCCGGTACGACTCGGACGTCTTCGCCCGGGACACGGCGGCCGTGGTGGTCGCGGCCGGCGGCCAGGCGCTGCTGCTGCCCGAGCCCCTGCCCACCCCCGTCCTGGCGTTCGCCGTGCGGCACCTCGGTGCGGACGCGGGCGTCATGGTCACCGCCAGCCACAACCCGCCGCAGGACAACGGGTACAAGGTCTACCTCGGCGGCCGGGTCGTCACGGACTCCGGGCAGGGCGCCCAGATCGTGCCGCCGTACGACGCGGCGATCGCGGCGCACATCGGCGCCGTGCCGTCGGTCGCGTCGGTCCCGCGCAGCGAGGACGGCTGGACGGTCCTCGGGGACGAGGTCCTCGAGGCGTACCTGACGGGCCTGCGGGCCCTGGAGCAGCCCGGCACCGCGACCGACCTGCGCATCGTGCTGACCTCGCTGCACGGCGTGGGCGGCCGGACCGCCGAGCGCGTCCTGCGCGGGGCGGGCTTCCAGGACCTCCACGTCGTGGCGGAGCAGGCCCAGCCGGACCCCGACTTCCCCACGGTCGCGTTCCCCAACCCGGAGGAGCCCGGGGCGATCGACCTCGCGCTCGCGCTCGCCGACGCCGTCGGGGCCGACCTCGTGCTGGCCAACGACCCGGACGCGGACCGCTGCGCGGCGGCGGTCCGCGACCCCCGCCGGGCGCACGCGGACGCCACGACCGCCCCGGGGACGGCGCGTGCCGGCGGGTGGCGCATGCTCCACGGCGACGAGGTGGGGGCGCTGCTGGGCGACGACATCGGGCGTCGCCTCACCGGCTCGGGCGGTGTCATGGCCAACTCGATCGTCTCCTCGCGCCTGCTGGGGAAGATCGCCGCGGGTCACGGCCTGTCGCACCGGGAGACCCTGACCGGCTTCAAGTGGATCGCCCGCGTGGACGGGCTCGTGTTCGGCTACGAGGAGGCCCTGGGCTACTGCGTCGACCCCTCCCTCGTCCGCGACAAGGACGGGCTCTCGGCCGCGCTGCTGCTCGCGCAGCTCGCGGCCCGCCTCAAGGCGGAGGGCCGGACGCTGCTGGACCTGCTCGACGACCTCGCGCTGCGGCACGGCCTGCACCTGACGGACCAGCTCTCGGCGCGGTTCGCCGACCTCGAGCAGATCCCCGCCACCATGGCGCGGGTGCGGCAGGCGCCGCCGACGACGCTCGCCGGCTCCCCGGTGGTCGAGGTGGTGGACCTGGCCGAGGGCGGCGAGGGCCTGCCGCCGACCGACGGCCTGCGCCTGCTCGCCCAGGACGGCACGCGCGTCGTCGTCCGTCCGTCGGGCACCGAGCCCAAGGTCAAGTGCTACCTCGAGGTGATCGTCCCCGTGGACGACGACGGCTCGGCGGACCCCGTCGGCACCGCCCGGCGCGCGGCCCGGGAGCGGCTCGACGCGGTGCGCGACGACGTCGCCGCCGCGCTCGGCCTGGGGTGACCTCCTTCGTCCTGCTGGACCCGGCGCCTGCCGG
>NZ_AXCW01000253.1 GCF_000603945.1 Actinotalea ferrariae CF5-4 | reverse complement strand
CCCGCACGCACGGCGTCCGTCACGAGGGGGACGCCGGCCGCGACCTCGAGGGCCCGGACCAGGTCGCGGCGGGCGGCCGGGGGCACGGGCGTGACGGGTGCGCTCTCCCGTCGGATCCGCTCGGCGACGTCGCGGACGTCGGCCAGCGTCCTCGCGGTCGCCGCCTCGCGACGGCGCGCCGCGTCGTCCAGGCGGTCCCGCAGCGCGTCGACGCCCTCCCCGGTCCGGGCGGACGTCAGCAGCACGGGGACACCCGCCAGGCCGTCGTCGGCGAGGAGCCGCGTGAGGTCCGCCGCGCACGCGTCCCGCTCGGCGGGCGGGAGCCGGTCCACCTGGTTGAGCGCGACGAGGAGGACGTCACGGTGGCCCGTCAGCCCACGCAGGTACCGGTCGTGGATCGCGGCGTCCGCGTACTTCTGCGGGTCCACGACCCACACCATGAGGTCGACGAGGGCGACCAGCCGCTCGGCCTCGAGCCGGTGCTCCACGACGACGGAGTCGTGGTCCGGCAGGTCGAGCAGGACGAGGGCCCCGTCGGCCTGCGGCCGGGACCAGGGCCGGCGTGACGGGCCGTCCGGTGCGGGCGCCGGGTCGGCGTCCTGGTCGAGGACGTGCCGGCGCCGGATGCCGAGCCAGTCCAGCAGGGGGGCCGAGCCCTCCTCCCCCCGCACCAGGGCGAGCGCCTCCGAGGTGGTGGGCCGCAGCACGTCGACGGCGGCCACGTCCACGCCGGTGACGGCGTTGACCAGCGAGGACTTCCCGGAGCCGGTGGCTCCCGCGAACGCGACCACCGTGTGGTCGGCGGACAGCCGCATCCGGTGACCGGCGCGGTCCTCGACGGCGGCGGCGGCCGCGACGAGGTCCGCCGGCAGGACCTCGCGGCCGGCGACCACGGCACGGGCGAGCGCGTCGAGGCGGTCCGCGACGGTCAGCCCTCCCACAGCGACCTCCACCACCGTCGCAGACCGGACTCCTCCGGCGCGGGCTCCGTCCGGACGTCGTCCGCCCGGTCACCGGGACCGCTCAGGACCGGCGGCAGCTCCACGACCGCGCCGAGCCAGGCGGAGCCGTCGGCCACCTGGTGCGCCGCGGCGCGGAGCCGCTCCCCCGCGGCCGGGGTCAGGTCCAGCGCGTCGACGACGGTCGCGAACCGGCGTGCCTCGTCGTCCAGCAGACGGCCGAACCGCGCGACGAGGTCCGCGTGCGCGACACGGGTCAGGCGGCGCACCGCCTCGTCGCCGAACACCGCCTCCAGGAGGCGCTGGGCGAGCACGGCGGTGCCGCCCGCGACGCCGACCTCGGCCGTGGTCAGGCCGCCCGTCGAGGCGAAGATCACGACCATGAGCGTCGCTCCGAGGGCGTTGACGCCGAAGGACAGGAAGCGCGCGGTCGAGCGCTTGTCGGCGCCCTCGGAGGCCACGAGGTCGAGCACGCCGCGCTGCCACGCGCGTACCTGCTCGGCGACGCGCCCGCGCAGGTCGCCCGAGGCGCGGGTGAGCCGCAGGCCCTCGACGAGCCGGGCTCCCGCCGGGTCCGCGCGCCACGCCGCCGCGGTCCGCTCCGCCGCCCGGTCCGCGGCGTCGACGACCAGGTCGACGAGCCCGCTGGAGATCGCCTCGGCGACGGGCTCCGGGGCCGGCCGCCCCCGCAGGAAGGCCGTGACACGGTCACGCGCGGTGCTCACGCGGGCCTCGATCGCCCGGAACAGCTCGCCGGTGCCGACGAACTCCTGCCAGCGGGCGAGCACCTCGCCCCGCAGGAGGGTGCCGTCGGAGGTCGCCGCCTCGACGCGGTCACGGGCGTCCCCGTACGCCTCGTGCAGCTGCGACCGCAGCCGTCCGGCGTGGGCGACGTGCTCGTCCACGGCCGACGCCAGCACCGGCACCGTCGCGAGGAGGTCCTCCACCGCGCCCGCGACCGTGCGGTGGACGACCTGCTCGCGCGCCGCGCCGTCGCCGACGACGGCGCGCAGCCAGGCCTCGAGCTCGGCCACCGCCGCCCGGGGCAGCCGTCCGTCGGTCAGGGGCGCCTCGGCGACCGTCACGAGCCGCGCCTCCGGCAGCCCGTTCTCGGTCAGCATCCGGCCCAGGTCCGCGGCCACCGCGGTGCGCGCCGGCGGGTCGACCCGGTTGAGCACGACGGTGACGACCGCCCGGCGCCGCGCCGCCGCCGCGAGGAGGTCCCACGGCACGGCGTCGGCGTAGCGCGCCGCCGTCGTGACGAACACCCAGAGGTCGGCGGCGCCCAGCAGCTCCTCGCCGAGCTCGCGGTTCTCCTCGACCACCGAGTCGATGTCGGGTGCGTCGAGGAGGGCCAGCCCCCGCGGCACGTCGGGGTGCGGCACGAGGCGCAGGGCCCGGCCCTGGGCGTCGCGGCCGGTCACGCGGGGCAGCGTGGGGAGGATCCGGTCGGTCGCGAACCAGGCCGTGTCGTCGGGGTGGTGGACGAGGACCGGGGACCGCGTGGTGGGCCGGAGGACGCCGGACGCGGTCACCTCGGTGCCCACGAGGCTGTTGACGAGGGTCGACTTGCCCGCCCCTGTGGACCCGCCCACGACGGCGAGCAGCGGTGCCCCCATCTGACGGACGCGTGGCAGCAGGTAGTCGTCCAGGTGGTCGACGAGACGTCGGGCCGTGCGCCGGTGCTGCTCCGCGCCCGGCAGGTCCAGCGGGAGCCGCAGGTCCTGCACGGTGGTGCGCAACGCCGTCAGGTCGGTCAGCAGCCGGTCGGTCGCCTCCGCCTCAGCCGTCACGGCGCCTCCTCGTCCTGGTCACCGGCCGGGCCGGGGCCGGCGCAGGTCCCCGCGCAGCCTGGCCCCAGTCTGTCGCAGGCGGTCGCGGTCCGCGCGGGGGTCGGGACGCGGGCGGCGCGAGCCGTGCCCACCGTCCCCGTCGCGGGAGGGACAGCACGAGGGCCGGCGTCCGCACCGTGGGGTGCGGGCGCCGGCCCTCGGGCACGACGACGGGGGGGGGTCAGTCGCGGGTGAGCTTGCGGTAGGTGACGCGGTGCGGACGCGCCGCCTCGACGCCGAGCCGCTCGACCTTGTTCTGCTCGTAGGACTCGAAGTTCCCCTCGAACCAGTACCAGGCCGCCGGGTCCTCCTCCGTGCCCTCGTACGCCAGGATGTGCGTGGCCACGCGGTCCAGGAACCACCGGTCGTGGGACACGACCACGGCGCAGCCCGGGAACTCCTCGAGGGCGTTCTCCAGCGAGCCGAGGGTCTCGACGTCCAGGTCGTTGGTCGGCTCGTCCAGCAGGAGGACGTTGCCGCCCTGCTTGAGCGTCAGGGCCAGGTTGAGGCGGTTGCGCTCGCCCCCGGACAGGACGCCGGCCGGCTTCTGCTGGTCCGGCCCCTTGAACCCGAACGACGCGACGTACGCGCGGGACGGGATCTCCACGTTGCCGACCTTGATGTAGTCCAGGCCGTCCGAGACGACCTCCCACAGGGTCTTCTTCGGGTCGATGCCCCCGCGGCTCTGGTCGACGTACGACAGCTGGACCGTCTCGCCGATCTTGAGCTTGCCGTCGTCCAGCGGCTCGAGCCCGACGATGGTCTTGAACAGCGTCGTCTTGCCCACGCCGTTCGGCCCGATGACGCCGACGATGCCGTTGCGCGGCAGCGTGAACGACAGCCCGTCGATGAGGGTCCGGCCGTCGAAGCCCTTGCGGAGGTTGTCCGCCTCGATGACGACGCTCCCCAGGCGGGGGCCGGCGGGGATCTGGATCTCCTCGAAGTCCAGCTTCCGCGTCCGGTCCGCCTCTGCCGCCATCTCCTCGTATCGGGCCAGTCGCGCCCGGGACTTGGTCTGGCGGGCCTTCGCGGAGGACCGCACCCACTCCAGCTCGTCCTTGAGGCGCTTGGCGAGCTTCGCGTCCTTCTTGCCCTGGACCTCCAGGCGCGCCTGCTTCTTCTCCAGGTAGGTGGAGTAGTTGCCCTCGTACGGGTAGAGGCGGCCGCGGTCGACCTCGGCGATCCACTGGGCGACGTGGTCGAGGAAGTACCGGTCGTGGGTCACGGCGATGACGGCGCCGGGGTACTGCGACAGGTGCTGCTCGAGCCACAGCACGCTCTCGGCGTCCAGGTGGTTGGTGGGCTCGTCGAGCAGCAGGAGGTCGGGCTTCTCCAGCAGGAGCTTGCACAGGGCCACCCGGCGGCGCTCACCACCGGACAGGACCGACACGTCGGCGTCCGGCGGGGGGCAGCGCAGCGCGTCCATCGCCTGCTCGAGCTGGGCGTCGAGGTCCCAGGCGTTCGCGTGGTCCAGCGCCTCCTGGAGCTCGCCCATCTCCGCCAGCAGCGCGTCGAAGTCGGCGTCCGGCTCGGCCATCAGGGCGGAGATCTCGTTGAAGCGGTCGAGCTTGCCCTTGACCTCGGCGACGCCCTCCTCGACGTTGCCGAGGACCGTCTTCTCCTCGTTCAGCGGCGGCTCCTGCAGCAGGATGCCGACCGTGTAGCCCGGGGAAAGGCGCGCCTCGCCGTTCGACGGCTGGTCGAGGCCGGCCATGATCTTCAGGATCGTCGACTTGCCCGCGCCGTTCGGCCCGACGACACCGATCTTCGCCCCGGGGTAGAAGCTCATGGTGACGTCGTCGAGGATCACCTTGTCCCCGTGCGCCTTGCGCGCCTTGTACATGGTGTAGATGAACTCAGCCACGGGTCCGGTTCGCTCCAGTCGGTGGTGGTGGGTGGTCAGGGCGGGCCCGCCGGAGGTCACCGGTCGCCACGGCCGGGACGTGCACGTCGCCGACGGGCCTGCTGCCGACCGCCCAGCCTACGGCGTCCCGGCGGCGCGCCCCGACCCGGCCGACGCCAGGGCCGCCCCGGCAGCCGCGGGCTCCTGATCGGCCGCCTCCCGACCCGCCCGGTCGTCCTCCTCCGCGAACTCGTCCTCGCCGACCACGTCCGTGCCGGCGGCGGTCGCCCAGGGGTCGTCGTCCTGGCCACCGGCGCTCGGACGACCTGCCCCGGACCGGGCGGCGTCGGCCGCGACGTTCACCGTCCGGGTGAAGGCCGCGCGTCCGCGCGTCAGGTCGTGGCCGAGCGCCGTGACGTCGAGCACGAGCGACGAGCGCGGCCCCTGCTCCCCCTGCCACTCCTCCGTGCGGAGCCGCCCGGTCGCCAGGACCGGGTCGCCCTTGCGGATGGACGAGCCCACGTTGAGCGCCACGTCGCGGAACGCCTTGACGGTGATCCACTCCGTCTGCCCGTCGGTCCACGCGCCCGCGCGGGAGTCGAACCAGCGCGGCGTCGCCGCCAACCGGAAGCTCGTGTACGGCACGCCGTCCCCCGTGATCTCCCGCGGCGTCGTCGCCGCCCACCCCACGACGGTCACGGTCAGTCCGCTGCCACTCATGCGCCACCTCCTGCTCTGCCGAGCCGGTCCGTCCGGCTCCGCAGCGAGGTTCGCGCCCCCGGCAGGGGTCGGCGGGAGAGGTCCCGCACCGGCTGGGGACGGCGTGGGACGCGACGGCCTTGTGGAGGACCGTCCGGGCGGCTCAAACCGGCGCGGCCGCGTCCGCCGTGCCGGTGGACCCGGGCACCGTCGCCTCGCCCGCGGACCCGGGCGCGCGCGGGTGGGACGGGTCGGCGACGTGACCGGCAGCGCGACCTGTCGCCGCCCGCCGCACGACGCGGTGGTCCGCGTGCACCGCACGCGTCGGGGCGACGAGCGCCTCGTCGACGACGCCGCCCAGCACGGACTGCACGTCCCGCAGCAGCCGGTCGGCGCGGGCCCGGTGCGTCTGCTGCGTGACCCGTCGGGCCCCCAGCGCCAGCGCCCCTGCCGCCCCGAGCGCCAGGATCCCGGCGCCCCCGATCACGAGCGCCGGCAGCCCGGCGTCCGGCACGACGAGGGCCGCCACCAGGGCGGCCACGAGGAGCACCGCGCCCACCACGGCGAGCGCCACG
>NZ_AXCW01000252.1 GCF_000603945.1 Actinotalea ferrariae CF5-4 | reverse complement strand
CCCGTCGCGTCGGGCTCGGGGGGCCCCGCGGGCTCCGGCTCCGGCCCCGAGGCGGGCGGCTCGGACGCCACGGGGCCGTGCAGCGACCGCAGGGTGGGCTGCACGGCGAGCAGCGCCGGGAGCGCGAGGACGGGGACGGCGAGGAAGACCCAGCGCCAGCCGAGGTGCTCGGCCACGAGGCCCGCCACCGCGGGGCCGACGACGGACGGCAGCACCCAGGCGGCCGCGAAGGCGGCGAAGACCCGGGGCCGCAGGTCGTCCGGGAAGACGCGAGCCACGACGACGTAGACCGCCACGATGAGCATCCCGGAGCCGAGGCCCTGGAGCACCCGCCCCACCACGACCGTCGCCATCGTCGCCGCGGTCCCGGCCACGAGCAGCCCTGCCGCGAACACGGCCACGCCCACCAGGAGCGGGCGCGCCGGTCCGGCGCGGTCGGTCCACATCCCTCCGCCGACCATGCCGACGACGCCCGTGGCGACCGGCCCGGCGAAGGCCATCGCGTAGAGCGAGAGGCCGCCGAGCTCGGCAGCGACGATGGGCATCGCGGTCGTCACGGCCAGCGCCTCGAAGGCGGACAGCGTGATGAGGGCCACCATGCCGAGCGTGACGGCGCGGTAGGGACCGCTGAGCAGCGGGCCGCGGGTGGGTGGGCCCGGGGTGGGGGGGCTCGGGGTGCTCGGGGCGCCCGCGGTGGCGGGGGCAACGGTGCGCGTGGCGGCCGCGCTCGTCGTCGTCGCGCTCGTCGTCGTGGTCGTGCTCGTCGTCGTGCCGGTGGGCCCCGGGGTGCCGGGCGTCGGGACGGACGGGGGCGTGGTCCCCGCGGTCATGTGTCCTCCTGGGTCGGCCCAGGATGCGCCTCGCCGGCGGGTGGACTCAAACCCACGGACCTGGCCTCGCGCGGCACGCCGCCGCCGAGGTGTCTGTAGCGATATTGTCGCAGTACAGTATGCGGTACATCCGGACCGGCGGCAGGAGCGATCGATGACCGGTGTCCTCGTGGTGGCCCTCGTGTGGCTGCTCCTCGCCGCTCAGCTGGGGCGCCGCGCGGCCGACCCGCGCCGCGCTCTCGCGGCGGCACACGCGCTCGCGCGCACCGTGGACCTGGCCCTGGCCGGTCCGACGGAGAGCGCGGTGGTCGCCCGCTGCCGTGCGCGGGACCGGGCCGCGGCGATCGGGATGGCGGTGGGCGTGGTGGTGGCAGCCGCAGCCCTGCTCGCCACACGTCCCGACCAGATCGTGCTGCCGGTGATCGTGACCGCCCTCGCCGGGGGCATCGGCGCGGCGGCCGGGCAAGGGTTCGTCGCCTGGAAGGAGTCCGGCGTCACGGTGCCGCCGGAGGAGGTGCGGATCGCGCGGACCAGCACGCCTGACGTGGCCGACTACGTCGCGCCCCTCGAGCGTGGCAGTGCTGCGGTGGCGGCCGCCGCTCCGGCCGGCGCACTGCTGGCCCTGGGCGCCTCGACGCGCCTCGGTGGTGACCTCCCCGGGATGCCGTGGGCCCCTGCGGTCGTCCTCGCGTGTCTCCCGGTGGTCCTCCTCGTCCTGGCGCAGGTCGCAGGGCGGCGCCTCGTCGCCCGGCCCCAACCGGCCCGGACGACGCTCGAGCTCGCCTGGGACGACGCCCTGCGGGCGCGGGCGCTGCGCGACCTCGTCGGCGTCGTGGTCGCGGGCGGTGCCGGTCTCGCCTTCGTCGCCATCTGGCTCGCCTCCGGCAGGGCGGACGGCGGATGGCCGGCGAACGTGGCCGTCGGGGTGACGAGCGGCCTGACCATCGCCCTGTCGACGGCGCTCGCCGTCGGCGCTCTCGCCGGTCTCGTCGTCCGGCCCGAGCGCCACGTCCGGCGCGCGCTGTGGCCGGCCTCCGCCTCCGCCGGTGGTGCCGCGTGATCGTCGTCGACCCGGCCAGCCACGTGCCGCCGTACGAGCAGGTGCGGCGCCAGATCGAGGAGCAGGCCGCCACGGGCGCCCTGGTCCCCGGGCACCGCCTGCCGACCGTGCGCCGGCTCGCGGAGGACCTCGGTCTGGCCGCCAACACCGTCGCCCGGGCGTACCGGGAGCTCGAGCAGGGCGGCGTCGTCGTCACCCGGGGCCGCAGCGGCACGTTCGTCGCGGTGCGGGGGGAGGATCGCGAGCGGGAGGGCCGGGTGGCCGCGACCGCCTTCGCGCGCCGCGCCGGCGAGCTCGGCCTGGACCGCGAGGTCGCGCTGCGGCTGGTGCGGGAGGCGCTCGACTGAGGTCCCCGGCCGTGGGTGGGGGAGCAGGGCCGGCTCGCGCCCGATCGCGCCCGGCCGTGCCCTGCGGCGCTCAGTCGCGCGCGTACCGGCGCACGAAGGCGGCGACCACGCGCGGCGGGTGCTCGACCGTCGCGGCGCTGATCCGCGCGACGACGTCGGCCAGCTCGTCGGCGGGGAAGTAGCCCGCGTCCCGGTACACCTCGACGCGCCGGACGATGCCGGGGACGTCGAGCTCCGGGTGGAACTGCGTCGCATAGAGGTTCTGCCGCAGGCGGAAGGCCTGCACCGGGCAGGCGGGCGAGGTGGCGAGCACGACGGCGCCGGGCGGCGGCACGCTGAGCGCCTCCTTGTGCCCGACGAAGGCCGAGAACCGCTCCGGCAGGGCGCCCAGGACCGGGTCCGCACGGCCCTCCGCGGTCAGCGTCACGTCCACGGCACCGACCGGCTCCCCGAAGGTGCGGTCGACGACCCCGCCCTGGTGCACACCCAGCGTCCCGATGCCGTAGCAGGCCCCGAGGAACGGCACGTCGCGGGCGACCACCTCGTCGAGCAGCCCGGCCAGCTCAGCCTCCACGCGGCGCTGCACCGGCGACTTGCTCTCCTCCGGGTCGCTCGTGCAGAACGGGCTGCCCCCGACGACGACGCCCGAGTAGTCGTCGAGGTCCAGCGCGGGCAGGGGCCCGGCCTCGAGGCGCACCCGGTGCAGCTGGTCCTCCGTGAGCCGGCCGAACTGGCGGAACGCCGCGTACTCGCCGTCGGCGGCGTCGTCCTCCGCGCGGGTGGCCAGCAGCAGGAACGGCTTCACGTCCGGAGCGTATCCGCGTGCGGAGCGGGAGCGGGGACCGTCCGGTCGGAGGCGCTGCGCGGTCCCCGACGGGACCGCCGGACACGCGTGCCCGCACCCGGCCGCACGGGCCGGTGATTCCGCCGTGAGCGAAGGGGTGGTGCCGGGGGCGGGTGTGGGCTAGTGTCGGACGCGAAGTTGCAGTGCTTGACGTCTTGACGCGCCGAGGCCCTTGCTGCCGAGGCGTTTTTCTCTTTTTGGAGAGCGGACGCACGAACACCGCGATGACGGGACCCGAAAGTCGGGTCCGGCACGTACTCCTGAAGGAGAACACCATGGCTACTGGCACCGTGAAGTGGTTCAACGCCGAGAAGGGCTTCGGCTTCATCGCCCCCGACGACGGCTCGGCCGACGTCTTCGCCCACTACTCGGCGATCAACTCGAGCGGCTACCGCTCCCTCGAGGAGAACCAGCGCGTCGAGTTCGAGGTCAACCAGGGCCCCAAGGGCCCGCAGGCCGCGAACGTCGTTCCGCTCTGACTCTGACACCCTCCGGCCCGACGCCCACGGACCGCGCACCGCGCGACCTGTGAGCCGGGCCCCCCGGTGACCGAGAGCCCCCGTCCGTCAGGACGGGGGCTCTCGTGCGTCCGGGCGCGGACCGTCAGCGCGGGACGCGGCTGCGCTTGACCTGGTACATCGCGTGGTCGGCGTCGTCGAGGACCTCGTGGGCGGTCTGCCCCGGGCGGGCGACCGCGCGCCCGACGCTGGTCCGGACCCGCACCTCGCGGCCCTCGATGACCATGGGCTCCGCGACGGCGTCGGCGATCCGGTCGGCGGAGCTGCCCGGTGAGGCGCCGCGCGGCCGCTCGCTCAGGACCACGAACTCGTCGCCGCCCACGCGCGCGACGACGTCCTCCTCGCGCACCGTGGCGACCAGGCGACGGGCGATCTCCTGCAGCACGAGGTCGCCGAACGCGTGCCCGTGGGTGTCGTTGAGCGGCTTGAAGTCGTCGAGGTCCAGGTAGTGCACGACGACGGCCTGCCCGGTGCGGTCCTGGCGGTCCAGCGCCCCCTGGAGCAGCTCGTCGAGGAAGCGCCGGTTCGCCAGGCCGGTGAGGGGGTCCCGGAACGCGGACTGCTCGAGGTCCTCCTGGATGCGCCGGACGTCCGTGACGTCGCGGGCGACCCCCTGGACGCCGTCGGGCAGGTTCACGACCTGGAGCTCCAGGACCGCCACGCCGCCGTCGGCCCGGGTGACACGCAGGTCGAACCGGTCCGGCAGCCGGCCCTCCCGCATCGCCCGGGCGAGGAGGTCGCGGCCGTCGTCGTCGAGGATCGACATGAGGTGCGTCATGTCCGTGCCGAAGTCGTCGGGTGTCCAGCCCGTGACCGTGACCACGGACGGGCTGACGTAGCCCAGGTGCACCGCGGGCTCCCGGGCGCCGCGGAAGACGATGTCCGTCGACAGGTCCGCCAGAGCGCGGAAGTGCCGCTCGTTCTCGGCGAGCTGCTGCTCGGCGGCCAGCCGCTCGGTCACGTCCCGCCCGACGGCGAGGATGTGCGGCCCGTCTGGGGTGTGCAGGTAACGGTCCGTCCACTGGATCCACCGGCCCTGCTGCCGGGTGGCCGGGCGCACGGCGACGTCGTCGAGGACGGGGTTGCTCGGGCCGAGCCGGGAGAGCTGGATGGTCAGCCCCTCGATCTCCTCCGGCCGCAGCAGGCGGTCCAGCTGCGACCCGATGAGCTCCTGCGGCTCGCGGTCCCACTGCACGGACCAGGCCCGGTTGCAGTACAGGACGGTGAGGTCCTCGACGCGGTACCGGACGACCCGGTCGGGGAGGAGGTCGAGGATCTCCACGAGCGCGCTCGCCCGCAACGTGCTCACGCGGACCTCCTCCTGCGCGCGCGGTGCGGGGCACCGATGACCCGACCCCGTGCGGCGGGGTCTCCCAGGATCATCGACGAAGCCTGCGGGCGGCTGAAGCAATTCGTCCAGTCGTCAACCGAATCTCACCCGTCCGCCGCAGGGCACGAAGCGCGCCCCGCGCGTCGCCTGCAAGGCCGGCCGTCGTCACGACACAGTTCGGGTAGGCGCCCCCGTGCCCGGGGAGCCACGGACGACGGGAGTCCACCGTGCCCGACGCGCAGCACGAGGCCTCGCCACCGCCCACCGGGGAGTGGGACGCGTGGTTCGAGGACCTCTTCCGCAGCCACGCCACGGCCCTGCACCGCTACTTCGCCCGGCGTGCCGCCGCCGACGACGTCCAGGACCTCACCGCCGAGGTGCTGACGACGGCGTGGCGTCGCCGCGCGGACGTCCCCGCCGGCGCCGAGCTGCCCTGGCTCTACCGCACCGCCGGCTTCGTGCTGGCGAACCACCGCCGCAAGGGCCGCCCGGTCCCCGTGGCGGAGGTGCCGGACGACGTCGACGACGCCGACCCCGCGCACCTCGTGCTGGCCGACGAGCAGGTCCGCGCCGCCCTCGGGGCGCTGTCCGCGCGCGACCGGCGCGTCCTGCTCCTGCACGCCTGGGACGGCCTCGGCGGCGCCGAGATCGCCGAGGTGCTCGGCATCGGCCGGGGCGGGGCGGACGCCGCGCTGTCGCGCGCCCGGGCCCGGTTGCGGGAGGCGTGGGCGACGGGAGGGGGGACGGCGCCGCCGGCGCCGGGCGCCGTCACGGGCCGCGCCGGCGGTGCAAGCACGGGCACCGCGGCGACACAGACGAGATGAACGACCCCACGACGCCCGGCCCGTCCGGTCCCGACCCGCAGGAGGTCACCGTGAACGACAGCAC
>NZ_AXCW01000251.1 GCF_000603945.1 Actinotalea ferrariae CF5-4 | reverse complement strand
ACCGGTCCGGCCGAGCCCGCGGGCAGCACGGACGTGGAGGCGCTCCGGGAGGCGGCCGTCGAGCTCGCCCCGGGCGCGCCCGGGGGGCCCGCCGTGGCCCCGGTCGCGGACGGCAGGCGGAGCGTCGAGGCCGCGTCGTCAGCCACGCCGACCCCGGAACAGGTCCGGGATGTCGACGTCGCCGTCCAGCTGGGCGCCGATCGCCAGCCCGAGGACACCCAGGACCAGGGCGAGCAGGAAGCCCGACCAGCCGCCGAGCAGGAACACGATGGTGACGAGGAGGCCGGTCAGCAGACCGACGACGCTCTTAGGCATGGGAAACCTCCGTCGCTGGGCCCTCAGGGCGGTGTCCCTCAGAGCGGGGGTCGTCGTCGTCGAGGACGACGTCGTCGATGGTCACGTCCACGCGTCCCGGCGCCAGGGGCGCGAGGGCCGCGCGGACGGCGTCGGCCGCCTCGGCGACGGTCGCGGGCCACACGGCCGCGACGTGGACCTCGACGCCCGCGTCGTGGACGCGGACGCCGTGGACCCGACGTCCGGGCAGGTGCGTGCCCGCGGCCGACCCCTGGTGGAGCCGGACGACGGGCACGCCTCCCAGCGCGTCCGCGATCGCGTCCACGCCGGGCCCACTGGTCCCGTTGCGCCCATCAGGCCCATCAGGCCCATCGGGCCCGTCGGGACGAGTGGGCACGGCGCCGGTCGGCTGGCTCACCGGACCCGAGGCTCCTGCTCCGGCGCCTGGTCCTCGCTCTCCTCACCCGGGATGTGGATGTCGCCGACGGCCACGTTGACCTCGGTGACCTCCAGGCCGGTCATCCGCTCGATGGAGCGGATCACGTTGCGTCGCACGCCGTCCGCGACGTCGGCGATGGCGTAGCCGTACTCGACGACCACGTCGACGTCCACGGCCGCCTGGCGCTCGCCCACCTCGACCGAGACGCCCTGGGCGTGGTTCTTGCCGCCGATGCGCTCGCGGACCGCGCCCATGGCGCGGGCGGCGCCACCGCCGACGGCGAAGACGCCGTCGACCTCACGGGTCGCGATGCCCGCGATCTTGCTCACGACGCCGTCGCCGATGCTCGTCTTGCCCTGCGACGTGACCAGGCCACCGCCGGTCGGGGTCGTCGAGACCTCGCGGGCTGCCTGCGTGCGCTCGGTGCTCTTGCCGGTCGTGCCTGTGGTCTGCGACATGGGACTCGTCCTTCCGGTTGGCGGTCATCCGCTCCACGTCCGTTCCGCGAGCGGTCGCTTCCTGCCAGGCTCACCCGGGCGACCCGAGGCCGCAACCGCTCAGGGGCGCGTCACGACCCGCATGACAGGCACGGTCCCGGGGCGCCACTAGACTCGGGGGCGTGATATTCAAGGCCGTGGGTGACGGGCGTCCGTACCCGGACCACGGCCTCACCACGCCCAAGCAGTGGGCCGAGGTGGCACCGCGGCAGGTCCGGCTGGACGAGCTCGTCACCACCAAGCGCACGCTGGACCTGGGCAACCTGCTCTCGGAGGACTCGACGTTCTACGGCGACCTCTTCGCCCACGTCGTGCAGTTCAGGGGGGTCATGTACCTGGAGGACGGGCTCCACCGGGCCGTGCGCGCGGCCCTGCAGCAGCGCCCCATCCTCCACGCCCGCGTGCTGGTGATGGACTGATGGCCGCGCCCACGCCGGCCGAGCGCGCCCGGCAGCTGCGCCGCCGGCACCGCCGCGAGCGGCAGGCCGTCGTCTTCGGCGCGATGACCGCCGCGATGGCCGTCGCCGGCCTGGCGGCCGCGGCCGTGTACACAGGGGTCGTCGACGCCCCCTTCGCGCGCGAGTTCACGACCCTGACCACCCCGGCCCCCACCGTCGCGGCACCCCCGTGCCCGCCGGAGGGCACCCTGCCGGTGACCTACGCCGAGACGCAGGTCCGGGTCCTCAACGGCGCCGCGACCGCCGGTCTCGCCGGCGAGATCGGCAACGAGCTCGTCGCCCGCGGCTTCGTCGTCCAGGCGACGGACAACTTCCCGGGCGGCTACGCGGGGACGTCGCTCGTGCGCTTCGGCGAGACCGGGCTGCGCGCCGCCTACACGCTCGCGGCGCAGCTCGAGGCCCCCGTCCTCGAGCTCGACCGCCGCGCCGACGCCACCGTCGACCTCGTCCTCGGCTCCGCGTTCACGACGCTGCTCGACCCCACGGTGATCACGCTCGCGCCCGACCAGCCGCTCGCGGGCCCGCCCGGCTGCGTGCCCCTGGAGCAGGCGCTGCAGACGGCGCCCGAGGGCCCGCCGGTCGAGGGCGAGGCGGCGGACGCGACGACCGCCGACGGCGATGCGGACGGCTCCGCCGAGGCCACGGGCGAGGGCTGAGGACCACCCCCGTGCGCGTCCGGCCGGCCGAGGCGCGGGACACCGACCGTCTCTACGAGATCTGCCTGCGCACGGGCGCCGCGGGCGAGGACGCCTCGACGCTCCACGCCGACGCCCGCCTCCTCGGTGACGTCTACGTCGGCCCCTACCTCGCGTTCAGCCCCGACCTGGCGTTCGTCCTCGCCGACGACGACGACCTGCCGGCCGGCTACGTCCTCGGTGTCGCGGACACGCTCGCCTTCGAGGCCCGGTGCGAGCGGGAGTGGTGGCCCCGCCTGCGTGAGGACGCCGCCCGGTGGGCCGGTGTGGTCCCCGGCTCGCCGGACGCGGCCCTGCTGCGGCTCGTGGAGCATCCCGAGCGCACGCCGCCGACGCTCACCGCGACCTGGCCCGCCCACCTGCACATCGACGTGCTGCCCGAGGCGCAGGGCCACGGCCACGGCCGTCGCCTCGTGGAGCACCTCCTGGACGCCCTGCGCGCACAGGGCGTGCCGGGCGTGATGCTCGGCGTGGACCCGGAGAACCACCGCGCCCGCGCGTTCTACCGGCACCTGGGCTTCACGCCGGTCCCGCCGGTCCCGGCCGGGAGTCCCGAGGCGCACGACGACCCGGACGCCGCCGCGGGCCACCTCCTCGGGCTCCGCCTCACCTGACGGACGGGCCGCGGGAGCGCGAGAGCCCGGCGGCGCCGTGCGCCACCGGGCTCCCCACGCGAGGTCGCGGTCAGCGGCCCGCCGGCTGCCCTGCCCGGTCCAGCTCGTCGCCGCCCGGGACGGACGCCGGGCTGGCCGGCTCCTGGGTGGTCCCGCGCCACCGGGCCAGCACGCGCATGACGTGGTAGACCCCGAGGGCCGCGGCGGTCCCGAGTGCGATGCCTGTGAACTCCAGGCCCTCCTGCGGGATCCACGTGTAGTTGGCGATGCCGACGATGATCGCGATGCCCGCGGTCGTGAGGTTGACGGGGTCGGAGAAGTCGACCCGGTTCTGCACCCAGATGCGGGCGCCGAGGATGCCGATCATCCCGTAGAGCAGCGTCGCGGCACCGCCCAGCACACCCACCGGCACGGAGCCGACGAGGGCGCCGAACTTCGGCGACATGCTCAGCAGCAGCGCCGCCCCGGCCGCCACCCAGTAGGCGGCGGTCGAGTAGACCTTCGTCGCGGCCATGACGCCGATGTTCTCGGCGTACGTCGTCGTGCCCGAGCCGCCACCCAGGCCGGCGAGGGTCGTGGCGGCGCCGTCGGCCGCGAGCGCCCGCCCCATGAGCGGGTCCAGGTCCTGGCCCGTCATCGCGGCGACCGACTTCACGTGCCCGACGTTCTCGGCGACGAGCACGAGGACCACCGGGAGGAAGAGCACGAGCACCCCGACGTCGATCGTCGGCGCCGTGAAGGTGGGCAGGCCCACCCAGGCCGCGGCCGCCACCCCGGACAGGTCCACCTCGCCGCGCAGCAGCGCGAAGAGGTAGCCGACCACGACGCCCACGAGGATCGCCAGCCGGCCGAGCATCCCGCGGAAGAGCACGGTCGCCAGGACGATCGCCCCGAGCGTCACGAGGGCGGTGAGCGGTGCGCCGCGGAAGCCGGAGAAGCTGCCGTCGCCCTGCGGCAGGCCCCAGGCGACCGGCGCCAGGTTGAGGCCGATGAGCGCCACGATCGTGCCGGTGACGACCGGCGGCATGACCAGGTCGATCCAGCGCGCCCCCGCGACGTGCACCACCACGCCGACGACGGCGAGCAGCACGCCCGTGAGGAGGACGCCGCCGACGGCGGCCGACTGCCCGCCCGTGGCGGTGGCGGCGAGGATGGGGGCGATGAAGGCGAAGGAGGAGCCGAGGTAGCTCGGCAGCCGGTTGCCCGTGACGAGGAGGAAGAGGGCGGTCCCGACGGCCGAGAAGAACAGGGTCGTCGACGCGTCGAAGCCCGTGATGGCGGGCACGAGGATCGTCGCGCCGAACATCGCGACGACGTGCTGCATGCCGATGCCGATCGTGCGCGGCCAGGACAGCCGCTCCTGCGGCGCGACCACCGCGCCGGGTGAGACCCGCCGCCCGTCACCGTGCCGACTCCAGCCGATGCTGCTCATCCGGGACCCCTTCACGCGCGCCGGACCCGGGCAGGCGCCGCAGGGCCGGATGAACACTAGCGAGCCCTCAGCGGGCCGGTGTGGGCCCGTGCCATGCTGGACGCGTCCGTGACGTGAGGTGCCCGACCGCCGTGGGCGGGCGCGTGCCCGCGCCCGACATCCCACCTCTTCAGGAGACACCGTGAGCGACCAGAACCCCGGGCAGCCCTCCGGCCAGGAGCCCTTCGGCCAGCAGCCGTACGGCGCCCCGCCCCCGCCGCCGTCCTACGGCGGCGGTCAGGAGCAGCCGGCCGGGCAGCAGCCGTACCAGGCCCAGACGCCCTACCAGCAGCCGTACGCGCAGCAGCAGCCCTACGGCGGCCAGTACGGCGGCGGGTACCCCATGGCACCGAAGACGAACACCCTGGCGATCGTCTCGATCATCGCCTCGGTCCTCAACTTCTTCCTGATCCCCGTGCTCGGGAGCATCGTGGGTGTCATCACCGGGCACATGTCCCTGCGCCAGATCCGGAACACGGGCGAGGGTGGCGCCGGGCTCGCCAAGGCGGGTCTCATCGTGGGCTACATCGGCCTCGCCCTGCTCGTCCTGGCGATCATCGCCATCGTCGTCTTCGCGGTGTCCGTGCCGTGGGAGGACGTGTCCACCACCTACTGACCGCACCCCCCACCCGGTGGGCGGGCGGGCCCGTGCGATGCTGACGCGGTGAGCGACAGCCCCGTGCC
>NZ_AXCW01000250.1 GCF_000603945.1 Actinotalea ferrariae CF5-4 | reverse complement strand
CCGCCCGGCCCGCCCGCCGCGACCCCCGCCATCCCCGACCGCGCCTCCGCCGCGACGACCGGCGCGCCCGCGGGCCTGCCGCCGACCGAGCCGCTGGCGGTCGTCTCGCTCGTCGCCGCCGTGCTGGGCCTGACCGCCCTACCCGGTCTCGGGAGCGTCGTCGGCGTGGTGGCCGGGCACGTCGCCCTGCGGCGGGTGCGGTCCTCGGGAGGCGGCGGCGAGGCACTCGCCAAGGGCGGTCTCGTCGTCGGCTACATCGGCATCGGCATCGTCGGCGCGGTGCTCGTCGGGCTGCTGTTCACGCTGGCCGTGGCGCGCGGCGGGGCCTGAGCCCGCGTGAGGTCCCGGCGCAGCCACCTCCTCGTGTGGCTCGCGTTCCTGGCCGTCCACGCGGGCCTGGTCGTGCTCGGCGTGGCCGTCGTCCCGGCCGAGGCGTTCTGGGACGTCGACCTCTACCGCTGGTGGGCCGGGGCGTTCCTGGGGTTCGACGAGCCGCGGCCGGTCCTCGACGCCCCGTGGGTGTACCCGGCCGGTGCGCTCGGCCCGGTGGTCCTCCCCGGCCTGGTCACGGTCGTCTCGACCCCGGGGTACGCCCTCGCCTGGTCGGCCATGGTCACCCTGCTCGACGCCGTGGTCGTGGCGGCGCTCCTGCGCCGCGGCGCGACGACGGCGTCCCTGTGGTGGCTCGCCCTGCTCCTCGCGCTGGGTCCCGTCGCGCTCGGACGGCTGGACGCCGTCGCCGTCCCCCTCGCGACGCTCGGCCTGCTCGCGGCGGCGGACGCCGTCGGCCGGCCCGCGGCGGACGAGGGCGACCGGCGCGCCGAG
>NZ_AXCW01000249.1 GCF_000603945.1 Actinotalea ferrariae CF5-4 | reverse complement strand
CACCCTCATCTGCGAAGAGCCGGTTAAGAGGGCGCGATCAAATCCAGCTGCCACCCGGAGCGACCGCGTCACGGCCCGCTCCACCGCCGGGCCTGGTAACCGATGAGGGGTACCAGCCGCTGCCAGGTCACGGGGATGCACTGTAAGTCTCGTCGTCCACGTAGACCGAGCTCCCGAGCTCGAGGAACTGTGCGGACTTCTCGGCCATGCCCGTCGCGACGTAGTCGCGGACGTCCTGGCTGATCCGCATCGAGCAGAACTTCGGCCCGCACATGGAACAGAAGTGCGCGGTCTTGCTGGCCTCGGCCGGGAGGGTCTCGTCGTGGAACGCCTCGGCGGTGTGCGGGTCCAGGGAGAGCGCGAACTGGTCGTGCCAGCGGAACTCGAAACGGGCACGTGACAGCGTGTCGTCCCAGTCGCGGGCACCGGGGTGACCTTTGGCGACGTCGGCCGAGTGGGCGGCGAGCTTGTAGGTGATCACCCCGGTCTTCACGTCGTCGCGGTTGGGCAGGCCGAGGTGCTCCTTGGGGGTGACGTAGCACAGCATCGCGGTGCCGTGCATGGCGATCGCCGCCGCGCCGATGGCAGAGGTGATGTGGTCGTAGCCGGGCGCGATGTCGGTGGCCAGCGGCCCGAGGGTGTAGAACGGCGCGTCGTGGCACCACTCCTGCTGCAGGACGACGTTCTCCTCCACCAGGTTCAGCGGCACGTGCCCGGGGCCCTCGACCATCACCTGCACGTCGTGCTCCCAGGCGCGCTGCGTCAGCTCCGCCAGGGTGCGGAGCTCGGCGAGCTGCGCCTCGTCGTTGGCGTCGGCGGTGCAGCCGGGACGGAGGCCGTCGCCGAGCGAGAAGGACACGTCGTACCGGGCGAAGATCTCGCACAGGTCGTCGAAGTGGGTGTAGAGGAAGTTCTCCTCGTGGTTCGCGAGGCACCAGCCGGCCATGATCGAACCGCCACGAGACACGATCCCGGTGATCCGCTGGGCGGTCAGCGGCACGTAGCGCAGCAGCACGCCGGCGTGGATGGTCATATAGTCCACGCCCTGCTCGCACTGCTCGATGACGGTGTCCCGGAACACCTCCCAGGTCAGCTTGCTGGCGTCGCCGTCGACCTTCTCCAGGGCCTGGTAGATCGGCACGGTGCCGATCGGGACCGGGGAGTTGCGGATGATCCACTCGCGGGTGGTGTGGATGTCGTCCCCGGTGGACAGGTCCATCACCGTGTCCGCACCCCAGGTCACCGCCCAGGTGAGCTTGTCGACCTCCTCGGCGATCGAGCTCGTCACCGCGGAGTTGCCGATGTTGGCGTTGACCTTCACCAGGAACCGGCGTCCGATGATCATCGGCTCGGCCTCGGGATGGTTGACGTTGGCCGGGATGATCGCGCGCCCGGCTGCCACCTCGGAGCGGACCAGCTCGACGTCACAGCCCTCACGGATCGCGACGTACTCCATCTCCGGGGTAACCCGTCCCTGGCGGGCGTAGTGCATCTGGGTGACGACGCCGGCGCCGCGGCGCGGACGAGGCCTCGTCCCCCGCCACTGCTCGCGCGCCTCGCCCCGCCGGAGCGCGGCCTTGCCGTTGTCGAGCAGCTGGGTCTCGCGCCCGGCGTACTCCTCGATGTCGCCACGCTCGGCGACCCAGGCAGCCCGCAGGGGCGGCAGGCCCACCTCGGGGTCGCTGCCCGGTCCGGCGGTGGTGTATCTGTCGAACGTCTCGCCGTTGGTCAGCGCGACCCGGGTGAACGGGACACGGATGTCGGCTCGCGATCCGCTGCGGTGGACGGTGCTGTGGCTCGGGTGGATCTGCATCACTTCTCCTGGGTGGGCGGGTTGTGTCGGGCTGGGGTGAACGTGTGGGCGACCGGGCCGCGGCCGCGACCGAGACGCCAGTCGGCGCTGGTGCGCAGGGCGGCCGCCACGAATGTGTGGGCGGCGGTGGCGGCGTCGATCAGGTCGGCGCCGCTGGCCAGGTGGACGGCGAGGGCCGCCGCGAACGTGCACCCGGTGCCATGGTCGTTGGTCGTGGGTACGGCGGCGTGCTCGACCGTCCGCACCCGACCGCGGGCGTCCACCACCACGTCGCGGCACGTCGGGGCCTCGGCGTCACCACCGGTGAGCACGACCGCAGGCCCGAGCGCATGCAGGGCCAGAGCCACGTCCTCCCGCGGATCCGCCGGACCGGCGCCGGTCAGCCGGAGCGCCTCGTCGAAGTTCGGCGTGACGACCGTGCCTCGCGCAAGGACGTGGTCGCGGTAGGCGGCCACCACTGCGGCATCGCCGAGCTCCGCACCGCTCGTGGCGACCAGGACCGGGTCCACGACCAGCGGGAGGCCGGGCGGCAGGTCGGTCACCACTGCGGCGACCTCGGCGGACCCGAGCATGCCGGTCTTGACCACGGCGACCGGCAGGTCCTCCAGGACGGCGTCGATCTGGGCCCGGACATCGTCGGCCGACAGCGGCACGACCCGGCGCACTCCGACGGTGTCCTGGGCGGTCACGGCCGTGACGGCGCAGGCCCCGTGCGCACCGAGCGCCGCGAACGTCGTCAGGTCGGCGGCCACCCCGGCGGCACCGCCGGAGTCGGTGCCGGCGACCGTCAGTGCGACCAGCGGGCTGCTCACCGGACAGCCTGCGAGATCCGCCGGAAGGCGCCGCCGGGGTCGTCGGCGCGCATGACGGCACCCATGACGGCCACCCCGTGGGCACCCGCGTTCCGCAGGTCCGCGGCGTTCTGCTCGTCGACCCCTCCCAGGGCGAAGACCGGCACGTGTCCTGCGAGCGTCACGGCACGTCGGAGGCCGGGCAGGCCGAGCGCGGGGCCGTAGCCGGGCTTGGACGCCGACGCGGCGACCGGCGAGATCGTGAGGTACGACGCACCGCCGGACACGGCGGTGCGGATCTCGGCGTCGTCGTGGCATGAACGTCCGTGCGGGAGGGGAGGCCCCTCGTCGGGGCGCGCCTGCGCCGTTGCCAGGTGCACGCCGGCCACTCCGTCCAGCCGGGTGCGAGCGCTGAGCACGGCGACCCCGGCCGCGCCGAGCGCGCGGGCGAGCCGTTGCCGCTGGTCCTCGGGCAGGTCGAGCTCGCGCAGCACCACCGCGTCGAGCCCCGCATCGACGCACGCGGCCACGGTGCCCACGAGGTCGCGGCCGGCGGGAAGCTGACTGCGGTCGGTGAGCAGCAGCACGCGGGGCAGGTTCATGTGCCCACCCGGCCCGCCATCGGGCTCGACGCGCGAGCGGTGGTGAGCCGGGGGATGCGACCGGCCCGGCGTGCCATCTCGCCGGCCCCCACCGCCGCCCGCAACGCCGCGGCCATCTGGGCGGGACGGTCCGCCCGGGTGATCGCCGTGGCCGCCAGCACGGCATCACATCCCAGCTCCATCGCGAGCGCCGCATCGCTGGCGGTGCCGATCCCGGCGTCCAGGACCACGGGAACCGCGACAGCGGCGCGCACGGCCTCGATGGCCCTGGGGTCGTCGAGGCCACGGCCCGTGCCGATCGGAGATCCGAGCGGCATGACGGCCGCGCAGCCGACGTCGACCAGGCGCCGGGCGAGGACCGGGTCGGCACTGGTGTAGGGCAGCACCGTGAATCCCTGCCGGACCAGCGTCTCGGCCGCGTCCAGCAGCTCGACGGCGTCCGGCATCAGGCTCGTCTCGTCGCCGATCACCTCGAGCTTGACCCAGTCGGTCTCGAGTGCCTCGCGCGCCAGCTGAGCGGTGAGCACGGCCTCCCGGGCGCTGAGGCATCCCGCCGTGTTCGGCAGGATGCGCACACCCAGCGCCCGGAGCATGTCGAGCAGCCCGCCGCGCTCGGTGTCGGAGGTGCGCCGCACCGAGACGGTCACCAGACCGGGCCGGGCCGCCTCGACGATCTCACCCACGAGGCTGGTGCTGGTCAGACCCCCGGTGCCGATCCACAGCCGCCCGGGGAGGTCGATACCCGCCACCCGCATCCCAGTCACCCGCCCTGGTGGGCGGTGACGACCTCCACCGCGTCGTTCTCCGACAACCGAGTGTCGTGCCACGCCGCCGCCGGAACCACGGCGCCGTTCAGCGCGACTGCCACCCCTCGCGCGGACGGCACGAGGCTGTGCAGGGTCGCCTCCTCCTCCACCACCCGCGGTGTCCCGTTGACCTTGATGTTCATGGCACGACCACCCTTCCGTGAGGTGCCGGCGTGAGACTTCCGGAGCCGTACGACGAGAACCGGCTCGGCACGAACCGCCGCACCGTGGCTGGTACGTCACCACCTTCGACGTAGGCCCGCACGGCCCGAGCGGTCACCGGAGCCAACAGCACGCCACCGCGGTAGTGGCCGACAGCCAGCACCTGGCGCACGGGTCCGACCGCGGGGTGCGGTCCGATCAGCGGCCCGTTGTCGGGGGTGCCGGGGCGATGCCGGGCGGTGATCTCGACGACTTCGGCGCTCTCCAGCCCGGGGACGAGGGTGCGCGCGGCGTGCAGCAGCCGCACCACCGCCCCGAGCGTCGCCACCGGCTCCGAGGCATGCTCCTCCTCGGTCGCACCCACCACGACCTCGCCGCCCGCCCGCGGCACGACGTACACCGTCTCGCCGTGCACCCGCGCGCGCAGGACCCGGGACGGCCGGTCGGCCCCCCGCAGCCGGATCGTCTCTCCCCGGACCGGTCGGACCTGCGGCACCAGGCTTCGGGCCTCGGCCCCGGTCGCGACGACCACCGCGTCGCAGCCGAACTCGGTCCCGTCCGCGAAGGCGACTCCCCCGTCGAGCACCGTTGCCCGGGCACGGACCACCCGGTCACCCAGCAGGCACAGGAGGGCCTCGGCGACCAGGCGCGGGTTGACGTTGTGATCCTCGGGAAGCAGGGTCGCGCCGGCGACCCGCGACAAGGTGGGCTCGTGCGCGCGTGCCTCTCGCCGGTCGAGCTCCTGGAAGGCGATGCCTTGGGTCGCGAGGACCTCGAGCGTGCGTCGCATCTGCTGCAGGTCGTCGTGGTCCTGCCCCACCAGCAGCGTGCCCGCGGTGCGCAGGTCGATGTCCACGCCGGAGGCGGCCTGCAGTCGAGCCGCGTACTCCGGCCACAGTCGCGCAGAGGCGACGCCGAGCCTGAGCAGGTCGGTCTCACCGTGCCAGGCCTCACCGGCCGGGGCGAGCATCCCGGCCGCCGCCCGGGTGGCGCCGCCGCCCGGGTCGGGATCGAACACCCGCACGTCGTGCCCGCAGCGCACTAGCTCCTCCGCGCAGGCGAGACCGACTATGCCGGCACCGATCACCGCCACCCTCATGCGAGCGCGATGGCGTCGACGAGTCCTCTCGCGGCGATGGCGGGCTGGGGTGATCGACAGATGGCCGACGCCACCGCGACCCCGTAGGCCCCGGCCGCCATCACCTCGGGCACGCGCTCGGCGTTGATGCCAGAGATCGCGATCGCCGGCAGGACCCGAGCCGCATCACGCAGCGTCTCCAACCCGATCGGGTTGGGGAGACCGCTCTTCGTGGTCGTGGGATAGACGGGCCCAACACCCACGTAGTCGGCGCCCTGCGCCTTCGCCTCACGGGCCTGATCGGCGTTCCGGCAAGTGCCGCCGACGAGGAAACCCAGCGGTGCCAGGCGTCTCGCCGCGGCGACGGGGACGTCATCACGGCCGAGGTGGACACCGTCCGCGCCGGCGGCAAGTGCGAGGTCGACGCGGTCGTTGACGATGATGCGCACCGAGGTCCCGGCAAGGCGATCCACGAGGATGCGGGTGAACGCGACAATCTGACGGTCCGACAGCGACTTCGCCCGGACCTGGACCGCGTCGACGCCCTGGCGGACCACGGCCTCCAGCACGGCGATTGCTTCGTCGTCGTACGACCCGAAGTGGGTGATGCAATGAATGCGCGGTAGCACGTCGCTCCTCACTTCCTTCGCCGGCATTACCCGGATCAGGTTCGACGGTCAGAGCGGCTCCAGCCCCATCTCAGCCCGATGCCTCGGGCTCCCGTGTGGAATGCGACGACCGTAGCAGCCGTGCAAGCTCTCTCGGAAGGAGGTCAGCCGGACGGCACAGCCGTCCCGCATTTTGCGGGCTCTTCGCAGATGAGGGT
>NZ_AXCW01000248.1 GCF_000603945.1 Actinotalea ferrariae CF5-4 | reverse complement strand
CGGGCGGCGACCGGCCCGCGAGCCCCGACGCCCCGGACGCCGCCGCCTCGCCCGGCACGCCGCTGGAGACCGAGCTCCAGCAGCAGCAGGTCGAGACGGCCACGCCGCCCCGGACGCTCCTGAGCGAGCTCGTCGAGGACCTGCGCGCGCTGCGGCGTCGGGCCGACGCCTCCGCCCAGGAGGTCGGGGCGCGGATCGTCGCCCTGGGCACGTCGCCGCGCCCGGGCGTGCCGGTCCTCACGCCGGTGACGCGCTACCGCGCGATGGCCCAGCTCATGGGCGTGACCGCCGACGAGCAGCTGACGTGCGGCTGCCACGTGCACGTCGCGGTGGAGTCGGACGAGGAGGGCGTCGGCGTCCTGGACCGCATCCGACCCTGGCTCGCGGTCCTCACCGCCCTGTCGACGAACTCGCCCTTCTGGAACGGCGCCGACACCGGGTACGCCGGCTACCGCACCCAGGTGTTCCAGCGGTTCCCGACGACGGGCCCGACCGACCGGTTCGGCTCGGCGGAGGCGTACCACGGGCTCGTCACGGACCTCATCACCACCGGCGCCCTCCTGGACGAGGGGATGATCTACTTCGACGCCCGGCTGTCCCGCTCGTACCCGACCGTCGAGGTGCGGGTCGCGGATGTCTGCCTCGAGCCCGAGGACGCGGTGCTCGTCGCCGCCCTGTCCCGCGGCCTGGTCGGGACGGCCGCCGCCCGGTGGCGCGCCGGCGAGGCGGCCGACGACGTCCCGACGGCCCTCCTGCGCATGGCGTCGTGGCGTGCGAGCCGGTCCGGCCTCACCTCCGAGCTCGTCCACCCGGTCCACCGGCGCGCCGCGCCCGCTGCGGAGGTGCTGCACGACCTGGTGGAGCACGTCCGTCCCGCGCTCGCGGAGACCGGGGACGAGGCGTGGGTCGAGCGCCAGGTCGAGGCCGTGCTGTCCCGTGGCACCGGGGCCGACCGGCAGCGTCGGGTCGCCGCGGCCTCGGGCGGTGACCTCGCGGCGGTGGTCCGCGACGCCGTCGGGGTGACCGTCGGGGAGCCGGCCCAGGCGGGGGCGCCTGCCAGGTGAGGCAGCCCGCCAGGTGAGGATGGTAGAATCCCGCCCGTGCCTCACTCCACCCTGAGACGCGCCGCGACCGGCGCCGCCGTTGTCCTCCTGCTCGCCGGCTGCGGCGCGACCACCACGGAGTCCGGGGCCGGCCCGGCGCCCTCCGAGGCGCCGTCGGACCCGGTCGCGTCGGCGCCCGCCGAGACGACCGCCCCATCCGACCCGTCCGCCCCCACCGAGGCGGGGCAGGAGGCTCCGCCCGTCCCCGGCGCGCACGTGCACGGCGTGGCGCTCACGGACGACGGCGTCGTGCTCGTCGCCTCGCACGAGGGCCTGGTGCGGTACGCGCCGGACGGCATGACGAGCGTCGGCCCGACGATCGACCTCATGGGCTTCGCCGCGCCGGAGCCGGGCCGCCTCCTCGCGTCGGGCCACCCCGGTCCCGGTGCCGACCTGCCCGAGCCGATGGGCCTCATCGAGTCCACGGACGGCGGCGAGACCTGGACCGTCCTGTCGCGCGGGGGCCGCTCCGACTTCCACGCGCTCGCCGCCTCGTCGTCCGTGGTGCTCGGCTTCGACGCGGAGGGGCTGTGGACCAGCCCGGACGGCCGGGAGTGGGAGGCGCTCGACCCGCCCGTGGCGCCGTACGCGCTCGCGGTGTCGCCGGACGGCGCGACCGTGCTGATGACGCACCAGGACGGTCCGCAGCGGTCCGCCGACGGCGGCCGGACCTGGGAGGCCGTGGACGGGCCCCTGCTCCAGCGCGTGGCGTTCGCCGACGCCGGCACCGCCGTCGGCGCCGCCCCGGACGGCAGCGTCCACGTGAGCACCGACGGCGGCGTGACGTGGGAGGCCCGTGGCTCCCTCGGCGGACCGCCCGAGGCGCTCGACGCGAGGCTGGTCGACGGTGCGCTGCACGTCGTGGGGATCACCGGCGCGCGCGTCGTCCTCTCGACCGACGGGGGCGCCGGCTTCGCGCCGTTCACCTTCCGCTGAGCGGCGGGCGGCGCGAGCCGCACCGGCGCCGGGCCGTAGGACGGCGCACCGGCGCCGGGCCGGTAGGACGGCGCACCGGCGCCGGGCCTGGTAGGACGGACGCATGACCGAGACCCGGGCGCCGTCGGCGGCGCAGGCCCTGCCCCTCAGCGCACCTCGTCAGCAGGGGGTCGACGCGCGGGGTGTCCAGGCGTTCCTCGACGCGGTCGAGGCGTCCGCGGCGATCGAGCCGCACAGCCTGATGCTGCTGCGGCACGGGCACGTCGTCGCCGAGGGCTGGTGGGCGCCGTTCTCGCGGGACCGGCTCCACCTCCTGTACTCCCTGAGCAAGAGCTTCACGTCCACGGCTCTCGGGCTCGCCGTCGAGGAGGGCCTGGTGTCGCTCGACGACACCGTGCTGTCGCACTTCCCGGAGCTCGACGCGGAGGTCACGGACGAGCGGAGCCGCCGCATGCTCGTCCGGCACGTCGCGGCCATGGCGAGCGGGCACCGGGAGGAGACGCTGGACCGGGTGCTCGCCCTCGACCCGCGGAACCCCGTCCGTGGCTTCCTGCTCCTCCCGCCGGACGAGGAGCCCGGCACCGTGTTCGCCTACAACCAGCCGTGCACGTACACCGTCGCGAGCATCGTGACGCAGCGGACCGGCTCGGGTCTGACGGACTACCTGCGCCCGCGGCTGCTGGACCCGCTCGGGATCGGCGAGGTCGCCTGGCACGGCGACCACACCGGGATGGAGCTCGGGTTCTCCGGGCTGCACGCGACGACCGAGGCCATCGCCCGCCTCGGCCAGCTCTACCTGCAGCGCGGACGCTGGGGGGACGAGCAGCTCGTGCCGGAGGCGTGGGTCGAGGAGGCCACCCGCGGGCACGTCCGCAGCGACGGGCAGGGCCGGCCCGTGGACTGGTCCCAGGGCTACGGGTTCCAGTTCTGGATGTCCCGCCACGGGTACCGCGGCGACGGCGCCTACGGCCAGTTCTGCCTGGTGCTGCCCGAGCAGGACGCCGTGCTCGCGATGACCGCGGCCACGGAGGCGATGCAGGAGGTGCTCGACGCAGCGTGGGAGTACCTGCTGCCGGCGATGGGCGAGATGCCCGACGGGACGGGCGGGGAGGCCGGGCCGGGCGGCGGCGGCGAGAGGGGTGCCGCGGACAACGGCGCGAGGGCCGCCGCGGAGGACGCTGCGGACGACGGCCCGAGGGACGCGGCGGAGGACGCCGACGCCGCGCTGGCCGCCCGCCTGGCCGCGCTGACCCTGCCCGGCGTGCCCGGGGACACTGCGCCGCCGTCGGCGGAGGCGTGGCTCGACCTGCGCACGGAACGGAGCTCGGGACCGGTGGCGGTCTCGCTCGCCACCTCGCGCGTGACCACCTCGGCCGACGACGAGGGCCCCGGCTCCGGGCGCTGGGTCGTCGAGCTGGAGGCCGACGACGGGGCTGTGCAGCTCCGCACCGAGGTCACCGGGCCGTCGTGGCAGGTGCACGACGTCGACCTCGCGGCCGTGGCGGGCGACGGCGCCCGGCTGCCGGTGGCCGTCAGCGGCGGGTGGGTGGGGGAGCGGCTCCGCCTCGACCTGGCCTTCGTCGAGACGCCGCACCGGCTGGCCATCGAGGTGGACGGGGCCACCCGTGAGGTGTCGTCGCGGTGGCTGACGGAGCCGCTCGGCACGCCGCCGCTGCGGGACCTGCGCGCGCAGGTGGTCTCGGGGTCGGCCCGCCTCTGACGGTGAGGCCGGCGCTGCACGGCGCCGGCCGGCACACGGCCCGTCAGCCGATGCTGGCGAGGAGCTCCGCGCAGGCGGCCTCGCACGCGCGGCACGACTCGGCGCACACGCGGCAGTGCTCGTGCATCCCGGCGTGCTGCTCGCACTCGTCGCCGCAGGAGCGGCAGGCGGCGATGCACGCCTCGAGCTGCGCGCGGGTGATGTTCGCGTCGTAGCCCGTGTGGCGGGAAAGGACGCGCGCGGTGGTCTCGCAGATGTCGGCGCAGTCGAGGTTCGTCCGGATGCACTTCCGGAGATCGGCGACCATCTCCTCGCTGAGGCAGGCGTCGGCGCAGGAGGTGCACGTCTGAGCGCACTCCGCGGCGGCGTCCACGACGCGGGCGAGCAGCTGCCGGTCGAGGTTGATCGAGGCCGGGTAGGTCTCCATCATCGCGGTGGTCTGCATGGTGCCTCCTTCGTGGTGCGGGATGCCCCGAGCGGGCACCGGCCGGTCACCCCTCGACCGTAAGAAGTGCCGTCGTGGTGTGCATCTGGGGAGTCGCGCCACGGGCTGTCCGCGCGCCTGGTGGCGGGAAGGCTCGGGGCGGGGAGGCTGGTGGCGTGGCGGAGTGCGGCGTGGAGGATGGCGGCGTGGACACGCGGACCGTGCTGCTGGCGCCGGACAAGTTCAAGGGCTGCCTCACGGGCCCCGAGGTCGCCGCCGCCCTGGCCGCCGGTCTGCGGGAGGCCGACCCGGGGGTGCGGGTCCGCACCGTCCCGGTCGCCGACGGGGGCGACGGGACCGTCGCGGCCCTGCTCGCCCGTGGCTGGCGACCGCTGGAGGTGAGGACCGCCGGACCCGACGGCGCCCCCGTGGTCGCTCAGGTCGCCGTGCGCGGCACCACGGCGGTCGTCGAGTCCGCGACGACGTCGGGCCTCGCCCTCCTGCGAGGTGGGCCCCTGCACCCGCTCACGGCTGGGAGCCGGGGTGTCGGCGAGGCCATCGCGGCGGCGGTCGACGCGGGGGCGCGGCACGTCGTCGTCGGCGTGGGGGGCACGGCCTGCACCGACGGCGGGGCGGGGATGCTCTCGGCTCTCGGCGCTCGGGTGCTGGACGAGCACGGACGCCCGGTGCCCGACGGCGGGGCCGGCCTGGAGCGCGTCGCGACGGTGGACCTGGCGCCGGCGCGGCGGAAACTCGCCGGGGTGGAGGTGACCGTCGCGACCGACGTCGACAACCCGCTGCTGGGCGCCGAGGGCGCGGCGGCCGTCTACGCCCCTCAGAAGGGCGCGAGCCCCGACGACGTCCTCCGGCTCGACGACGCGCTGCACCGTTGGGCCGGCCTCGTCGGTGGACCCGCGGACCGGCCGGGGGCAGGCGCCGGGGGCGGCCTCGGGTACGGCCTGCTGGCCGGACTCGGAGGGTCGGTGCGCTCTGGTGTGGACCTCGTCCTGGACCTGGTCGGGTTCGCGACGGAGGTGGCCGCCGCGGACCTGGTCGTGACGGGGGAGGGGCGCCTGGACGGCCAGTCCCTGCGCGGGAAGACCGTCATGGGCGTGCTGCGGGCGACGCAGGGAGCCGGCCGGGAGGACCCGCCCCCGGTGGTCGCGGTGTGCGGGGTGGACGCGCTGGGACCGGCTGCGACAGCCGGGGTCGGGCTCGCGCGGGTGTGGGCCCTGGTGGAGCGGGCGTCGTCGCCGGAGGACTCCGTGGCTCGGGCCCCCGAGCTGCTGCGCGCCGTGGGGCGCGAGTTGCTGGACGTCCTGGCACGGTGACACGTCGTTCCCCACGGTGACACGTCGTTCCCCCACGGTGACACGTCGTTCCCCCCACGGGGGCGGGGGCGGGGCGAGGCGGACGACGTCGTGGTCCACGCTCGGGTTCCGGTGGGCCCCAAGGCTGCGGTCGGGTCGCGGGCGCTGCTTCCCCACTGCGCCTCCTGGCTGGTGCCTTCTGGAGGGTGGCCTCTGGATGGTGGCTTCTGGCTGGTGGCTTCTGGCTGGTGCTTCGGGCGATGCCTTCGGGCAGCGCCTCCTCGGCTGTGAGCCAGGTCACGATGCCCGCCTGCGTCGGCCGCGAAGGTCAGCGTCCTCGGGGGCGGTGCGCTGACCTGCCCGTCTCTTGCTGCGGGGGCTCGGTCTGGGCCCTAGGTCCAGGAGCCCTAGGGCCTAACTGACGGTCATCACCGTGGGTAAGGATGATCATCAAGAGCCGCAGACGGCGCACCGGGATGATGGTCGGAGTGGCCTGTTCCCGGACTCGAGGATTCTTTCCTGGGAAGGGAGTGGACGATGTCCACGACTCTGGTCAACACCAAGGCGATCCGTGTGATCGCGATCGTGCTCATGGCCGCCGGCCTCGCGCTGGTGGTCGGCGGTGCGGCGACCTGGATCACGGTGCGCTCGCAGCTGGTCGCGGAGAACATCACGA
>NZ_AXCW01000247.1 GCF_000603945.1 Actinotalea ferrariae CF5-4 | reverse complement strand
GAGGTCGTCGTCGGCGGCCGTCGCGGCGAGGCGACGCGCGTCGGGCTCGGGACGGCGGACGGGCAGCGCGCCGTCGACGGGCAGCAGCGGGTCGGGGACGACGTCGTGCGTGAGGAGCTGGGCGGTCGCCAGCCCCGACGCGTAGGGCAGGTCCGGCAGCGCCGCCGCGAGCGCGACCCCGGCGGCCAGCCCCACCGACGACTCCAGCGCTGAGGACACCACGACCGGCAGGCCGACCTGCTCCGCCAGGCGCAGGCACGCCCGCACGCCGCCCAGCGGCTGGACCTTGAGCACGACGACGTCCGCCGCCCCGGCCCGCACGACCGCGAGCGGGTCCTCCGCCCGGCGGATCGACTCGTCCGCGGCGACGCGCACCCCGCTGCGGCGGCGCACCCGCGCGAGGTCCTCGACCCCGGGGCACGGCTGCTCCACGTACTCCAGCCCCCCGGCCGCCCGGTCCAGGACGGCGAGCCGGGCCACGGCCTCCTCCACGTCCCAGCCGCCGTTGGCGTCGATGCGGATCCGGCCGTCGGGGCCGAGCGCGTCCCGCACCGCCTCGAGCCGCTCGACCTCGTCGTCGACCGTCTGCCCCGGCTCGGCGACCTTCACCTTGGCGGTCCGGCAGCCCCCCGACCGCTCGACGATCCCCCGCGCCGTCGTGCCGTCGACGGCGGGCACCGTGACGTTGACGGGCACCCGGTCCCGCACCGGCGCGGGCCACCCCTCGTCGGCGGCCTCGCGCGCCGCGCGCCACCACGCGTGGGACTCCCGCGCGTCGTAGTCCCAGAACGGGGAGAACTCCCCCCAGCCGGCGTCACCGCGGAGCAGGACGCCGTCGCGCGCCGTCAGACCGCGGAAGCGGGTGCGCAGCCCCACGCGGTAGACGTGCAGGTCGGGCGCACCGTGGTGCCCGGCGGCGGCGGCGTTCCTCACACCGAGCACCGTAGCCGCCGCGGGTCCGGGCGCACGCGTCCGCCGGGCGGCCGCTCAGGACGCCTCACCCCTGCCCCTCCGATCTAGGGTGGCGCCATGACCGCACTGCCGCGCCCGGTGTCCGCGACGTTCGACCCCCAGCGGTGGCGGGAGGTCACGGGCTTCGAGGGGCTCACCGACCTGACGTACCACCGCGGGGTGGAGCGGGACGCGACCGGCGCCGTGCTGCGGGACCTCCCCGTCGTCCGCGTGGCCTTCGACCGTCCGGACGTCCGCAACGCCTTCCGGCCGCACACCGTCGACGAGCTCTACCGGGTGCTCGACCACGCCCGCATGACGTCCGACGTCGGGACGGTCCTCCTCACCGGGAACGGCCCCAGCCCCAAGGACGGCGGCTGGGCGTTCTGCTCCGGCGGGGACCAGCGCATCCGGGGCCGCGACGGCTACCGCTACACCTCCGACGTCAGCGCCGAGACCGCCGACGCCATCGACCCCGCGCGGGCCGGGCGCCTGCACATCCTCGAGGTGCAGCGCCTCATCCGGACGATGCCCAAGGTCGTCGTCGCCGTCGTCGACGGGTGGGCCGCCGGGGGCGGGCACTCGCTGCACGTCGTCGCCGACCTGTCGATCGCCTGCCGGCAGCACGGGCGGTTCAAGCAGACCGACGCGAACGTCGGGTCCTTCGACGGCGGCTACGGCTCGGCGTACCTGGCCCGCCAGGTGGGCCAGAAGCGCGCCCGGGAGATCTTCTTCCTCGCCCGGGAGTACTCGGCCGACGACGCCGAGCGCTGGGGTGCGGTGAACGAGGTGGCCGAGCACGAGGACCTGGAGGGCCTCGCCCTGGAGTACGCCCGCGTGGTCGCCACGAAGTCGCCCCAGGCGGTCCGGATGCTGAAGTTCGCGTTCAACCTCGCCGATGACGGCCTCATGGGCCAGCAGGTCTTCGCCGGCGAGGCCACGCGCCTGGCGTACATGACGGACGAGGCGGTGGAGGGCCGGGACGCGTTCCTCGAGCGCCGGGACCCGGACTGGTCCCGCTTCCCCCACCACTTCTGACGCGTCAGTCCGCGCCCACGAGCCAGACGCCGAGGTCCAGGAGCTCGCCGAGCGCCACGAACCCGGCCACGGCGGCGCCGAACAGCAGGAGCACGGCGACCAGGACGGGGACGACGGTCCGCAGGCGCTCGCGGACGTCCGGCGTGAGCAGGGCCTCCCGGCTGCGCTCGAGGTCTCCGTGGGCGGGCGTCGTCGTCATGGTGACCACCCTGGCCGCCCGCGGCCCCCGTGCGGATCCGCCGCCGGGCCCGTCCTGGTGCGACTCCCGCTCCCCCGAGGGGAGCAGGGCGCGGCCCAGCGCTCATCCTGAGGTCGTACCGGCCGGACGGAGACCCGGCGGGTCGGCACCCGCCCCCGTGCGGGGCGGTGCCCCGGGTCGCGCTGCCCCGCCGTCGCTCAGCTGATGGTGAGCGAACCCTTGCCGGCCGGGATGAGCTCGACCCACGTGTTCCCGGGCGCGAGCAGGACGGGCGAGCCGTCCGCGGCGAAGAGCTGCAGCGGAGCGTCCGGCGCCGGCTTGCGCCACGTGGCCGGCATGGTCCTGCCGCCGGTCGCCACCGTCGCCTCGCCCTCGCCGACGAGCTGGTACGTCGGCACCGGCGCGCCGCCCTGGGCGCCGTACGGCGTGTTGACGTGGCCGGCCGTGATCGCCACGACGTTGACGGCGGACAGCCGGGCCCCGCTGGCGACCGTCGCCGGCGTCGAGCCCTCCGAGCGCAGCCAGGTGCCGCTCGCGGCGTCCCAGGCCCAGCTCGGGCGGGACTGCCCCGACAGGGTGAAGGCCAGGTTCGCGGCGGGGGCGCCGGTCGCCGCCGCCGTCGCCAGCTCGGGCCGCAGCGCGAAGACGAACTGCTCGGCCGGCGGGGCGCTGTGCTCGGCGTCGGCGACCTCGAGCCAGCGGGCGAGCGTGCCGTAGACGTTGTGCGGGGCGCTGCGGAAGCCCACGCGGTACATGCCCGGTGCGCCCTGGTCCTGGCTGATCGACTGCACGCCGCTGCTGCGCACCTCCGCGAGGATGCCCGGCTGCCCGCCCGAGTAGGCGAGCAGGCCGCGCAGGGGCGCGACGATGAGGGGGTCCATCGGGCGGACCGAGCGGATCGGGCCCACCTCCTCGGGGACCTGCGAGTGGAAGACCGCGACGAACCGCGACACCTCGAACTCGACGATCGTCTCCCAGACGACGTCCGCCTGCTCCAGGCCGGACTGCGGCCGCGCCGCCGTCGTGTTCTCGACCTTCACGGCCACGGCGGGCCGGTTCGCCACCTCCGCGGTCGCCACCCCGGTGAGCGGCCAGACGACCGGCACGACCGGCTCGGGTGCGGGCGCCCGGGACGGCTCGACGCTCGGGGTGACGGTCACCGGCGCCGGCACCTCGGGCTCCGCCACCGGGTCGGCACCCGAGCACGCCGCGAGCGCCAGGCCGGCCGCCGCGAGCAGGGCTACCGCGCGAGCCGTGCGGCGCCGTCGTCGGGCCCCACCGGGACCGGTCGGCGCCGGCGCCGAAGGGGACGGGGTGCCGGTCGCCGACGGTCGGCGGGTGGTCGATCGGGCCACGCGAGACTCCTTCATGGGGACCCGTCGCGCGGGTCCGCGGTTTCGTGCCGGCCCCGGGTCACCGCCCGATGCCGGGAGTCACTGTACGGCCCGCCTACCCTGACTCCGTGGACCCCACGACCTCGCGCGGACGGCCCCTGCGCCGCCGTGTGGTCGGCCCGATCGACCGGGACGTCGTGGCCGAGGTGACCGCGGCCGTGCGGGACGCGCTCACGGACGGTCCCGCGTTCGCCCCCGTGGCGCCCCCGGCCGGCGGCTCCGCCGAGGACGGCGGGCCCGACGGGGGTGTGACCGACGACGGTGTGACCGAAGGCGGTGCGGCCGAGACCGTGCCCGAGGGGGTCGCCCTCGTGGTCCGGACCTCCGGCTCGACCGGCGAGCCGCGGGAGGTGCTCCTCGACGCGGCGGCCCTGCGGGCGTCGGCCGCGGCCACGCACGAGCGCCTGGGCGGTCCCGGCCGCTGGCTGCTCGCGCTGCCCCTCGCGCACGTCGCGGGCCTCCAGGTCGTCGTCCGCTCGGTCGTCGCGGGGCACGACCCGCTGGTCGTCCCGACCGCGGGCGGCTTCGACCCCCGGACCTGGCTCGACGCCGTCCGCTCCGCACCCGACGACGCGCCCGTCCACTCCTCCCTCGTCCCCACGCAGCTGCACCGGGTCGTGACCGCGCTGGAGGACCTGCCGGCGAGCGCCGTCGGCGCCGTCACCGCCCGGCTCGGCGCCGTCCTGCTCGGCGGGGCGGCGACCGCGCCGAGCCTGCGCGAGCGCGCCCGCGCGCTCGGCCTGCCGGTGGTCACGACCTACGGGATGACCGAGACGTGCGGCGGCTGCGTCTACGACGGCGAGCCGCTCGCGGGCGTCGAGGTCCGGCTCGACGACGACGGCGCGGTGGAGGTCGCCGGGCCCGTGCTCGCCCGGGGCTACCGGGACCGGCCGGACCTCGACCGCGTGGCGTTCCGGGTCGACCCGGACGGCCGGCGCTGGTTCGCGACGGCGGACCTCGGCGCCCTGGACGGCCAGGTGCTGCGGGTCCTCGGCCGCCGCGACGACGTGCTGGTCACCGGCGGCGCCAAGGTGGCGCCCGCCGCAGTCGAGGCGGCGGTCGCGGCCCTGCCGGGGGTGGCCGAGGTGTGCGTCGTCGGGGTGCCGGACCCCGAGTGGGGCCAGGCGGTCACGGCCGTCGTCGTCCCCGGGGCCCGCCCGAGCACCGCGTCCGGCCTGAGCAGCGCGCCCGACCTGCGGACCGTGCGTGACCACGTCGCCCGTACCCTGGGGCGGGCGGCGGCACCGCGGCACCTCGTGCTCGTCGCGGCCCTCCCGCTGCGCGGACCAGGCAAGGTGGACCGCGCCGCCGTGGCCCGCCTCGCCGCGGCCCGCCTCGCGTCCGACCCGGCGGGCTGAGCGGACCGGGGCACGCGGCACGACGCACGGGGCACGACGCACGAGCACGAAGCACGAGCACCACGAGGACGCCACCGCCGGCACCACCAGGACGAGCCCCACCAGCACCATCACCAGCACGCACCGCAGGGACCACCAGCACGGGAGGACGACGCATGGCCACGACCGCCGAGTGGGTCGAGGGGGCCCGGCTGCGCACGCTGCCGGCCGCGATCGCCCCTGTCGCCGTCGGCACCGGGGCGGCTGCCGAGATGGGGTCCGCCCACGTCGGTCGTGCGCTGCTGGCGGCCGGGGTCGCCCTCGCCCTCCAGGTCGGCGTCAACTACGCCAACGACTACTCCGACGGCGTGCGCGGGACCGACGTCGACCGGGTCGGCCCGATGCGGCTCACCGCCTCCGGCGCGGCCCGGCCCGGCCAGGTGCGGACCGCGGCGTTCGCGGCGTTCGGGGTAGCGGCCCTGCTGGGGCTCGCGCTGGTGGCGGTCAGCGGGCACTGGTGGCTCCTCGCGGTCGGCGCCGTCGCGGTCGGCGCCGCGTGGACCTACACCGGGGGCCGCAAGCCGTACGGCTACCGCGGGCTGGGCGAGGTCGGGGTGTTCGTCTTCTTCGGCCTCGTGGCCACGCTCGGCACCACCTACACGCAGGCCGACGGCGTGTCCTGGGCCGCCGTCGTCGGCGCCGTGGCCATCGGCCTGCTCGCGTGCGCGCTGCTCATGGTCAACAACCTGCGCGACATCCCGACCGACGTCGTCGCGGGCAAGCGGACCCTCGCGGTCCGGCTGGGCGACCATCGCGCCCGCCGTGTGTACGCGGTCCTCGTGACGCTGCCGATCGCGCTCGGCGCCATCTGCGCCTTCGCGTCGCCGTGGGCCGCCCTGGTGCTCCTGCTCGGGCTGCCGGCGGGGGTCCTCGCCGCGACTGTCCTTCTCGGCGCCCGCGGCGTGCTCCTCAAGCCGGTCCTGGCCGGCACGGGCCTCCTCGAGCTCGCCTTCGGCCTCGTCCTCGGGCTCGGCCTGGCGATCTGAGCGGCCGGGCCCACCGCGGGGGCGATCGGAGCGATCGGGCTCGGTCAGGCCGGCGCGGTCCGAGGGGTCCGGACCGCGGCGTGGCCCCGGGGCTCAGCCCCGGTCGTCGTCCTTGCCGGCGCCGGCGTCCCGGCCGCTCCCGCTCCCGGCAGGACCGTCACCGTCGGGACCCGACGCG
>NZ_AXCW01000246.1 GCF_000603945.1 Actinotalea ferrariae CF5-4 | reverse complement strand
CCCGGCGCGCGGCCGGCCGAGGCGGCGCTCGCGGAGCTCGCCGACGCCGTGGGCAGCATCCGTGCCGTCGAGGCCCCCGCCCCGGGGTCGGCCGACGTCGCCGGAGGGCCCGACGGGGCGCCGGAGGACGCCCCGGACCCCGCCATTTGACCTGCGGGCCGGGGCATCCGTACCCTGGAACGTCGGTGCGCCTGTGTGCGCACCGCTTCCACGTGCCCCGGAGGCCGTTCCCGCGAGATCCCCGCGAGAAGCAGTGCGTCCGACGTGTGCGTCCGGGTGACCGGACGCCAGGGCACGCTGATGCAGACGCGAGAGCCGTTCGAGAGAGATGAGCAGCAACGTGGTGTACGCGATCGTCAAGGCCGGAGGCCGTCAGGAGAAGGTGTCGGTCGGCGACGTCGTCGTCGTGAACCGGCTGTCCGGTGACGCCGGCTCGACCGTCCAGCTGCCCGCCGTGCTGCTCGTCGACGGTGACACGGTGACCTCCGACGCCGCCGCGCTGGCCAAGGTGCAGGTCACGGCCGAGATCGTTCGGGACGAGAAGGGCCCGAAGATCGACATCCTGAAGTACAAGAACAAGACCGGCTACCGCAAGCGCCAGGGTCACCGCCAGAAGCTGACCCGCCTGAAGGTCACCGGCATCAAGTGAGCCGTCGGGTCCGTCGCCTCCGGCGCGGACCGGTCGAGCCCCTCCGTCACCCCAGCACGAAAGCAGGTCAGTCATGGCACACAAGAAGGGCGCGAGCTCCTCGCGGAACGGTCGCGACTCGAACGCGCAGCGCCTCGGCGTCAAGCGGTTCGGCGGCCAGCTCGTCAACGCCGGCGAGATCATCGTCCGCCAGCGCGGCACCCACTTCCACCCGGGCAACAACGTGGGCCGCGGCGGCGACGACACCCTCTTCGCCCTCACGGCCGGTGCCGTCCAGTTCGGCGTGCGCCGTGGCCGCAAGGTCATCGACATCGTGGCTGCCGACGCCTGAGCAGCAGACCGTGACGAAGGGGCGCACCGCTCGGTGCGCCCCTTCGTCGTTCCCCGCCGGGTGGTCCTGACCGTCCCGCGTGATCCCGTCCCGAGCAGCCCCCACCCCCGGAAGGAGTCGTCGTGGCCTCGTTCGTCGACCGCGTCGTCCTGCATGTCTCGGGCGGTGACGGCGGGCACGGCTGCGCGTCGATCCGCCGGGAGAAGTTCAAGCCGCTCGCCGGCCCCGACGGCGGCAACGGCGGGGACGGCGGCGACGTCGTCCTCGTCGTCGACCCGCAGGTCACCACGCTGCTCGAGTTCCACCACTCCCCGCACCGGCACGCGCCGTCGGGCACGCAGGGCATGGGCGACGACCGGCAGGGCGCGGCAGGGGAGACCCTCGTCCTGCGCGTGCCGGACGGCACGGTCGTCAAGACGCCCGACGGCACGGTGCTCGCCGACCTCGTCGGTGCCGGGACCCGCTTCACGGCCGCCGCCGGCGGCCGCGGCGGGCTCGGCAACGCCGCCCTGTCCTCGCCGCGGCGCAAGGCCCCGGGCTTCGCGCTCCTGGGCGAGCCGGGGGAGGGCCGGGACCTGGTCCTGGAGCTCAAGACGATCGCGGACGTCGCGCTCGTCGGCTTCCCCAGCGCCGGCAAGAGCAGCCTGGTCGCCGCGGTCTCGGCGGCCCGGCCGAAGATCGCGGACTACCCGTTCACGACGCTCGTGCCCAACCTCGGCGTCGTCCAGGCGGGGTCGGCCCGGTTCACGGTCGCCGACGTGCCCGGCCTCATCCCGGGCGCGAGCGAGGGCAAGGGCCTGGGGCTGGAGTTCCTCCGGCACATCGAGCGCTGCGCGGTCATCGTCCACGTGCTCGACTGCGCGACGCTGGAGCCGAACCGCGACCCGATCAGCGACCTGGAGGTCATCGAGGCGGAGCTCGCGGCCTACGCCGGCGACCTGGAGATCTCCGGCGGCGCGGTGCCGCTGACCGAGCGCCCCCGGCTGGTCGTGCTCAACAAGATCGACGTGCCCGAGGCGCGCGACCTCGCGGACCTGGTCCGGCCCGAGCTCGAGTCCCGCGGGCTCGAGGTGTTCGAGATCTCCGCGGCCAGCCACGAGGGCCTGCGGCCGCTCACCTTCGCCCTCGCGCGCCTCGTCGCGGAAGCCCGCGCGGCGGCCCCGGCGGCGGAGCCCACGCGGGTCGTGCTGCGGCCCCGGGCCGTCGACGAGTCGGGCTTCACGGTCGAGCGCCGCGAGGACGGGGGCCGGGTGTGGTTCCAGGTCCGGGGCGCCAAGCCCGAGCGCTGGGTCCGGCAGACGCAGTTCTCCAACGACGAGGCCGTCGGCTACCTCGCGGACCGGCTCGCCCGGCTCGGCGTGGAGGAGACGCTCTTCGCCCGGGGGGCCACCCCCGGCGCGGAAGTCGTCATCGGCGACGGCGACGACGCCGTGGTCTTCGACTGGGAGCCGACGCTGCTCACCGGCTCCGAGCTCCTCGGCGGGCCCCGCGGCACGGACCTGCGCCTGGAGGACCGCTCGCGGCCGACCCGGGACGACAAGCGCAAGCAGTACAAGGACCGCATGGACGCCAAGGCCGAGGCGCGCGCCGAGCTCTGGACGGAGCGCGAGTCCGGCCGCTGGACCGACCCGGAGGTCGACGCGTGATCACGGACCGCCGGGGCGTCGCGGCGGCCCGCCGCGTCGTCGTCAAGGTCGGCTCCTCCTCGCTGACCGCGGGCGACGGCACGCTGGACGTGGCGGCGCTCCAGGCGCTCGTCCGGGTGCTGGCCGAGCGCCGTGTCGCCGGGACCGAGGTCGTGCTCGTCACGTCGGGCGCGATCTCCGCCGGCATGGCGCCCCTGGGGCTCACGGCGCGGCCGCGCGACCTCGCGACGGCGCAGGCGACCGCCTCGGTCGGGCAGGGGCTCCTCGTGGCGCGGTACACCGAGGCCTTCGCCCAGCACGGGCTGCGGGTCGGTCAGGTCCTGCTGACGGCCGAGGACACCATCCGCCGCGGCCACTACCGCAACGCCCAGCGCGCGCTCGACCGGCTCCTCGCCCTCGGCGTCGTGCCGGTCGTCAACGAGAACGACACCGTCGCGACGGACGAGATCCGCTTCGGTGACAACGACCGGCTGGCCGCGCTGGTGTCCCACCTCGTCCGCGCCGACGCGATGGTCCTGCTCACCGACGTGGACGCCCTCTACGACGGACCGCCGTCCAGCGGGGCGAGCCGGATCAGCGAGGTGGCCGGGCCGCAGGACCTCGAGGGCGTCGTGGTCACGGGCCGGGGGAGCGCCGTCGGGACCGGCGGCATGGTGACCAAGCTCGCCTCCGTGGCGATCGCGACCGGTTCCGGCATCCCGGTCGTCCTCACGTCGGCCCGCAACGCGGCGGCCGCCCTCGCGGGCGACCCGGTCGACGGCGGGCCGGTGGGGACGTTCTTCGCCGCCACCGGGCGCCGGGTGCCCACCCGGATGCTGTGGCTCGCGCACGCCGCGCGAACGGCGGGGCGGCTCGTCCTGGACGACGGCGCCGTGCGCGCCGTGGTGGAGCGCCGGACGTCGCTGCTGCCCGCGGGCGTGACGGCCGTGCACGGCACCTTCGAGGCCGGTGACCCGGTCGAGCTCGCCGCGGCCGACGGCCGGGTGGTGGCCCGGGGCCTCGTCTCCTACGCCTCCGACGAGCTCCCGCCCCTGCTCGGCCGCTCGACCCGGGAGCTGCGCGCCGAGCTCGGCGACGGCTACGACCGCGAGGTCGTCCATGCCGACGACCTCGTCCTCGTCCCGGCCCGCGGCTGAGCCCTCCGCCCTCCGGGGGCGCGGCCTATCCTGCCGCCATGACGACGACGCCCGACCTCCGGCAGGACCACCCGACGGGCACCCCGGTGCCGCCGGAGGTCCGCGAGGCCGTCCTCGACGTCGCCCGGCGCGCCGGTGCCGCTGCGCGCGTGCTGGCGACGGCGACCCGCGCCACGAAGGACGCCGCGCTGCACGCCATGGCGGACGCCCTGGTGGCGTCGACGGCGGAGATCGTCGAGGCGAACGCGGTCGACCTCGAGCGCGGCCGGGCGGCCGGGACCTCGGCCGGGCTGCTCGACCGCCTGGCCCTCACGCCGGACCGGGTGGCGGCGATCGCGGCCGCGCTGCGCGAGCTCGCGAGCCTGCCGGACCCGGTCGGCGAGGTGGTCCGGGGCTCCACGCTGCCCAACGGCCTGCGGCTGCGCCAGGTGCGGGTGCCGCTCGGCGTCGTCGGCATGATCTACGAGGCGCGGCCGAACGTCACGGTCGACGCCGCGGGCCTGGCGCTCAAGAGCGGCAACGCCGCGATCCTGCGGGGCGGGTCGGCGGCCGCCGCGTCGAACACCGTCGTCGTCGGCGTGCTGCGCGAGGCGCTGCGGGCCGCGGGGCTGCCCGCGGACGCCGTCCAGTCCATCGACGAGCACGGGCGCGCGGGTGCGGTGGCCCTCATGCACGCGCGGGGCCTCGTCGACCTGCTCGTCCCCCGCGGAGGTGCCGACCTCATCCGGACGGTCGTCCAGGAGGCGACGGTGCCGGTCGTCGAGACAGGCACCGGCAACTGCCACGTGTACGTCGACGCCTCCGCCGACCCGGCCGTCGCGCTGCCGATCATCCTCAACTCCAAGACCCAGCGGGTCGGGGTGTGCAACGCGGCGGAGACGCTGCTCGTGCACCGCGACGCCGCGGCGACGTTCCTGCCCCCGGCGCTGGCGGCCCTGCACGACGCCGGCGTCACGCTGCACGGTGACGACCGCACGGCCGCCCACGCCCCGGAGGGCGTCACGGTCGTCCCCGCCACGGAGGAGGACTGGGCGACGGAGTACCTGTCGCTGGACCTGGCGGTCCGCGTCGTGGACTCCCTGGAGGAGGCCGTCGACCACATCCGCGCGTGGTCCTCCGGTCACACCGAGGCGATCGTGACGGCGGACCTGGCGGCGTCGGAGACGTTCGTCGCCCAGGTCGACTCGGCGGCCGTCATGGTCAACGCGTCGACCCGCTTCACGGACGGCGGGGAGTTCGGCCTCGGGGCCGAGATCGGCATCTCCACGCAGAAGATGCACGCCCGCGGACCGATGGGCCTGCCCGAGCTGACCACGACCAAGTGGGTCGTCCACGGGGACGGTCAGGTCCGCCCCTGACCCGACGGCACCCCGTCTGCCGGGTGGTGCAGGACGCACGCCCCAGCCGGCCCGGACGTGGCCCGTCCGGCCGTGTCCGGGTGGGGTTCGCCGCCGTCGGCGTGCGACACTGGTCCCTGCCGTGCGGCGGGCCGGCGGGACGAGAACGTCATCTGCTGCAGGGTCCGGCGCACGCGCCGGACCGGCTCCCGACGGCCCGGACGACCCTGACGCGACACCCTTGGAGGACGAGGTGCCCACTGCTGCCCTGCTGCTCGCCGAGGAGGCTGCGGAGACCGCGAACCACCTGCCGATGCACCCGGTCGCCTTCGGGCTCCTCGCGTTCGGCGGCCTCATGGTCCTCCTCCTGGTGACGTTCGCCTTCCGGAGCGTCGGTACCCGCCACTGACGTCGGGACCAACGGGACCGTCGAGGTGGAGGCAGCCGCAGGCATGACGCAGCAGCGACCCAGGCTCGGGGTGATGGGCGGCACGTTCGACCCCGTTCACCACGGCCACCTGGTCGCGGCGAGCGAGGCGGCGGCGATGTTCGGCCTCGACGAGGTCGTCTTCGTCCCGACCGGGCGCCCCTCCCTCAAGCAGCACCCCGGCGTGACGCCGGCCGAGCACCGGTACCTCATGACGGTCGTGGCGACGGCGTCGAACCCGCGGTTCACCGTGAGCCGGGTGGACATCGACCGCCCGGGACTGACCTACACGGTCGACACGCTGCGGGACCTGCGTGAGCGTCGCCCGGACGCGGACCTGTACTTCATCACGGGCGCGGACGCGATCACGCAGATCCTGACCTGGAAGGACGCCGACCAGCTCTGGGAGATGGCGCACTTCGTCGCGGTCACCCGGCCCGGGCACACGCTGACGCTCGACGGCCTGCCTCCGGAGTCCGTCAGCATCCTGGAGATCCCGGCGCTGGCGATCTCCTCGACCGACTGCCGCCGCCGCGCCCG
>NZ_AXCW01000245.1 GCF_000603945.1 Actinotalea ferrariae CF5-4 | reverse complement strand
GGCGGCCGCCGCGGCGGCGAGGCGCTGCGCCTCGACCGGGTCCACCACGGGCTGCGCCGCGGCGGCCGCGGACACCTGGACCGGCGGGGGCGGCCACAGGACCTCCCCCTCCCGCGTCACCGTCATGCCGCGCTGCACCGGGTCCTCGAGGTCGAGCGTCAGCGCGCCGTCCTTCTCCGGGGTGAGCAGCGTGAGGAGGTTGACCACGTTGGTGCCGAAGAGCTGCGAGGTGTGCCGCGGCATCCGGCTCGTGAGGTCCGTGTACCCCAGGATCACGACGCCGTTCTCGGTGACGACGCGCTCCCCCGGTACCGTGAGCTCGCAGTTGCCGCCGCCGGAGGCGGCGAGGTCGACGACGACGCTGCCCGGCCGCATCGCCGCGACCATGGCGGCCGTGATCGTCGTCGGCGCCTGCCCACGGACGAGCGCGGTGGTGACGACGACGTCGGCGCGCGCCGTCTCCTCCGCGTACATGCGGCGGGTCAGGAGCTCCTGCTCCTCCGTGAGCGCGGCGGCGTAGCCGTCCGCCGAGGCCTGCTGCTGGGCCGCCTCGGCCCGGACCGGCTGGCCGCCCATCGAGGCGATCTGCTCGCCCACCTCCGGGCGGACGTCGAACGCGCGGACCTGGGCCCCCAGGCTCGCCGCCGCGCCGATCGCGGCGAGGCCGGCGACGCCCGCGCCGATGACGAAGACGTTGGCCGGGGCCGTCTTGCCGGCGGCGGTCACCTGGCCGGTGAACATGCCGCCGTACTCCTCGGCGGCCTCGATGACCGCGCGGTAACCGGCGACGTTGGACAGGGTGCTGAGCACGTCCAGCGCCTGGGCCCGCGAGATGCGCGGGACCGCGTCCAGCGCGAGGGCGGTGACGCCGCGCGCCGCCAGCGTGGCGACCACGTCCGGGGAGGAGGCCGGCCCGAGCATCGCGACGAGCGTCTGCCCGGCGCTGAGCGCGTCGAGGCGGTCCTGCGGCGGGGTGTTCACCGTGGTGACGACGTCGGCGGCCCAGGCCTCGGCGGGCCCCGTCAGCACGGCTCCGGCGTCGGCGTACGCCTCGTCCGGGAACGCGGCGGAGACGCCCGCGCCGGACTCGACCACGACCTCGTAGCCCAGCTTGCGCAGCTGTGCCACGGTCGTGGGGGTCGCGGCCACCAGCCGCTCACCGGGCCGCGGCTCCCGGGGGACGCCGACTCTCATCGCCACATCGCCTGCTCTCCTCGCTGTCTCGCCGACGCTGCCGGCGTGCGGTCGACCCCGTGGTCGACCTCGTGGTCGACCCGGCCGGACACCCCGGCGTCGACGCCGACGATAAAACCGGCGGTCACCGGCGACCGGGACGTTCGGCTCAGGTCGTCGGCCTGCCCCCATGGTCCCGCGAGCGGCGGGACCGCGGGCGGGACGTCCGGCCGTCGGTCACCGTGCGGCACGCCTGGCCGTCGGGCAGCGGGCGCGGCGGCCCGCCGTCGGGCAGCGGGGTCCCGCGTACCGCCCGTCACGCCTCGTGGCGACGGATCCGCTCCTCGAGGTCGCGGACGGCGCCGCGCAGGGCCTGCTCCGCGTCGACACCGGCGGCCTCGGCCTCGACCGCCAGTGCGAGGAGCCGGGCACCGAGGTCGGAGCGGAGCGCGTCGACGCCGCGCTCCGGCGTCGTCCCCCGGCCGGGCGCCACCCCGTGCTCGGCCGCCGCACCGGGCGCGACCTCCTCCGGGAGGGGGACGGGCAGGCCCGCGCGGCGGGCGCGGCCGAGGACCTTCTGGGCGCGGGCCAGCGCCGGGAGGACGGGCGGGATGCCGTCGACGACCGAGGCGCGACGCTTCTCCTCCTGCTTGAGCGCCTCCCAGTTGCGGTGCACCTCCTGCGCGCCGGACACCGTGACGTCGCCGAACACGTGCGGGTGGCGGCGGCGGAGCTTCTCCGCGATCGCCTGCGCGACGTCGTCGATCCCGAACGGATCCTCGGGGTGCTCCTGGGCGACCCGGGCGTGGAACACGACCTGGAGCAGCAGGTCGCCGAGCTCCTCGCGCATCCCCGCGCGGTCCCCGGTCTCGACCGCCTCGACGACCTCCGCGACCTCCTCCACCGCGTACGGGACGAGCGACTCGTGCGTCTGCTCGGCGTCCCACGGGCAGCCGCCCGGGGAGCGGAGGCGGTCCATCACGGACACGAGCTCCGCGAGCCCCGGGTGCCGGTCGACCGGTGCGGCCGGGTCGGTCGGCACCGCCTGCCCCGTGGACGGCGGGACGTGGCTCACCGCGGTCAGCCTGCGTCGATCCAGGGTCGCTCGGGCGCGACGATCCCCCCGGGCGAGGCGATGTCGAAGGTCCCGTAGCGCGGGCTCAGCTCGACGTCGGCCCCCGCGAGGTCCTCCTCGAACGCGGCGAAGATCTCCGCCGCACCCGGGTCCTGCGCGAGCTTCTGCTGCGCGAGCGTCGCCCGGAGCACCGCCATGCTGCCCTCGCCCAGCTCCGGCAGAGCGGGCACGCCCGCCTGCGTGGCGAGCTGCTCGGCGAGCTGGACGGCCTCGGCCTCGGAGACGCCGGCCCCCGCCTCGACGGCCGCGTCCAGGAGGTACGGCGCCGCGATGAGGTTGATGAGCACCTGCTGCGCCGTGATGCCCTGCGGGACGAGCGTCCCCAGCTCGTCGACCGCCTCCTGGAGCGTGCTCTCGGAGATGGCCCGGCCGTCGACGACGGCAGCGGTGCCCGGCGTCTGGCCGCACCCGGTGAGCAGGGCAGCGCCCACCGCCAGCGTCACGGCCGTGCGGGCGGCGCGGCGCCGCGTGCGGCTCCACGTCGGCGTGGTCAGGCTCACCGGGTTACCTCCAGGCTCGAAGCGTCGGCAGCATCGTAGGCCCCGCGCGGGCCCTCGGACCGCGAGCGCGGGGCGGGCCGGTGTCAGGCCGGGGGCGGGTCGGGCGCCAGGTCAGGGGGCGTCGGCCGTCGTCGGCTGCTGCGCGACGTGCGCCGCCGCCCCGACGGACCCGCGCAGGACGGCGTCGACGAGGTCGCGCGCCCAGGCGAGCAGCTCCCCGCCGGCGAGCGCCCGGCCGCCGATCCGGCCCGTCGTCGGGAACGGGACGAGGACCGTCCGCACCGCCGGCTTCTGGATCGAGCCGGGGTACAGCCGGCGCAGCCGCAGCTGCGCCGACTCGGCCAGCTCCACGGGGGCGAAGCGGATGAACTTGCCCTGCGCGGTGACGTCCGTGAGCCCCGCGTCGCGCGCGAGGTTGCGGAAGCCCGCGACCTCGAACAGGTTCTCCACGGGCTCCGGGAACGGGCCGTAGCGGTCCACCAGCTCCGCGCGGACCTCCTCGAGGCGCTCCGCCGTCGTCGCGTCCGCGATCTTGCGGTACGCCTCGAGGCGCAGCCGCTCGTGCGCGATGTACTCGTGCGGCACGTGGGCGTCCACGGGCAGCTCGAGGGTGACGTCCGCGGGGCGCGTGTCGGGCTCGCCGCGGTAGGCCGCGACCGCCTCGCCCACCATGCGCACGTAGAGGTCGAACCCGACCCCCGCGATGTGCCCGGACTGCTCGCCGCCGAGGAGGTTGCCCGCCCCGCGGATCTCCAGGTCCTTCATCGCGACCTGCATGCCCGAGCCCAGGTCGGTGTTCGCGGCGATGGTGGCCAGCCGGTCGTGGGCCGTCTCCGTGAGCGGCCGCTCCGGCGGGTACATGAAGTACGCGTAGGCACGCTCCCGCCCACGGCCCACCCGACCGCGGAGCTGGTGCAGCTGGGACAGGCCCATACGGTCCGCACGGTCGAGGATGAGCGTGTTGGCGTTGGAGATGTCCAGGCCGGTCTCGACGATCGTCGTGCAGACGAGCACGTCGAACCGCTTCTCCCAGAAGTCGACGATCACCTGCTCGAGCTGGTGCTCGCCCATCTTCCCGTGCGCGGTCGCGATGCGGGCCTCGGGCACGAGCTCCGCGAGCCGCGCGGCCGTCCGCTCGATGCTCTCGACCTTGTTGTGCACGAAGAAGACCTGGCCCTCGCGCAGCAGCTCGCGGCGGACCGCCGCGGTGATCTGCTTCTCGTCGTAGGGGCCCACGAACGTCAGCACCGGGTGCCGCTCCTCCGGCGGGGTCGCGAGCGTGGACATCTCGCGGATGCCGGTCACGGCCATCTCCAGCGTGCGCGGGATCGGGGTGGCGCTCATCGCGAGCACGTCGACGTCCGTGCGCAGCTGCTTGAGCGTCTCCTTGTGCTCGACGCCGAAGCGCTGCTCCTCGTCGATGATGACCAGGCCCAGGTCCTTGAAGCGGACCTGCCCCGTGATGAGGCGGTGGGTGCCGATGACGACGTCGATGCTCCCCTCGGAGACGCCCTCGACGACCTCCTTCGCCTCCTTGTCCGACTGGAAGCGCGACAGGGCCCGGACCGTGACCGGGAACTGCGCGTAGCGCTCGGAGAACGTGTCGAGGTGCTGCTGGACCAGGAGCGTCGTCGGGACGAGGACGGCGACCTGCTTGCCGTCCTGGACCGCCTTGAACGCCGCCCGGACCGCGATCTCCGTCTTGCCGTAGCCGACGTCGCCGCACACGAGCCGGTCCATCGGCACGGACTTCTCCATGTCCGCCTTGACCTCGTCGATCGTGACGAGCTGGTCGGGGGTCTCGACGTGCGCGAAGGCGTCCTCGAGCTCCGCCTGCCACGGGGTGTCCGGGCTGAAGGCGTGCCCGGACGTCGCCATGCGCGCGGAGTAGAGGCGGATGAGCTCGGAGGCGATCTCCTTGATGGCCTTGCGCGCGCGGCCCTTGGTCTTGGCCCAGTCCGCGCCGCCCATCCGGTTGAGCGTCGGGGACTCCCCGCCGGTGTACTTGGTCACCTGGTCGAGCTGGTCCGTCGGGACGTAGAGCCGGTCCCCGGGCTGGCCGCGCTTGCTCGAGGCGTACTCGATGACCATGTACTCCCGGGTGCCCTTGGCCGCGCCCGTGCCGATCGTGCGCTGGACGAGCTCTACGAAGCGGCCCACGCCGTGCTGCTCGTGCACGACGAAGTCCCCGGGACGCAGCGCGAGCGGGTCCACCACGTTGCGACGCCGGGACGGCATGGCCCGCATGTCCTTGGTGGACGTGCCTGCGCGCCCCGTCAGGTCGGACTCGGTGAGGACGGCGAGCCGCAGGGCGGGCGCCACGAAGCCGCGCCCCCCGGGCGCCGGCGTGACGACGACGACGCCCTCCTCCGGCGCCTCGGCGACGTCGCCCGCGCGGCGGGCCGGTACCTCCATCGCGGTGAGCTGCTCGACCATGCGCTGGGCGGGGCCGTGGCCCTCGGTCGTCATGACCAGGCGCCAGCCCTCGCGCTGGAGCGTCCGCAGGTCCGCGACCGCGGCGGGCACGTCGCCGCGGTACCCGCGCACGTCCCGCGCCCCGAGGACGAGGGTCGTCCCCGCGTCGCCCTCCACCACGGCCGCGCGCGGCGCGCCGTCCTGCAGCGCACCGAGGGCGTCGCCGTCGGCGGACGGGTCCAGGGCGTCCTGCGCCGCGGCCGCCTCGAGCGAGAAGGCGCTGAGGGACCACCAGCCGAAGCCGCGCCCGAGGGCCTGCTCGCGCGCCTCGGCGTACTCCACGAACGACGCCGCACGCAGGTCGATCGGGGTGCTGCCGCCCGCGGCGGCCGCCGTCCAGGCGGCGTCGAGGAACTCCTGGCTCGTCGCGAGCAGGTCGTGCGCCCGGCGCCGCACCCGCTCCGGGTCGGCCACGGTCAGCAGCGAGCCCGCGGGGAGCAGGTCCAGGACCGGGACCATCCGCTCGACCAGCACGGGGGCGAGGGACTCCATGCCCTCCACGGCGATGCCCTGGGCGAGCTTCTCCAGCATCTCGGCGGCACCCGGGAGCTGCTCGGCGAGGGCGGCGGCCCGCGCCCGCACCGCGTCGCTCAGGAGGATCTCGCGGCACGGCGGCGCCCAGAGGCCCTCGGTGGCGACCTCGAGGCTGCGCTGGTCCGCCACGGCGAACCAGCGGATCTCCTCGATCTCGTCGCCCCAGAACTCGATGCGCAGCGGGTGGTCGTCGGTCGGCGGGAACACGTCGAGGATGCCGCCGCGCACGGCGAACTCCCCGCGCCGCTCGACCATGTCGACGCGCGTGTACGCCGCCGCGGGGAGCCGCTCGGCCACGTCCTGGAGGTCGGCCCGCTCGCCCGTCCGCAGGGCGACCGGCTCGAGCTCGCCGAGGCCCTCGACGACCGGCTGGAGGAGCGCCCGGACCGGCACGGCGAGCACGCGGAGCGCCCCGGCCTGACCGCCGTCGGCGGCGGGGTGCGCGAGCCGCCGGAAGACGGCGAGCC
>NZ_AXCW01000244.1 GCF_000603945.1 Actinotalea ferrariae CF5-4 | reverse complement strand
CTGCGGGTCGGGGGCGCCGGACGCGAGCGGGGCCACCGGCACCCCGCCGGCCGCGGCGGACCTCGCGGCGACCGCCTCGCCCGCGCTGCGCCTGGACAACTGCGGGGTCACCACGTCCGTCGAGGCGCCCCCGCAGCGTGTGGTGACGGTGAAGTCGAGCACCTTCGAGCTCCTCCTCGCCCTGGGCCTGGCGGACCGCGTCGTCGGCGCGGCGTTCCTCGACGGCGCGGTGCCGGAGCGGTGGGCGGCGGACGCGGCCGACGTCCCGGTCGTCGCCGACGCCGCGCCGGGCCGCGAGGCGGTCCTCGCGCTCGAGCCGGACATGGTCTTCGCGGGCTGGGAGAGCACGTTCTCGGCCGACGGGGTCGGCGAGCGCGCCGAGCTCGAGCGCGCGGGGGTCCTCACCTACGTGGCGCCGGCCGCGTGCCGCGGGGCCGGACGGCCGGTCCCGCTGACGTTCGAGACGGTGTTCGAGCACGTCCTCGAGGCCGGCGACGTCTTCGGTGTCCCCGACGCCGCGGCCGCGCTCGTCGAGGAGCAGCGCGCCGCCCTCGCCGCCGTCGAGCCGGACACCCGGGGGCTGCGGGCGCTGTGGTACTCCTCGGGCGCCGACGTGCCGTACGTCGGCGCGGGGATCGGCGCCCCGGCCATGATCATGGACGCCGTCGGCCTGGAGAACGTCGCGGCCGAGGTGCAGGACAGTTGGACGCCCTTCGGCTGGGAGCAGGTCGTCGAGGCGGACCCGGACGTCATCGTGCTCGTCGACGCGACGTGGAACAGTGCGCAGCAGAAGATCGACCTCCTCGAGGCGCACCCCACCGCGTCGCGCCTGGCGGCCGTCCGGGAGCAGCGCTACCTCGTGGTGCCGTTCGCCGCCACGGAGGCGGGCGTGCGCAACGTCGATGCGGCCGCCCGGCTGGCGCAGGAGCTCGCGGCGATCGAGGTCCCGGACGCGGACGGCGCACCGTGACCAGCACGGTCACGCCCCTGCGGGACCCCGCGCGCGACGACGGCTCCGCGCACGGGCGGGGACGCCGCGGCGCGACGGACACGGGCGCGGGGCCCGACGGGACGCCGACCCCCGCGCCGGGGCACGGTGCCGCCCCGTGGGCCCGCCGGCGGGCACCCGCTCCCCTGGTCCTGGTCCTGGCGCTGGTCGCCCTCGTGGTCTCCGTCGTCCTCGCGGTCACGGTGGGCCCGGCGGGGATCGGGCCGGTGGACGTCTGGCGGTCGATCGGCGCGCACCTCGGCGTCGGCACCGCCCCCCTCACCGAGCTGCGCGACTCCATCGTCTGGGACCTGCGCCTGCCCCGGGTCCTCACGGCGGCCGCGGTCGGCGCCGGGCTCGCCCTGTGCGGCGCGGTCATGCAGAGCCTCCTGCGCAACCCCCTCGCCGACCCGTACCTGCTGGGCCTGTCCTCCGGGGCGTCCACGGGCGCCGTCGTCGTGGTCGTCCTGGGGGCGGCGGTCGCCCTGCCGCTCGCCGCCTTCGTCGGGGCGCTCGCCGCGCTGGTGCTCACGCTCGCGCTGGCCGGGTCGGCCGGCGCCGTCACGCCGACCCGCACCGTGCTGGCGGGGGTCGCGGTCTCCCAGCTGGGGGCCGCGGCGACGTCGTTCGTGGTCTTCTGGTCCGCCGACGGCGACTCCTACCGCGAGATCCTCAGCTGGCTCATGGGCTCGCTCGGGGCCGCGACCTGGCAGAGCGCCGCGATCGCCGTGCCGACGGTGCTCGTGGTCGGCGGGCTGCTCGTGCTCGCCGCGGGCACGCTCGACGCCTTCGCCTTCGGCGACACCACCGCGGCCTCGCTCGGGGTCGACGTCCGCCGGGTCCGCCGGCTGCTGCTCCTGGGCGTGGCGCTGCTGACCGGCGCCCTGGTCGCCGTGGCGGGCGCCATCGGCTTCGTGGGCCTCGTCCTGCCGCACGCCGTGCGGCTCCTGGTCGGGGCGGGGCACCGCCTCCTGCTGCCGCTCACGGCGCTGGTGGGCGCCTCCTTCCTCATCTGGGCGGACACCGCCGCCCGCACCGTCTTCGCGCCCCGCGAGCTGCCCGTGGGCATCCTCACGGCGCTCGTCGGCGCACCCGTGTTCGCCTGGGTCCTGCGCCGCCGCGGGGCACCGGCATGACCCTGCGCGTGCGGGACGTGCGCTGGCGCGTCGGGGGCCGGGACGTCCTGGACGGCGTCGACCTCGACGCGCCGGAGGGGCGGCTCGTCGGCCTCCTCGGCCCGAACGGCGCGGGCAAGTCGAGCCTGCTGCGCTTCGTCGCCGGCGTCAGCGGAGCCCTGCACGGTCGCGGGGGTCCGACCGGCAGCGTCACGTGGCGCGGCGCGGACCTCCACGCGCTGCGACCGCGGCAGCGCGCGCGACGGGTCGCGTTCGTCGAGCAGGACGCGCACACCGACCTCGACCTGACGGTCCGGGACGTCGTCGGGCTCGGCCGGGCGCCGTACCACGGCCTGCTCGCGGGTGTCACGACGCAGGACGCGCACGCCGTCGAGCAGGCCCTGGACGCCGTCGCGCTCGCCGACCTGGCCGACCGCAGCCTGGCGACGCTCTCGGGCGGTGAGCGCCAGCGCGTGCACCTCGCACGCGGCCTGGCCCAGGAGCCGCAGCTGCTCCTCCTGGACGAGCCGACCAACCACCTCGACGTCCGCGCCCAGCTCGCCGTCCTGGGCCTGGTCCGCACCGCGACCGCCGCCGGGCTCACGGCGGTCGTCGCCGTCCACGACCTCAACCTGGCCGCCGCCCACTGCGACGACGTCGTGCTGCTGGCCGACGGCCGGGTGGCCGCGGCGGGACCGGTGGGCGACGTGCTCGTGCCCGAGGTCGTGGACGCGGTCTACGGCGTCCGCAGCACCGTGCTGCGGACGCCCGACGACCGGCCCGTGCTGTCGTTCCGGGTGCCGTGAGGGTCCGTCAGCGGCCGGCGCGCGCGTGCAGCCGCGGCAGGACCTGCTCGCGGTAGAGGTCGATGAACCGGCCCTGGTCCGGCCCGGGCGCGTGGAAGACGAGGTGCGTGAAGCCCATGTCCACGTACTCCCAGACGCGCTCCACGTGCTCCTCGGCGTCGTCGGAGACGATCCACCGCGACGCGGTCCGCTCGACCGGCAGGGCGTCCGCGAGGCGCTCCATCTCGACGGGGTCCTCGACGCCCGTCTTCTCCTCGCTCGACAGGGCCAGGGCACCCCAGTAGCGGGTGTCCTCCAGGGCGCGGGCACGGTCGGTGTCGAAGGAGACCTTGACCTCCATCATGAGGTCCATGTCGGTGGTGCTGCGCCCCGCCTTCGCGGCACCCTCGGCGAGGGCGGGCAGGAGCGTCTCGGTGTACAGCTCCCGGCCCTTGCCGGAGGTGGTGATGAACCCGTCCCCGACGCGCCCGGCGAGACGCGTCGCCGCGGGCCCGGAGGCCGCCACGTAGATCGGGACCCGCTCGTCCGGCCGGTCGTAGATCGTCGCCTGCTCCGTGCGGTAGTGCGTCCCCTCGAACGTCACCCGCTCCCCCGCCCACAGCTCCTGGATGAGCTGGATCGCCTCCTTGAACCGGGCGAACCGCTCTTTGCCGTCGGGCCACTCGATGCCCAGCGGCGCCTCGTTCATCGCCTCGCCGGACCCGATGCCGAGGATCACGCGGCCCGGCGCCAGCGAGCCGAGCGTCGCGAAGGCGTGCGCGACGACGCCCGGGTGGTAGCGGAAGGTGGGGGTCAGCACGCTCGTCCCGACGGTCACCCGCTCCGTGCGCTCCAGCAGGGCGCCCAGCCACGGCAGCGCGGCGGGGGCGTGGCCACCGGTGTGCCGCCACGGCTGGAGGTGGTCGCTGACGAACACCGAGTCGAAGCCCGCCCGCTCCGCCGCCACGCCGTACTCGAGGAGCTCCCGCGGCGCGAACTGCTCCGCGGACGCCTTGTAGCCGAACTGCAGCATGCTGACCTCTTCCCTGTGCCCGACCGGTCCGTGCGACGCCGTCGTCGAGCACAACAGCGCGCGGGCCACGATCTTCCCGCGGACCGACCGCCGGAGCATTGCCACGGCGCTCGCCGAAGGCGTCCACCGGGTGCCGGGGTAGCGTGGGACGTCGGCACGACGACGCACGGACGACCCGCCGACGACGCACCGACGACGCACCGACGACGCACACGGAGGACCTGCGGATGCCGCTGACGCGGATCACCGACCGTCCCCTGGTCCTCGACGAGCACGTCGAGGCGGTCGCTCACCCCGCGTCCGGCGCCGTCGCGACGTTCCTCGGGCGCGTCCGCGACCACGACCCCGGGGTCACCGGTGAGGTCGTCGCGCTGGAGTACTCGGCGCACCCGGACGCCGGCGACGTCCTCGCGCGGATCGCCGCCGCCTGGGCCGCGCGCGACGGCGTCCTGGGCGTCGCGGTGAGCCACCGGGTCGGTCGGCTGGCCGTCGGCGAGGCGGCGATCGTCGCCGCGGTCGCGACGGCCCACCGCCACCCGGCCTTCGACGTGTGCGCCGCGCTGGTGGAGCAGGTCAAGGCCGAGCTGCCGGTGTGGAAGAAGGAGGTGCTCGCGGACGGCGAGCACGTCTGGGTGGGCCTGGAGGGCTCCGGCGACATGGGGGACCCCCGATGACCGCGACCGCCCCCGGCGGCCCGCTCCTGGACCGGTACGGCCGCGTCCACCGGGACCTCCGTATCTCCCTGACCGACCGCTGCTCCCTGCGGTGCACCTACTGCATGCCGGCCGAGGGTGTGCCGTGGCTGCCCGGGTCGCAGATGCTCAGCACCGACGAGCTCGTGCGCATCGCCCGCGTCGCCGTCGGCCTGGGCATCGAGGAGATCCGGCTCACCGGCGGCGAGCCGCTGCTGCGGCCCGACGTCGTCGACGTGGTGCGGCGCCTGGCCGCGCTGCGCGGGCCGAACGGCGCGCCCGAGGTGTCGCTGACCACGAACGCCCTGCGGCTGCCGGCGCTGGCAGGGGAGCTCAAGGACGCCGGCCTCGCCCGCGTCAACATCAGCCTGGACACGCTGGACCGCGAGCGGTTCACGCAGCTGACGCGCCGCGACCGCCTGCCCCAGACGCTCGGCGGCATCGCGGCCGCGGACGCCGTCGGCCTCCACCCCATCAAGCTCAACGCGGTGGCGATGCGCGGGGTCAACGAGGACGAGGTCGTGGCGCTCACCCGGTTCGCCGTGGACCGCGGCTACCAGATGCGCTTCATCGAGCAGATGCCGCTGGACGCCGGCCACACGTGGGACCGGACGCAGATGGTCACGCAGGCGGAGATCCTCGAGCGGCTGCGGGGGGCGTTCCGGCTCACGGAGGTCGGCGGGCGTGGCTCCGCACCGGCCGAGCTGTGGGTCGTCGACGACGGGCCGGCGACGGTCGGCGTCATCGCGTCCGTGTCGTCCCCGTTCTGCGGGACGTGCGACCGCGTGCGCCTCACCGCCGACGGGCAGGTGCGCTCGTGCCTGTTCTCCCGCACGGAGACGGACCTGCGCACCCTCCTGCGCGAGGGGGCCGACGACGACGCCCTCGGCGCGGCCATCCGGGCGTGCCTGGCCGGCAAGAAGCCCGGGCACGACATCGACGACCCGGCGTTCCTCCAGCCCGACCGGCCCATGAGCGCGATCGGCGGCTGACCGGCGCCGGTCAGCCGCCCGTCAGCCGCCCGTGCGGAACACCGGCAGCACGTCGCCCGGCCGGACCTCGTCCACGTCCGCGTCGACGAACGCCAGGCCGTCGGACTGCGCCAGGCCCGCGACGAGGTGCGAGCCCGAGCCGCCGGAGACGGCCCGCCCGACCCGCAGCACGCCGTCGTCGCCGCGCACGAGCGCCACGGGCATGTACTGGGCCCGGCCCGGCGGGGTGCGCCAGCCGTCGGAGACCTCGGCCCGCATGGTCGGCCGGTCGAGCCGCTCGACGCCGCGCAGGCGCAGCAGTGCCGGCCGCACGAACACCTCGAAGGACACGTGGGCGCTGACCGGGTTGCCGGGCAGGCACAGGACGGGCGTGCCGCCCGGGAGCCGACCGAGCCCCTGCGGCTTGCCGGGCTGCATCGCCACCCGCACGAACCGGACGTCGCCCCAGCCGGTGAGGGCGGCCTTGACCACGTCGTAGGCGCCGACGCTCACCCCGCCGGTGGTGACGACGAGGTCCGCGTCCGCCTCCAGGTCGGCCAGCACCGCGCGCAGCCGGTCCGGGTCGTCCGGGACCGCCGGCACGCGCACGGCGTCGCACCCGGCTGCCTCAGCCGCGGCGACGAGGAGGAGGGAGTTGGAGTCGGCGACCTGGCCGCGGCGCAGGGGCTCCCCCGGCGGCACCAGCTCCGACCCGGTCGGGACGACGACGACGCGCGGGCGCCGGTGGACGCGGACGGTCCCCGCACCGGCGGAGG
>NZ_AXCW01000243.1 GCF_000603945.1 Actinotalea ferrariae CF5-4 | reverse complement strand
CCCGGGCGCGTCGACGACGCCGCCCCGGGCCCGGACACCGGCGCCCCGGCCACCCGTCCCAGCCCCGCCGTCGGCACCGTCCGCCCGCCCGACGCCGAGCACGCGTCGGACGACGGCCTGCTCGACGAGCACCGGTCCCCGTACACGTGGTGGCAGGTGCTGGGCCTCGTCACTGTCGCGTTCGTGCTCGGCGTGCTCATCTACTTCGCCCTCGTGCAGGGCGCCGACGCCGGTGCCGGTGCCGGCGCGGCCGCCCCCTTCCTCATGGACCTGTCGATCCCCGGCGCGTCCTCACCGTCCTCCCCGTTCGAGACAGGAGCCTGAGTGGCTGCGACCGATCGTGCCCTCGACCTGGCCATCACGGCCGCCCACGCCGCCTCCGACAGGAAGGCGCAGGAGGTCATCGCGCTGGACGTGAGCGAGCGACTCGTCCTCACCGACGTCTTCCTCATCGCGTCCGGCACCAACGAGCGCCAGGTGGGAGCCATCGTCGACGCCGTCGAGGAGGCGATGCACACGTCCGGCGCGAAGGCCCTGCGGCGGGAGGGCGTGCGCGAGGGACGGTGGGCGCTGCTCGACTACGGCGACGTCGTCGTCCACGTCCAGCACGCCGACGACCGCGTGTACTACAACCTCGAGCGGCTCTGGGCGGACTGCCCCGTGATCGAGCTCCCGGAGGGCGCCCGGGGCGGCGACGGCCGGACGGACCCGCAGGAGTGAGTGCCCGGACGGTCGTGCTGTGGCGCCACGGGCGCACGGCCTGGAACGCCGAGCACCGCCTCCAGGGCGCGACGGACATCCCGCTGGACGACGTCGGCCGGTGGCAGGTCGGTCAGGCGGCGCAGGGCCTCTCCGAGCGGCTCGTGCCGGACCGGGTCGTGACGTCGGACCTCGAGCGAGCGGCGGACACCGCCCAGGCGCTCGCCGACCTCTGCGGCCTGCCCGTCGAGCGCGACGCGCGGCTGCGGGAGCGCGGCTTCGGGGAGTGGGAGGGCCTCACCGCCGATGAGATCGCGGTGCGGTGGCCGGATCAGTACGAGGTCTGGCGCGGCGGCCACGACCCGCACCGGGACGGCGCGGAGACGCGGCGCGCGGTCGCCGAGCGGATGGCGGCGGCGATCGAGGAGCACGCGGGCGGGACGGCGACCGGCGGCACCCTCGTCGTGGTGTCGCACGGTGCGGCGATCACGCTGGGCCTGGTGACGCTGCTCGGCCTGGACGCGGAGTCCTGGCGCGGGGTGTTCGGTCTGCACAACGCGCACTGGGCGGTCCTGCGCCGCTCCTCCGGTGCGGGTCGGCAGCGCTGGGCACTCGAGGCGCACAACCAGGGTCCGGCCGTCATCGTGGACGACTGGAACGAGGGTCGCGCGACCGAGGGCGTGCCGAGCACCACCGCGGACGCGCTGCGTACCTGAGCGGAATACCTGAGCGGGACCTGAACGCCGTCGGCCTCGGCCCGCGGGACGCCGCCCTGTCGCCGCGCCGTCGGGCGTGAGAGATTCCCGATCATGCGATACGTCGATGCCGTCCCGACGGCGTGGGCGACCCTGTCCCTCGCCGACGCCGCGCCCGGTCCCTTCTGGCTCGACGACCCCGGCCGACCCGCGGCGCACCCCCCGCTGCGGGGCGCGACGACGGCGGACCTCGTCGTCGTCGGCGGGGGCTACACCGGGCTGTGGGCCGCCCTCCGCGCGACGGAACGGGATCCCGGCCGCGACGTGCTGGTCGTGGAGGCCCGGCAGACGGGCTGGGCGGCCAGCGGCCGCAACGGCGGGTTCGCGGCGGCGTCCCTCACGCACGGCGAGGCCAACGGCGCCTCGCGCTTCCCCGGGGAGATGGACGTGCTGCGGCGGCTGGGGCGGGAGAACCTCGACGCGATCGCCGCGACCGTCGACCGGTACGGCATCGACGCCGAGCTCGAGCGGACCGGCGCGCTGGACGTCGCCACCGAGGAGTACCAGGTCGAGGCGCTCCGCGCGGAGGCAGGCCCGGAGGACCGCTTCCTCGACACGGACGCGGTCCGGCGCGAGATCGCCAGCCCGATGTTCCTCGCGGGCCTGTGGTCGCCCGACACGGCCCTCGTGCACCCGGCCAAGCTCGCGTGGGGTCTGCGCCAGGCGTGCCTGGACCGGGGCGTCCGGCTCGTCGAGGGCACGGTCGCCCGGGACCTGCGCCGGGAGGGCGGCGAGGTCGTTGTCACCACGGACGACGGCGTCGTGCGCGCCCGGCAGGCGGTCCTGGCCACGAACGCCTTCCCGCCCCTGCTGCGGCGGGTCCGGCACCTCCTCGTGCCGGTCTACGACTACGTGCTCATGACGCGTCCGCTGACCACGGCCGAGCGCGCCTCGATCGGCTGGGCGAACCGGCAGGGGCTCGGGGACGTGGCCAACCAGTTCCACTACTCGCGGCTCACGGCGGACGGCCGGATCCTGTGGGGCGGGTACGACGCCGTCTACCACCCCGGGGGGCGGGTCCGCCGCGCGTACGAGCACCGTGCGGACACGTACCTGCGCCTCGCCGAGCACTTCCGGATGACGTTCCCGCAGCTCGAGGACGTGACGTTCACGCACCGGTGGGGCGGCGTGATCGACACCTGCTCCCGCTTCATGCCGTTCTTCGGCACCGCGCACGGGGGAGCCGTCGCGTACGCGGCGGGCTTCACCGGTCTGGGTGTGGCGTCGACCCGCTTCGCGGCCGACGTCGTCCTGGACCTCCTCTCCGGCGAGCGCACGGAGCGGACCGCTCTGCAGATGGTGCGCTCGACCCCCCTGCCGTTCCCGCCCGAGCCGCTCGCGACGCCCGTGATCGCCCTGACCCGGTGGTCGCTGGACCGGGCGGACCGACGGCAGGGGCGCCGCAACGCCTGGCTTCGGCTGCTCGACGCCGTGGGTGCCGGCTTCGACTCGTGACCCCGACCACAGGTGACCGCGACGGCCGGTGCGATTGGAATTCCGGCCGACTTGGCCCCTAGACTGCAGCGTGCCCTTCGGGGCGGCGGGGCTGTGGCGCAGCTGGTAGCGCACCTGCATGGCATGCAGGGGGTCAGGGGTTCGAGTCCCCTCAGCTCCACCGGAGGTCGAAGGCGGGTCGCGAGAGCGGCCCGCCTTCGTCGTTCCGGGGACGGTCCCGACGCCGTCGTTCCGGGGACGGCCCCGACGCCCGGGTGACCCGGCCTACCCGCTAGCCGACCGACCCGGTCGCGTCCTGCGCGGCCGCCACCCGGTCCCGGGGGCGCTCGAGGAAGTAGGCCCCGAGAGCGCCCGCGAGCGTCGCGAAGACGGCCACCGAGTACACGGCGAGGACCACCTCGACGACCCGCGCGACGCCGCCGTCGGCGCCCAGCGGCTCACCGGAGATCGTCGCGAGCGCCGCCGCGTGCAGCGCCTCGGCGTACAGGTCGTAGACGCCGAGGAGGAAGAGCAGCTGGCTCGACGCGAGCACGACGACGCCCGTGACGACGACGAGCCAGCCGATGCGGTCGGTCAGGAGCCGTCCCGCCGACCGGGAGCCGCGGACGGCGCTGGTGAGGATCCCTCCCACGCGGGCCACCCGGGCCGCCCTGCCCAGGCGCAGGAACGAGAGCGCCCGCGCGAACCGCAGGAACGGCACGGCGAGGAAGACGACCTGCCACCAGTTGCGCCGCCAGAAGCGCCGCTGGTCCCGCGCCACGACCGCGCGCAGCACCAGCTCCCCGACGAACACGGCCCACAGCACCCAGCCGACCACGCTCAGCCAGGTCGCGGTCGTCGGGTCGGTCGCCAGCGTCTGGGCCAGCACGAGGAGGAGGAAGAGGACGCCCAACGCGCCCATCGGCCGGTCCAGCCGCCGGGCCAGCTGCTCCGCGCGCGTGAGCCGCTCGTCGCCCGCCGTGGCCCCCGCAGCGGTCGCCGGCGTCGGGGGCGCGGACGACGGCGCGGGGGAGCGGGCAGGGGCGCCGCGTGGTGGTCCGGCCATGGTGCTCCCACCTTCGCCCGGACGGGTGTGGCGCGCACGTCGGTGCTGTGCCGCCGCATGCGGCCGGCCACGATCGTGCACGATCGGGCACGGTCGGGCACGGCCGGGTACGACCGGCGC
>NZ_AXCW01000242.1 GCF_000603945.1 Actinotalea ferrariae CF5-4 | reverse complement strand
CACCCGCCGATGAGGGACGCTGGTCCTGAGATGACCACGAGGACACGAGGGGCCGGCGCGTCGCCGTCGCCGGCCGGCGAGGCGGCCGCGCCGGACGTGCTGCCCGCCCGGCGTACCGGTCGGGGTCTCGGCGCCGCATGGGGCCGCCTCGTCGACACGGCCCGGCGTCCGGTCCGCTGGCGCCGCCTGCGAGGCCGCGCCCTCCTCGTGGCGGCCGTGCTGCTCGTGTCCGGGACCTTCGGTCTCGTGACCGCCTCGGCCGAGGCCAACCTGGGCCCGCACGCGGCGCGCTACGAGGTGACGCTGGACCACCGGGTGACCGTCGACCTCGGCCCGCTCGGCACGCTCGTGGTCGACTCGCCCGCTCCGCTCACCCTGGGCGCGCGGGTCACGGTCCAGGAGATCCCCAGCCGCCTCACCGAGCTGCGGACCGCCTCGACCCTGGAGCAGCTGGAAGAGGACCTGGACCGGTACGTCCAGCTCTTCAGCGCACCCGAGGGCACCCTCCAGACCGTCGGCCGCGCCCTCGTCGCCGACGCCGTCCGGCGGGCGGTCGCGGCGGCGCTCGTCCTCGGCGTCGTCGTCCTGGCGGTGCGTGCCGCGCTGGGCCCCGGCCGGCGCGCCGAGCTCGCCACAGCGGCCCGCGACCACCGCCCGCTGCTCGTCGCGGGTGCCGTGCTGCCCGTCCTCCTCACGCTCACGACGACGGCGGCCGGGACGGTGCTGCCCGCGCGGCCGAGCCCGGGCCCGCCGTCGGCGGTGTTCGACGGGACGCCGCTGGAGGGGGCCGTGATCACCGGTCGCCTCGCCGGCGTCGTCGACACCTACGGGAGCCAGGTCGTGGCGGCGTACCGGCGCAACGAGGAGTTCTACGACCGCGCTGCCGCGGGCGTCCGCGCGGGGTGGGAGCGGCAGCGCGAGGTCGACGCCCGGCTGCGCGAGGTCCGGGAGGGGGCCGGCGTGGACCCTGGCCCCGCCGAGGACGAGACGGTGTCGGCGGTGGTCGTCGCGGACCTGCACTGCAACGTGGGCATGGCCCGCGTCATCCGCGCGGTCGTCGAGGAGTCCGGTGCGGAGGTCGTGCTCAACGCCGGGGACACCACCATGAACGGCACCACCGTGGAGACCTACTGCGTGACCGCGTTCGAGCAGGCGCTCCCCGGCGGCGTCACGACGGTCGTGGCGGACGGCAACCACGACAGCGCGGAGATCGCGGCGCACGAGCGGTCGCTCGGCTGGGTCGTCCTGGACGGTCAGCCGGTCGACGTGGCGGGCCTGCGCATCCTCGGCGACGCGGACGTGCGCACCACACGGGTCGGGGTCGGGACCCGGCAGTCGGGCGAGGAGACCATCGGTGACGCCGCGGACCGCCTGGCCGACGTCGCCTGCTCGGACGGAGGCATCGACCTGCTGCTCGTCCACGACCCGCGGATGGGCCGGCCCGCACTGCAACGCGGCTGCGCCCCCGCGCAGGTGTCGGGCCACTACCACCGCCGGGTCGGTCCCGAGCGGGCGGTCGGCGGTGTGCGGTACGTCAGCAGCAGCAGCGCCGGTGCGGTCTCCGGGCAGCCGACGGTGGGGCCCCTCAACGGCGTCGCCGAGCTCACGGTCCTGCGGTTCTCCCGCGAGACGGGGGAGGTGCTCGACCACCGTCTCGTGCGCGTCCTGCCGGACGGCGAGGTCACGGTCGGCTTCGCGCTGCGGTGGCCCGGGCCGCTGCCCCCGGCGGCGGAGCCGGCGGACCCGCGCGCGCCGCGCTGAGGACGCTGCCGACGGCTCCCAGGATCGGTGGCTACCGTAGGGGCCGCTCTTCGGACCCCTGGTCCACCGCCCCCGCCCCCCTGCCCGCGAGAGGACTTCCGTGCCCGACCACCCCCTCCCCGCGCCGGCCCGGACGAGGACCGTCGTCGTGGGGCTCGCGGCCCTCGTCCTGCTCCTCGCGGGCCTCGTGGCGGCCCGCCCGGCGGCCGCGCACGACGCGCTGGCCGGCAGCGACCCGGCCGACGGTGCGAGCCTCGAGCAGGCACCGGCGCAGGTCGTGCTGACCTTCACCGCCGACCAGCTCCCCGTGGGTGCGGCCGTCGTCGTGAGCGACGCGTCCGGGACGGACCGGGCGGACGGGGTGCCCGTGGTGGCCGGGCGCACGGTCACGCAGGCGCTGGAGCCCGGGCTGCCCGCGGGCTCCTACACGGTGCAGTGGCGGTCCGTCTCCGGTGACGGGCACCCCGTCGAGGGCACCCTCGCCTTCGAGGTGACGGTGGGCGCGGCGGAGCCGGCGACGACGCCGGCTGCGGCCGGCCCGGACGAGGCGAGCGTGGACGCCGGCCGCCCGGCGGACGGGGCCGACGACGTCGACGCCGCCGAC
>NZ_AXCW01000241.1 GCF_000603945.1 Actinotalea ferrariae CF5-4 | reverse complement strand
ACCGGTGGATCAGGGCTGAGACGGGATCGATCCCCGAGCCGCCGGGGGCCTACGTCCCGGTCGCTCCGTCCGGCGGCAGCATCGGCCAGTCGCGCGGCGGATCCTCCCCGACGCGACCGTCGATCGCCTCGCGCAGCAGGTCCATGTGCCCGGTGTGACGGCCGTACTCCTCGATGAGGTCGTGCAGGTGGCGGCGCACGCTGGGGCGGGCGTCGGCGTACTCGAGGTGGCCGGGCTGGTCGAGACCGCCGTCGGCGACCAGCTCGCGCAGCCGCACCCGGGAGCGGCCGACGGCGGCCTCCCAGAGCGCGTAGACCTGCTCTGCAGTCTCCTCGGGGCCGACGGTGAACTGCCAGCGCGTGACCTCGTCCTCGGTGACGGACAGCCAGGTGACGGGCGGACGGCCCGACATCCGCCAGCAGAACACGTCGTCCTCGCACACGGCCAGGTGCTTGAGCAGCCCCCCGACGCTCAACGCCGAGGTCGGCACGGGGCAGGCACGCAGCTGCTCGACGTCCAGCCCGTCGGCCTTCCAGCGGAACGTGGCCCGCAGACGCTCCAGCGTGCCGACGAGGTGCTCGACGTCGGTGCCGGCCAGCGGCGGCTCCCAGGCGGGGTCGGTCATGGCTCGCTCCCTCGCGATGCGGTCTGACGACTGGGGCAGGCTCCGCACGCTACGCCGCTCACCGACACGCTCACCCGCACGGCCACCGGCACGCTCACCGGCAGACCACCGGCCGACTCACCGGCACGGCCACCTCACCGCGCGACGGCCGTCCGGCACGGCGGGCGCATCGGTGGTCTGCTGGGCGGACCGACGACCACCAGGAGTCCCTGTGACGCACCTCGCCGACGCCGCCCTCCCCGGCCTGCGCCCGATCCTGCCGGTGCCGGAGTACGACCGGACGAGCCTGCGCGCCGGCTTCGTGCACGTCGGCGTCGGCGGCTTCCACCGCGCCCACCAGGCGATGTACGTCGACCGTCTGCTGGCCGCCGGCCACGCGCAGGACTGGGCGATCTGCGGTGTCGGCCTGCTGCCCGGGGACGTGCGGATGCGGGACGCGCTGCGCTCCCAGGACCACCTCTACACGCTCGTGGAGAAGCACCCGGACGGTCACGTCGAGGACCGCGTCGTCGGGCCCCTCGTGGACTACCTGTGGGCGCCGGAGGACGTCGAGGGCGTCGTCGAGCGGATGGCGGACCCGGTGACGCGGGTGGTCTCGCTGACCATCACCGAGGGCGGGTACGCGATCGACCCCGTGTCCCGGGAGTTCGCCCCGTCGGCGGTCCTGCGGGAGGAGCTGGCCAGCGGCGCGGCGCCGTCGTCGGTCTTCGGCATCGTGACCGAGGCGCTGGCGCGGCGCCGCGAGCGCGGGCTCGTGCCCTTCACGGTCCTGTCCTGCGACAACATCCAGGGCAACGGCGAGGTCGCCCGGCGGGCGTTCACCGGCTACGCGCGGCTCCGGGAGGCGGCCCTGGGGGCCTGGGTCGAGGCCCACGTCGCCTTCCCGAGCTCGATGGTGGACCGCATCACGCCGGCCACGACCGACGACGACCGCCGTGACCTGGCCGCCCGGACCGGCGTCCACGACGCGTGGCCCGTGGTGTGCGAGCCGTTCGAGCAGTGGGTGCTGGAGGACCACTTCACCGGCGGCCGGCCGCCGCTGGAGCACGCCGGCGTCCAGCTCGTGCGGGACGTGCGGCCGTACGAGCTCATGAAGCTGCGGCTGCTCAACGCGGGCCACCAGACCCTCGCCTACCTCGGGCACCTCCTCGGCCACCGGTACGTCCACGAAGCGGCTCGCGACCCGGAGGTCGCCGCGCTGCTGGAGCGGTACTGGCGCGAGGAGGCCGTGCCGACGCTGGACCCGGTCCCGGGCGTCGACCTCGACGACTACCTCACGACCCTCCTGACCCGCTTCGGCAACCCCGCCGTGGCGGACACCCTGGAGCGCATCGCCACCGACACGTCGGACCGGATCCCCACGTTCCTGCTGCCCGTCGTCCGCGACCAGCTGGCGCGCGGCGGCCCCGTGGGGATCGGGGCGCTGGTCGTGGCGTCGTGGGCCCGCTACGCCGAGGGCGTCGACGAGGCCGGCGGCACCTACGCCGTCGTCGACCCGCTGAGCGACGTCCTCACCGCGGCGGCGCAGCGCCAGGGCCGCGAGCCGCTCGCCTTCCTGGAGGTGCGGGAGGTCCCGTGGTCCGCGAGCGCGGTGCCGGCCGAGCCGTAGAGGTGGAAGACGGCGTCGGCACCGTGCCGGCGCAGCTCGGCGACGTCGTCGTCGTAGCGGGCCACGGCGGCGACCTTGCCGGAGAACCCGGCCACGCGCAGCCGCGCCAGCGCGATGAGGTTGGCGTTGTGGAAGGGCATGGCGAGCACGACGACCTGCACCTGGCCGGCGCGCTGCACGCGGGCCCAGAACTCGACGTCGGTGGCGTCGGCACGGAGCACCTCGAAGCCCTGCTCGCCGAGCTCGGCCACCCGGGTCTGGTCGTGCTCCACGCCGACGACGGACAGCCCGTACCCGTCGCGCAGCTGCGTGTACGTGGCGGCGCCGATCCGCCCGAGCCCCAGGACGAGCGCGTCGGAGTGGCCGACGTCGACGAGCCGGTCGTCCGGGTGCAGCTGCAGGGTGCTGTGGTGCGGCAGGAGCCGGACCATGCGGGTCGCGAGCTCGACGCCGCGCCGGTTGATGAGCGCCGAGACGGCGAAGCTGAAGGCGACGGCGAGCGAGACGACGACGACCCAACGCTCGTCGAGCATCCCGGCGGAGGCGCCCACGGCCGCGACGATGATGCCGAACTCGGAGAAGTTCGCCAGCACCAGGCCGGTGAGGAACGCGGTCCGCCGGCGCAGCCGCATCGCCCACAGCAGGACGGCGTAGAACGCGACCTGGAACGGCAGCACGGCGAGCAGCAGGAACGCCATGAGGAAGTCCTCGGGCGCGGGGCGACCGTGCAGCCCGATCTGCAGGAAGAACGCCACGAGCATGAGGTCCTTGAAGGTCATGAGCGACCGGGACAGCTCCGACGCACTGGGGTGCTTGGCCAGGAGCACACCCATCACCAGCGCGCCCAGCTCGCCGTGCACACCCACCGCCTCGAACAGGCCCCAGCCGACGGCGACGGCGACCGTCACGCCGAACAGCGCCTGGAGCTCGCCGTGGCCGATGTGGTCCCAGATGCGGTGCAGCGGCCAGGCGGCGGGGATGAGCAGGAGCAGCGCGAACGCCCACGGGCTCGGCACCTCGCCGCCCGCGAGGGCCATGAAGACGACCGCGACGACGTCCTGGAGGACGAGCAGGCCGACGGCGATCCGGCCGTAGAGGGAGGTCGTGTCCGAGCGGTCCTCGAGGACCTTGACGACGAAGACGGTGGAGGAGAAGGACAGCGCGAACCCGACCAGGGCGAGGGCCCCCACGGAGGCGCCGGAGACCAGCGCCGGGCCGACCACCGCGAGCAGGCCGAGGAACCCCAGACCGACGGCCGTCGAGAGGACCAGGTGGACGCTCGTGGTCAGCCAGATCTCCCGCCGCAGCAGCGTGCGCGCGTCGAACTTCAGGCCGATGGCGAACAGGAGCAGGACCACGCCGACCTCGGCGATCTGCTCCAGCCCGGCGGGCTCCGGCGCACCCAGGGCGCCCAGGGCGAACCCCGCGACGAGGTAGCCGACCAGCGGGGGCAGCCGGACGGCGGTCGCGAGGAGACCGCCGACGACGGCGGCCGCGAGGTACAGGCCCAGCTCCATGTGGCCTCCTACCCGGTCGTGCAGCCATTGTCCCGGGCGATCGGGCGGCGCGGAACCGCATGGGCCACGTGGGTGACGGGCCGCGGCCGCCGGCGCGGACCCGTCAGCCGCGCACCAGCAGGTGCTGCCGGAAGAAGGCGGCCAGCTCCGCCGTCGCGTCGAGCGGGAACACCCCCGCGACGTACTGGTCGGGCCGGACGACGACGACGCACCCGCCCCGGTCGACGCCGCGCGCGTCGAACGCGTCCTCGGCCGGGTCCGCGGCGAAGACCTTCTCGTAGTCGACGAGGTCGAACGGCCCGGTCCGCGGCTGGAACAGCGCCGGGACGTCGGTGAGCTCGACGTCCGCGTGCCCCTGCTGGAGGACGGCCTTGACGTCCAGGAGGGCATCCATGGCCTCACCGGAGGGCGTGTGCGCCCGCACCGGGGAGTCGTCGCCCTCCGCCATCCACTCGGCCCACCGCACCAGCGCCGAGCCCGGTGCCGGGGCGCCGTCGTCGGCGAACGCGTAGACGCGCCAGCGGCCGTCGGCGCGGTGCTGGTGGCCCAGGTGCAGGGGGTTGGCGTCGGCGACCCGCACCACCGGCACGGACCGGAACCGCTTGCCGACCGGGAAGCCGGCCGCGAGCGCCTGGTGGGTCGGCTCGGCGACGACCATCGACGGCGCGTACTGCGTCATGAAGCCGAAGAGGAACTCGGTGGTGCGCACGTAGAACGCGGCGACCTCGGCCGGGTCGACCTCCCCGGGCCTGCCCGCCATGAGGGTCGACCACTGCTTGTCGAAGTCGATGAGCGCCTGCGCGACCACCTGGCGCTCGGCGGAGTACGTGGCGAGCAGGCTCTCCGGGCTGCGGCCGGACAGGACGTACCCGAGCTTCCAGGCGAGGTTGAAGCCGTCCTGCATGGACACGTTCATGCCCTGGCCGGCCTTGGCGCTGTGGGTGTGGCACGCGTCGCCGGCGATGAAGACGCGCGGCGAGCGCGTGCCGACCTCGTCGGGGAGGACGTCGTCGAACCGGTCCGTGAGCCGGTGCCCGACCTCGTAGACGCTGTGCCAGGCCACGTCCTTCACGTCGAGCGTGTACGGGTGCAGGATCGCGTCGGCCCGCGCGACGATCTGGTCGATCGTCGTGGCGCGGATCGCGTGGTGGTCCTCCGGCGTGACCTCGCCGAGGTCCACGTACATGCGGAAGAGGTGCCCGCCCTCGCGCGGGATGAGCAGGATGTTGCCGTGCTCGGCGGAGATGGCGCACTTGAGGCGGATGTCCGGGAAGTCGGTCACGGCGAGCACGTCCATGACGCCCCACGCGTGCATCGCGGAGGTGCCCGCCATGGTGCAGCCCATCGCCTCGCGCACGCGGCTGCGGGCGCCGTCGGCCCCGAGGACGTACCTCGCCCGGACCACCTTCTCCTCCCCGGCGCGCTCCCCCGCGGTGCGGACGAGGGTCACGGTGACGGGGTGGTCGCCGTCGTCGGTGCGCTCCAGGCCGCGCAGCTCGTAGCCGTAGTCGGGGGCCCTGCGGCTCGGTGAGTGCGCCATGAACTCCGCGAAGTAGTCGAGCACGCGGGCCTGGTTGACGATGAGGTGCGGGAACTCGCTGATGCCCGCCGGGTCGTCCGGCGGGCGCTCGCCGCGGACGATCCGGGACGGGGCCGCCGGGTCCGGGTGCCAGAAGCACATCTCGGTGATGCGGTACGCCTCCTCGGCGATCCGCCCGGCGAACCCGAAGGCCTGGAACGTCTCGACGCTGCGCGCCTGGATGCCGTCGGCCTGCCCGATCGCGAGCCGGCCGTCGCGCCGGTCGACGATGCGCGTGTGGATCTCGGGGAACTGCGAGAGCTGCGCGGCGGCGATCATCCCGGCGGGTCCCGCCCCCACCACGAGGACGTCCACCTCGTCGGGGAGCTCCGCCGGCCGGTCGAGGCCGATGCCCGCCGCGGGCTGGACGCGGGGGTCGCCGGAGACGTACCCGTGGTGGTGGAACTGCATGCGACCGCTCCCCCTGACGCCGGTGTCGAGGTGGACAGATCGTATACGATGACTCTCGCACCGGCAACGACGCCGTGCCCACACCGCCCTGGAGGCCCAGCGCCATGCCGACGGTCTCAGCCCACGTCGCCGTCACGCTCGCCGCCCACGTCGACCACGTCTTCGGGGTCATGGGCAACGGCAACGCGTACGTCCTGGACGCCCTGGAGCGCCAGACCGGCGCCCGGTTCACCGCGGTGCGCCACGAGGCGGGCGCCGTCGTCGCCGCCGACACCTTCCACCGCGCGTCCGGCCGGCTCGCCGCGGCGACGACGACGTACGGGGCCGGGTTCACGAACACCCTCACCGCACTCGCCGAGGCCGTCCAGGCGCACGTCCCGCTCGTGCTCGTCGTCGGGGACGAGCCGACGTCCGGCCCGCGCCCGTGGGGCGTCGACCAGATCGCGATGGCCTCCGCCGTCGGCGCCCGCACCTACACCGTGGGCCGCGCGGACGCGGCCGCGACCACCGTCATCGCCGTCGAGCACGCCCTCACCTACCGGGTGCCGACCGTGCTGGCGATCCCCTACGACGTGGCGACGCTCGAGGTCGGCCCCGTGCCGGAGACCCTGGCCCCGCGCCCGCCGGTACCGCTCGTCCCGCGCGGGGAGTTCGCCGACGGCGTCGTGCGGCAGGTCGCCGCGGCCCTCGCCGCGGCGCGCCGCCCCCTGCTGCTGGCGGG
>NZ_AXCW01000240.1 GCF_000603945.1 Actinotalea ferrariae CF5-4 | reverse complement strand
CTACACCACTATCCGGGACGCGACTCGAACGGTGCGCCTTCCCTTCGTCGCCACCGGCCCGCCGCCGTGCTTGCGGACCAGTCGTGTCAGCGTCAAGACAGCGGAGAAGGCGAGGCCCAGTTGTCAAGTGGGCAAAGCACTAACTGCTGGAGGACTCGCTTCATGTCGTGCGCATCATGAAGATCTCCGGGTGGGGTCCGGGTAGGTCCCACATGTCCCTACCCGGGACCAGCGCCGGCCCAACTACGAGCACCGACGCGCGTGCCGGAGACTCCCCGGCCGCCCGAGCCACTATCGTCCTAAGCGCCGCGGCACGGGCCGCAAGGAAGAACTGAGGCTGACCTCGTGGGACTGTTCAAAGCTGCCGCCTTCGACGCGCTGCACGGTGTCCTTGCCGACCAGTGGAAGGACTTCTACACGGTCCCCGACGGCCTTCCGCCCACGGCCGCCCTCTTCGCGGCCGTGCGCCGTTCCACTGATTCCGGTCGGGGCGTGAACACCTCGGGCTCGGACGGCGTCATCTCCAACGGGAGTCGCATCGTCGTGCCCGAGGGCTACGCCGTGGTCCTCTTGCAGGACGGTGGCGTCACAGGTCTCGTCACTGAGCCCGGTGGCTACGAATGGCGCTCGGACGCCCCGGACTCCCGCTCGGTCTTTGCGGGCGACGGACTGGTCGGGCCGCTCAAGGCGTCCTGGGACCGGTTCAGGTTCGGCGGGCGACCGCAGGCGCAACAGCACGCCTTCTTCGTGTCGATGAAGGAACTCCCGAACAACCGGTTCGGTACGGCGAGCGAGATCTACTGGGATGACGCATACCTCAGCGCCCAGGCTGGGGCGGTCGTTCGAGGTACCTACACGCTGCGCATCGCGGACCCCATCCTGTTCATCCGCAACTGGGTACCCGCTCAGTACCTCCGCCCCGGGGTTGTCTTCGACTTCGCAGACCCGAGAAATGACGCCGCGGCTCAGCTCTTCCACGAGGTGGTGGGCTGCATCGCCCAAGCTCTCTCGATCTACACGAACGATCCGTCGAACGGGAACCGGATCACACGCATCCAGCAAGATGTCGTCGGTGTTGCCCAGAGCCTGTCGGACGCCGTTGAACGTGCGTACCGGTGGCGCTCGACGCGGGGTCTGGAGGTCGTGAGCACCGCGATCCTCGGCCTGGAGTACGACGAGCCCACCCGCGAGCTGCTGAGGACAGTGCAGCGTGCTGACGCACTCCTCGGTGCCCGCGGCAACTCGAACATGCAGGCGTCCGTCGCAGCGGGACTTCACGCGGCGGGCGAGAGCGGAGGGGCGGCCGGCATGCTGGGACTAGCGATCGCCGCCGGTGCGTCCGGGGCTGCCGGGCTTCAGCAGCCCTCGACGGCCGCTCCGAGCGCCGTTGTCACTGAGGCGACCAGCGCTGCATCCTTGTCGGACGAGTCCGACCCGGTGGCGAGCCTCACCAAGTTCAAGCAGCTTCTCGACGCGGGCCTAATCACTCAAGCGGACTACGACGCCGCGAAGGCGAAGGTGCTCGGCCTATGAGCGGTGCTTCTCGACCCACGTTCGCTGGCTGGTACCCCGACTCAGAGACCGGCGGGACCAAGTACTGGGACGGCTCCCGGTGGACAGGGGATACTCGACCGCGCCGAAGGCCGTTCGCCGCTGCCGCCGCCGCCGACCGGCAGAGCGGGTTCGGGCTCATGGGGCTCGGAGCAATCTTCCTGTTCATGAGCCTGTTTGCGAGCGAGCTGAATGACGGCAGCGTGCCGACCATCGGCCTGTTCTCCACCTTCTTCCTGATCGGCATTGCCTGCACAGGCGCCGGTGTCTACTTGCTCCGCGGCCGAGGCCCGACGACAGAAGCGGTCCAGGCTCGCATCGCGAAGGAGCAGAAGGCGGCGAACGCCAGACGGAGATCCGGGAACATGTGGGGCGTCGCGGCGAACCTCGGGCGGGTCGGGCAGCCGTCCCTCTCGTCTCCAGCGAACGACGGTGGAACGGCGACCGCACAGATCAACGCGCTGGCGAACCCGGAGACTGCGAGAGCTCTCCAGAAGCTTCACGACCTGCTCTACACGCGGGTCATCACGGACGACGAGTATCGGGCGGCGAAGGAGAGGCTGCTCGGGACACGCCCAGCTTCAGACGCACTCGCGCACATTGCGATGCTGGCCGACCTGCACCGCACTGGCGTCCTGAGTGACCTGGAGTTCGCTGCGGCCAAGGCAAGGACGCTCGGTCTGTAGGATCGACGGCCCACGGGAGCGGAAAAGGCGTGCCGGGCACGCTGGAGTCCGGTATCATATCCCTGCGCCCGTGGCGGGATCAAGTCGGACTATGCCCTCTGGGCAGCCAACGACGACGCTAGGTGGCTCGTCAGGGAAGCTGATCCGCCCAGCGTTGGGTTCCTCGTTCGAGGTTGCAGCGAAGCGCACGGTAAATGGCGCGGCCTCCGCACACTGGAATTGCCAGGACGGCTGTGCGTCCGTCAGGCGTAGCCCGAGAAGGGTTACTGCTGCGCCGTTGACGTCAGGAGCGCCAGCCGCGGCCACAACCAAGACGTCGCCGTACAACGCGGATGCGGTGCTTGACGTGATTGGTGTGCCCTCAGGTGTGGTGACGCCGGAAACCCCCATCGTCGTCGGCGACGTCCACGTTCCCGTGGGCCGGTGTCCCAGGTATGTCTCGGCCCGGATACATCCTTGGGTGAGGTGGATCGACGGCTCGGGGTCGCTCTCGCGCCACCACGACTGACATCCCGGCACCGACGGGTGGTCGCGGAGCTGGGCGAGCGCGTCATCGGTCGCTTCGCGGGCCTGGCCACCGACTGCGGTGACGCCGAGGCCCAGTGCCAGAACACCGACAGCCAAAGGGGCTACCAGTGATCTCCCGCGCCACGGCGGAAGCAGCCGCACCGCCGCCCAGATGACCACACCGACACATGCCCCGGCGGCATAGAGCAGCAAATTCGCCTCGTTCTCTAGCGCTGCCATGCGCATCGCGTCCGTCCCAATCGCCTGAGACGCGTCGACGATGCGTCGGCTCTCTTCGCCGATGCTCTGGCCGAAGATTGCTCGTCCCACTGCTAGCGGCAGGATGAAAACGATCAGGTAGAGCACCAGCCACCCCGTGCCCGAAACCGGCTTTGGGCGGGGCGCCCCCGTAGCCTGCAGCGTCTTCTGCGCAGTCCGCGCGGCCAGCCCCGCCGCCAGCACTCCCAGCAGCGCCGCGGTGGCCGAGTCGGTCATCCGCCCTTGAGCGATCGTCGTCACGGCCACGACGACGCCGGCCAGCCCTATGACGCCCGCCGCGGGGGCGGCGAGAACCGCGAGCGCGCCACGCCGGGTCCCGGCCGCCCAGAGCGTCACGGCGCCCAGTAGCAGCGCGAGTTGGGGCACCGGCCAGCCTGGCCACTGCCCGGGCGTGAAGCTCAAGCCGTCGCTGACGAGCCCCGTTACGACCAAAGGGGACACCTGTTCCAGGAACCGGTCCAGGATCGGGTGGTCGAGGAGTTCGGGAATCCAGGCCCTCACAAGGAACACTGCGTTGGGTATGAGCGCGATCGCTAGGACCACCCGTGCCGCGCGCTCAGCGTGCGCAACGGACGCCGAGGCCACGTGCTCGTCAGGTTTGCGCGTTACTGGCTCGGGCGTGAACTGGCGTCGTTCGAAACTGATCTCCGTCATAGCGTTCGTGCCCGTCGTAAGGCCATGATCGCTTCCTCTACCTTTTCGTGCTCTAGCAGAAGGCGCTCGGGATCGCGACCATGTCGATCGACAACGAATCGCATCAACCGACGCCGTGTCTCCCGCGCTCCCAGCCCTTCGCTCCTGCACGCCTGGGCCAGCGACATGAGATCTTTCCCTTCATTCGCAGGGACCGGTGGCACCGCGCGCCAGGGAAGTCGATCCGCCACCGTGCGGTCCGTTCCCTGTCGCAAGAGGCTTTGCTCCATGCGTACGTCGACAACCACGCTGGAATCGCTTGACGCCGTGTACGCGACAGCCTGCCCGTGAGGTAGACGAGCGAGGTCCTCCTGCTGGCGTTCGTCCAGAAGCACCGCCGCCCCGATTCGTTCGCGCTCGTCTTGGTCGACGATGCGGTGCGCGATCGTGGACCCGCACAGTTTCATCACCCCGGGGTCGAGCCTGCTCGGTGCCTGGTCGACGATGACGAAGCCTTCACCCTGGCTGCGGAGCTCGGCGATCGCCTCAACGAAGAGCCGCACGCCCTCCGACGTGCCGCTCTCGCTGCGGCCGAGCAACCGGTGTGCCTCTTCCAGGACGGTGACGTGCCCAAGCCCCGTCCCAGTAGCGTGCACCTCGCGGTAGGAGATGACACCGGCGAGCAACAACGCGAACAGCAGCGATCGCTCGGTAGGCCCGCCGAACTCGCGCATCTCCACAACTGTCGGCCGGGCCAGTAGCGCGGCGTGATCGACAGTCGCTTCAGGTCCGCCATCGAGTGCGACCCCCATCGGCCCGCGCCGGAGGAAGTCGATCCGCCCAATCAGTGCCGCGCGAATGTCGGACGCAGAGCTACCGCTGAAGCCGGACCGCTCAACGACGTCGGCCAGGCTGTCCTGCAAGCTTGCGAGCCCTACCGGCCGGGCGTCGCTGTCGCGCTCGTATGCGTCGAAAATCGCGCGCCCGAGGGTGACGAATCCCGCTGGCCAAACCTCGCTGAGCCGAAACGTGGCGTCGAACGCCGCCAGGACCCGACCGGCGTGCGTCTCGCGGGGCACACCCGTCGGCACGCCGAAGGGGTTGAAGGCGACCCGCGCGGGGGAGAGAGACACGTGGGTCACCTCGTCGCCGAGCGCTCCCGCCAGCGAGGCGTAGTCGGACTTCGCCGGGTCCAGAACGAGGAACGGCACGTGGTGAGAGCGCCACAAACGCAACAATAGGCTTTGAGTTGTGACGGTCTTGCCGAAGCCAGGCAGCCCAGCGACGAGCACGTGCTGGTTGAGGTCGCGCAATGAGATCCGTGCCTCCCCCCCTCCCACGGCTGAGCCAATAAGGACGGCATCCTCGGCCTGGTGCCGTTGGGCGGCACGCGGAAGCGTGGATACGACCCTGCTAGGAACGCCGGCGGCGCCGCCTCGGATGAGGCTCGGTAACCGCACGATGCGTGCGGCTTCGTCGCTCGAGCACAGGCGTAGCGTCTCGTCGAGCAACGGGTCGCTCGTACCAGCCCACCAGCGCGCACGCAGGGCCTCGATGATCTCGACCGCGTGCGCCACCTCCTGTTCCGTGCGTGCCGTAACGAGTTGGAAGGACTCCGGCTCCGTTAGCGCCACGCCCACCGACTCCGCGAGTCCCGCGGCGATGTCTGTCGCCCCACAAACGAGCACACGCACTTCCAGACAGGCCCGTGGCAAGTCGCGCAGGCGCTGCCGGTAGACCCGCGCCACCTGAGCGCGCAAGGGGTTCGCGGCCGGGTCACCGTCCGGCGCGACGCTGCGCAGCACTTGATCGACCGTGTACATCAACTCGGAGGAGGGTCGCGCAGGCTCCATGTGGAGGAGCACCATCGCGGGCGTCGGGTGTCGAGCAAGGACACCGATCGTGTGCCGGAGGCCGAGCGGATCCGGCGCCCAGGCCAGCACAGCGGGCTCCGCGGGCTGCCCGAACAGCCCGGCATCTGGGCTGAGGGATACGTCTTCCACGCGGCGCCGGACTTCGACTACACGCGGGAGGTCACTGTTGGGTCCATTGGACCAGGTGGTGAGCAGCGCACGCACTTCGTCAGCGCTCCCGACTGGCTCGAGCGGTAGCTCAGGGGGCAGGCATGAGCGGACGAGTCCTCCCACGCGCTCCGCACGTTCGCGGCTGCGGGCCCGGCCGACGACGGTGGTCGAGACCACGCCCACCCGGCTGTTGGGAGAAGGTGTCACTTCGAATCGCACCTGGAGCGCGCAGGAGCCCGGCTCCTCCATCGCCATCGTCTCGGCGAGGGAGTGGTAGCCGAGCAGCAGAGATCGCATGTCCACTCGGTCGGTATCCACGCCGACGTCGGGCAGCCACGGCACCCGGGCGGCCCACACCCACAGGCCACGGGCGATCTCGTGCGCGCTCATTGCTGACGACTCAGGCAAGCCGTACTACAAGGCCGTCGTACGCCAGCAACCGTTCGAGAGCCTCAACGCGAGCGTTGTCGACTGCCTCAAGCTCCGAAACCACTGCGCGGGCGTCCTTGGTAGGGCCGGCGACTTCAAGAACAAGCGCACCGTCCTCGACCCGTGCATGCACGGATACGCCGGCGCGGTCGACCACCTGCTCGGCCCATTGGTCGACCATCTCGGCAAGCCCGTCGCCGTCAACAACGACCACGTCAACCCGCTCTGCCTTGAGCGCCGCCGCAAGGGCCTGCGTTAGGACGGTGCCCTCCTCATCCGGGACGGTTTCGAGATCGCTCACGGCGATGACCGCACCGCGTCCCCGGCTCACGGCGCCCTCAATGCCGCGCAACCCGTGGTCTGCGCCAAGCGCGCTCACCCAGGCGCGCCTGAGCCCTGATCCACCGGTCT
>NZ_AXCW01000239.1 GCF_000603945.1 Actinotalea ferrariae CF5-4 | reverse complement strand
CCAGGATCCGGGGACAGGCCCCCATCGACACCTCCCCGCTTGCATACCTCGGACACGGCCACCGGGTGCCGTGGTCGCCAGCCTACGGGCACTCCGGTCAAGAGTTGAGGCGGGCAGGGCCGCCCTACCCGACTTCCTACCTTGAGCGTCCGACGTCGCCCCAGAGCAGTTCGCCCATCCGTCGATTCGCCTCCTCGACTAGTTCCGGCACGACGTGCTGGTAGCGCGTCGTCATCGCCGGCGACGTCCAGCCGAACATGCTCATGACCACGCGCTGGTCGACGCCTTGGACTAGCAGCAGCGTCGCTGCCGTGTGCCGGGCGTCGTGCAGGCGTGCTGGCCGGATGCCGAGCCCTTCGAGGAACGCCGTCCAGTGCAGTGAGTGGTCTCGTGGCGCGACCGGCCGACCGGTGACTGTCGTGAACACGAGGCCGGAGTCTCGCCACAGCGTCCCCGCGCGGATGCGTGCCTCGCGCTGACCGTGACGATGCTGACGGAGGGCGACGAGCAGCGGCTCCGGCAACGGCAGCGTCCGGCGCGACTGCTTCGTCTTCAGCTCGGCGAGCACCAGTCCGCCGTCCTTGCGTTTCAGGCAGCGTGACGGCCGTTGGTAGCAGCGGTCCGGGTCGGCGCAGCCGTGTCGCCAGTTCCGACGCTCGAGCTGGCGCCGCACGTGGAGCCGACCTGCGTCGAGGTCAACGTCGGCCCACGACAGCCCGAGCACCTCGCCCCGCCGCAAGCCCAGCGAGATCGCGAGCATGAACGCGACACCGTTCGGCTCGCCCTCGGCCGCGGCGAGGATCCGGCGGGCTTCGTCGACGGTCAGGGGTTCGATCTCGGGCGGGTCGTACCGGGGCGTGTGCGCCAGCGCGACGGGATTGCGCGGGAGGCGCCGTCGTCGAACGGCGTCGTTGAGGGCCTTGTTGAGCGTCCGGCGCACGTGGTGGACGGTGCCGGCGTTCAGGCCGTTGGCGAGCAGGACGGCGTAGAGGTGCTCCACGTGCTCGGGCTGGAGCGCATCGAGCCGGTGCTTGCCGATGGTGGGGTTGATGTGGCGGTGGACGTCGACCGCGTAGCCGGACAGGGTGCTCGGTCGGACCCGCAGCTCGGTGGCGGCCAGCCACTCGGTCAGCCATGTCTCGAGCCGCGGTGACCGGCCCGCCGGGCGCGCGGAGTGCTCGGTCCGCTCCCGCTCGAGCGCCCGGACCTTGCGAACCACCGCGGCCCGGGACGCGCCGGACCGCTTGCGGCGGTCGGACGAGCCGTCGGGCCGGATGCCCATCGTGACGAAGCCGTACCAGCGCCCGTCCGTGCCCTGGAAGATCGACGAGCGCTGGTTCCCGGCCCGGGTGCCCATCCGGTCACGGCTCCTGTGCGCGCTGCTCGCGGCGGCACCGCTCGACGAACTCGGTCAGGCAGTCGGCCGGCACACGCCGGAGCTTGCCGATGTGCACGGTCTCGATCGCGCCGCTGTGGATCAGTTCGTACATCGTGGTGCGACCGATGGACAGGCACTGGGCCGCCTCGGTGACGCTGAGCATGACGCGCGGGGTCGGGATGATCTCGATCTCGCTCATGGTGGTTCTCCTCCTGGGTTGGTTGGGCGAGGTAATTCAGAGGCTCAGGTCCGGTCCATCGAGTGACGGCGGTGGAGCGGAGTTCAAGCGATACGGCGAAAGCTGGGGAGCGGGGCGGCCCCACGGCGGCTGTGGGTGGCCGGGAGGGATGACGGCACGGGCTGCTCCCGCGGTAGCTCTCCGAGGTCCCCGGGGCAGTCCGGCCCGGCATGGCTCGTCGCGAGAACTCACTCGAGCACTTCCCGGGACGACGTCGGCACCTGGCCCGGCAGGCAGCCGGGCGTCGCCGATGCACGTGCCGATGACGCGCTGCCGGAAGAACTGCAGCGATGACGCGAGTGCCGCGCGGTGCGCGTCGTGGACCATGACGCGGGTCGCGTCATCGCCCAGCGCCCACAGCACGGAGGCGGACTTCGGGGCGGTCACGGTCAGGTCGTAGCCGACGACGGCGCGCCGCCTCCCGTCATCGCTACGGCTATAGCCGCGGCCCAACGCGTCATCGGTGAGCGGGTCGCGGCCGTCGCGGAAGAGCGCCGTAATCGCCCGATGGCTGACGACGTCGTCCGGGTGCAGCCTGCGGGTGGCGTCGCCGAGGCTGGCGACGTGCCGGGTCAGGTAGGCGTATTCGTCCCCGGCCGTCAGCTTGTGCATCGTGATCAACTGCGTCACCTCCCCGCCGGACGTATCCGAATACCGCCTCCTGCGAGCTCCCTTGCCAACAGGTGTGCGGATGGAAGGGAGAAGATGTTTGGCCGGCGTACGGGGGCGTCTGCAGGCGGGTAGGCGGGCCCGCGCGCAACCGCACGGGTGAGCGGGCTACTGCAGGACTCCGAGGCACCCTCGGGCGGGTCCGCCGCGTCGTCAGCGGTGCCGCACACCGCCACGGGCAGGCCCGATGACGGGGGCCACCGCGGCCGTCATCAGCACGAGGTGCAAGATGAGTCGCGAATCCTTTCAGAAGACACGACATGCGCCTCCGGCCCATAAGGCACTACCGTCGCAAGGACGCCCGCTAACCTGAACGCGACCAAGGAGGGCGTCCGATCACCGATGGCGACATCGCTGCGAAAATGGCAAGAAGACGCCCTGGCCAAGTGGCTCACGAAGCGTCGCGGTGTAGCGAGCGTGGTGACGGGGGCCGGGAAGACGCGGTTCGCACTGGCCTGCGTTGAGGCTCTCCGAGCGGTCGAACCGGGCCTGCGTGTCCTAATCGTCGTCCCGACGCTGGCCCTTGTTGATCAGTGGCTTACGGTGATGGAGACGGACCGCCTCGCGGTCAGCGGCGACGTGGCCGTTCATCGCGGCGGCGCCTTCCCTACAGGCGATGCAACGTTCCATGTGGCGACTGTGAATGCAGCGCGGACCGCCACGAGGAAGCTCACGGCTTCCGGTCGCTGGATGCTGGTCGCCGACGAGTGCCACCGCTACGCCTCGCCGTCGAACCGAGCGGCGATAGACGCAGACTGGTCAGCAAGCCTTGGACTCTCCGCAACGGCCAGTCGGGAGTACGACCAGTGGTTCGAGGAGTTCGTCGAGCCGTCGATCGGGCCGATCTTCTACGAGTACAGCTACGCAGACGCGGCCGCGGACGGCATCCTCGCGCCGTTCCACCTCACCAACTACTCCATCCCGCTGACGCCGAGCGAGGAGGATCGGTACACGCGGCTCACCCAGCGCGTCGCGCTACTCAGTACTGACGAGGCCGCGAACAGCGAGGCGCTCAAGCGTGCCCTGCTGGCCCGGGCGCGACTCGCCCAGGAGGCTCGCGCCAGAATCCCTGCCGCTGTCGCGATCATGTCGGGGCACCGGGGCGAGCGTTCGTTGGTCTTTCACGAGAAGATCGGGGCGGCCGAGGAGATCGCGCGGCGTCTCGGCAAGGAGGGCCATCGTGTGGTGGTTTACCACTCGAGGATGAACCCGGCACAGTCGCTGAAGAGCCTCCTCTTGTTCCGTACGGGACAGGCAGATGTTCTCGTCTCCTGCCGGGCGCTCGACGAGGGTATCGACGTCCCGGACGCCACCTTCGGACTCGTGTGCGCCTCCTCTGCGAGCACTCGTCAGCGCATCCAGCGCCTCGGTCGCCTCCTGCGGCCGAGCCCCGGGAAAGAATCCGCCGAAGTCGCGACCATCTTCGCCACCCAGACAGAAAGGGACCGCCTCGTAAACGAGGAGGCGCAATTGGAGGGCTTGGCCGAAGCGAGTTGGTTTGAGGTGCAGTTCAGTTGACGACCTTCGCAACAGAGACCGAGGCGTACTCGCCGATCCGCCTCCGAGAGGGCGAGTTTGAGAAGCTCGTGCCGCGTTTCGTTGAGCGACTGTCGGACCGCTGGATCTGGGCCGATTGGAAGCCGCTCCTAGATGGTCCGGCCGGCCGAGTGAGGCCGGACGTTGCACTCGTCGCGAAGGACTGCTCTCGGTGGTGTGTCGTCGAGGTTGAACTAGCCAGCCACCCTGAATCCCATTTCCGCGACCAGTTCGAGGCGCTGGAGGCCGCGTATTACGGCACGCATCTCCTCCCGGGTCTCGCCGCCGCGTTCCCGTCCTTAGTCGAGGGAGACATCGAGCGGCTGCTGCGCGAGGTGCCACCAACCCTGCTCTGCATCGCGGACGACCTGAGCGAGGCGCTCCGTGTCGCATGCCGGGACTTCGGCTTCGAACTAGCGGTAGGCACGCCGTATAGGTCGACCAGCGGCTCGTACGCGATCGAGTGGCGGCGACTCCCTTCCGCTCTGGCGAATGTACAACCGACGTCCGGGGTCGAATACTTGCTGCGCCTAGCGCCTGAACGGTTCGGCGGACGGCAGCGGGCGACCCTGCCCCGCGAGTTTCCGAACATCAAACACTTCACACTGCGGGTGGCCGAGACGATGCACCCGATGCGCGTTTTTGATCTGAGCGCCTCGCGCGCAACCTACCTCCCCACGGGCACCGTCCAGGCTCAGGGACGGCCACTGCTCGTCCGACCGATCGACCCCATCAACGGGCTATACGAACTGCTGAATGGAGAAGTGCTCGGATGACTGGTTCTGCAACACCGACGGTCGACATCCGTCCCGACAGTGACATCTATGAGACCTACCGGCGCTTGTCGTACCGACCCTGGTACGCCATCGCTGAGTTCGTGGACAACTCGACACAGAACTTCGCGGTCCAGCGCGGCGCAATCGAAGAGGCGACGGGACAGCCTGCGAGCTTGAGCATCGACCTGTTCTACGACCGCGACGCGGGCACGCTCTCCGTGGTGGACAACGCGATGGGCATGAACCTGGAGGAGTTCAGCCGCGCACTACAGCTTGCGAAGCCTCCGGCGAACACCAGCGGCCGGTCGGAATTTGGCATGGGCCTCAAGACAGCCGCCTGCTGGCTCGGCCCCCGATGGCGCCTCACCAGCAAGCGGGCCGGCGAGACCGTGGAGTACTCGGCGGTCGTGGACGTGGCGAAACTGAAGGCCGACAAGCCGACGTCTCTGGCGATTGAGACGGTCGAGGGGCGGGATCCGGCCGGCCACTACACCCGGGTGGAGGTCGAAGGACTGCTCGAGTATGACCGAGTGTTTGTCGGTCGCACGCTCGGCAAGGTTAAGAGTGAGATTGCCTCAATCTACCGGCGCGACCTGCTCGGAGGCCAGGTCACCATCACGTTCAACGGAGAGCGGCTCGAATGGACGGAGCCGGACCTGCTCACCGAGCAGGTAGACGGCGAGACCATTGTGTGGCGACGAGAGATTGACATCACCATCAACGATAAGCCCGTGGGCGGGTGGATCGGGCTGCTCGCACGAGGCAAGGCGGCCGACGCGGGCTTTCATCTATTCCGGCGCGACCGACTGATTCAAGGCGGCCCGCCAAACGGTTGGAAGCCATGGGAGATCTTCGGCTCTCCCAACTCTTTCCAGTCTCAGCGGCTCGTCGGCGAACTCAATTTCGACTTGTGGCGCGTGAGCCACACCAAGGACGCCATCGATTGGTCCGGCGCCGACGAGCACGAGTTGCTCGAAGCCCTGAAAGACGTCTGTTCCGACTACATCAGTAAGGCGCGTGAGTCCCGCAGGACGGAGGCGAAACCCACGCTAAGCCGAGCGGCCGCCGAGTCCGTGGTCGAGCAGACTCGCGAAGAGTTGGAGGAGAACGACGAGCTCGGCGCTGAGATCACCATCGTCGAGGAGGGAGTCGTTCCCGCTGAGGATGAGGCTGAGGGGGAGCTCGTCAGTGACCTCCTTGATGGGCTAGGCAGCGACCTCATTCCCATCACCTTCGGAAACACAAGCTTCCCAACGATGGCTCTGGGCCTCGTTGACGACAGCCACCCGAGCGAGGCGCTGGTACATGTCGGCTTCCCGGCCGACGACAAGGTCGCGCTTGTGATGAACTTGCGACACCCCTTCGTGACCGAGTTCGTGGGCGACAACGAAGGCGCGCTGAAGGTGCTCGCCTATACACTTTACGTCGACGCACTCGTTGAGCGTTTGTCACGGAAGAATGCAGCGCTAACCCCCGCGCAGTTGCGAAAGGTCAAGGACGGATTCTTGCGGACCCTGAAGCCCCTCGCGTAAGGCCAAAGGCAGGCGGTCAACTCGGCGCCGTGTGCCCAAGTGCTGCCGCGACCAGCGTCGCCGCAGCGCATGGGTGCACGTGCTCCCAGATCCGCAGCACCGTCCAGCCCAGCTGCTCGAGGTGGTTCCGAGTGTCGCGGTCACGTTCGATGTTCGCCTGGAGTTTCACCCTCCACCACCGACTGTTCGAGGTCGGCTTCGTGCCGTGCTCG
>NZ_AXCW01000238.1 GCF_000603945.1 Actinotalea ferrariae CF5-4 | reverse complement strand
GCCACCGGCCGTCGCACCGCCCGCCGTCGCGCCCGACGCCGCGGCGCCCCGCGCGGCCGCGTCGGCGACCAGGGACTCCGGGTGCTCCCGCCACGCGGCGAGGATCACGAGCGGCACGAGCACCACGGACAGCAGGACGAGCGAGAGCCCGACGCCGTCGACCGCCAGGGCCCAGCTCACGCCGAACGCAGGGATCCACGGGACGACGTGCTCGAGCTGGTGCTCGGCGGCGGCGGTGGTGTCGAACTGCAGCGTGGCGAGCACGCCGAGCGCGAGCACGAGGAGGGAGACGGCGAGGCCGATCGGCCGGGCGTGCCGCCGTGCGCCGGCGGGCAGCGCCCACAGGACGACGGCGCCCACGACCGGCAGGACGACCATCGTCGTCAGCCAGGGGAAGCTCTGGTCAAGCATGGGTGGGTCTCTTCCCCTCAGATCCGGAAGGCCAGGACGACGGCGGCCAGGACGATGACACCGAGCACCATGGTGGTGGCGTACGACCGGACGAACCCGGTCTGGACGCGGCGCACCAGCTCGCCGGAGCCGGCCACGACCCGGGCCAGGCCCGTCGCGGCGCCGTCGACGACCTGACGGTCGCCGTAGACGAGCGACCGGGTCAGGTACTGCCCGGGGCGCATGAGCAGGGCCTCGTTGACGTCGTCCTGGTACAGGTCCCGGCGCGCGGCGCGGGTCAGGACGGAGCCGCGCGGCGCGACCACCGCGACCGGGGCGGCGGCGTACTGCCGCCACGCCAGGAACGCGCCCGCGGCGACGAGCAGCAGGGTCAGCGCGATGAGGACCGGCACGGGCAGCACCGGGTCGTCGTGCTCGGTGTGGCCGAAGACCGGCTCGAGCCAGTACTCGAACCCGCCGAAGTACAGCGCGCCACCCAGGGCCACGGAGCCCGCGGCGAGGATCCACATCGGCCAGACCATGAGACCGGGCGACTCGTGGGGGTGACGGACCGGGGCGTCCGGGTCCGGGGCGGCGCCGTGGCCGTCGTGCCACCGCCGCCGTCCGTGGAACGTCATGAAGAACAGGCGGGACATGTAGAACGCCGTGATCCCCGCACCGAGGAGGGCGACCGTGCCGAACACCCACGGCTGCCAGCCCTCGGCGCCGTTGGTCGCGAACGCCGACTCGATGATCTTGTCCTTGCTCCAGAACCCGGAGAACGGCGGGACGCCCAGGATCGCGAGCCAGCCCAGGCCGAAGGTGATCCAGGTGGCCTTCATGGCGGTGGACAGCGCGCCGAAGCGGCGCATGTCCACGTCGTCGTCCATGCCGTGCATGACCGAGCCGGCGCCGAGGAACATGCCGGCCTTGAAGAAGCCGTGCGTGACCAGGTGGAAGATCGCGAACGCGTAGCCGATCGGCCCGAGGCCGGCGGCCAGCATCATGTAGCCGATCTGGGACATCGTCGAGGCGGCGAGCGCCTTCTTGATGTCGTCCTTCGCCGTGCCGATGATCGCGCCGAACAGGAGCGTGAAGGCACCGATGATCGCGACGACGAGGAGCGCCGTCGGCGCCCCGGCGTAGATGGGGCCGGACCGGACCACGAGGTAGACGCCGGCGGTCACCATGGTCGCGGCGTGGATGAGCGCGGAGACCGGCGTCGGGCCGGCCATGGCGTCGCCCAGCCACGACTGCAGCGGGAACTGCGCGCTCTTGCCGGTGGCGGCCAGCAGCAGCATGAGGCCGGTCGCCGTGAGGAGGCCCTCGCTCGCGCCGCCCGCAGCGGCGAACACGGTCTCGAAGTCGGTCGCCCCGAAGGTGGCGAACAGCAGGCCGATCGCGATGATCATGCCGACGTCGCCGACGCGGTTGGCGACGAACGCCTTCTTCGCCGCGACCGCGTTGGGCAGCGTGTGGTTCCAGAAGCCGATGAGCAGGTACGAGGCGAGGCCCACCCCCTCCCAGCCGACGAAGAGCAGCAGGTAGCTGTCCGCGAGGACCAGCAGCAGCATCGCCGCCACGAAGAGGTTGAGGTAGGCGAAGAACCGGCGCCGGTCGTGGTCGTGCTCCATGTAGGCCACGGAGTACACGTGGATCAGCGTGCCGACGAAGGTCACGAGCATGACGAACGTCAGCGACAGCGGGTCCAGGCGCAGGCCCGCGTCGAGGCTGAACGCACCGGCCGGGATCCAGGAGAAGAGGTGGAGGTCCTGGACGCGCTGCTCGGCGGGGGCGCCGAGCATCGTGACGAGCAGGACCGCCCCCACGAGGAAGGACCCGGCCGACGCGAGCACGCCGAGCCAGTGGCCCCAGCGGTCCGTGCGTCGGCCCGCGAGGAGCAGCACGGCCGCGGAGGCCAGCGGCAGCGCCACGAGCAGCCAGGCGAGCTCGAACACGCCGGACGCGGCGGTCGCCGCGACGACGCCCTCCGCGGTCGCGGCGGGCAGCGCCGTGGGAAGGGCCGCCGACACCGTGGTCAGGGCAGCAGGAAGGGTGGTCACCGTCGCTCGCTCCTCAGCTCTTCAAGAGGTTGACGTCGTCGACCGAGGCCGAGCGGCGCGTCCGGTAGATCGCCACGATGATCGCGAGCCCGATGACGACCTCCGCCGCGGCCACGACCATGACGAAGAACGCCACGACCTGCCCGGTGAGGTCGCCGTGCAGGCGCGCGAAGGTCACGAAGGCCAGGTTGGCCGAGTTGAGCATCATCTCGATGCCGAGGAAGACGATGATCGCGTTGCGGCGGAGCAGCACCGTCGCGGCACCGATGGAGAAGAGCACCCCGGACAGGACGAGGTAGTTCACCAGGTTCATCGGATGGGCTCCTCACCCGTGATCGCCCGCTGCGGCGGGGTCGAGCCGCTGCCGGGGACCGGCCCGGGACCCTCGTCAGCCGCCTCGAGGTGCCGCGTCGCCGCCGCGGCGGCGCTCGTGTCGAGGTGGACCTCGGTGACCGACCGCTCCTGTCCCCGCACCCGCAGCACGCGCGGGACGGAGATGTCGAGCGGGCGCCCGTCGGGGCCGAGCGCGGGGACGTCCATCGCGTTGGACCGGGCGTACACGCCCGGGGCGGGCAGCGGCGTGAGCCGGCCACCGGCCGCGATCCGCGCCTCCGCGCGCTCGCGCTGACCGACCTTGCGCGTGATTCGCTCGCGGTGCGTCAGGACGATCGCGCCGACGGCCGCCGTGATGAGCAGGATGCCCACGGCCTGGAGGTTGAAGACGAAGTCCCCGAAGATCACCCGGGCGACGCCGACCGGGTTGGTCTCCGCGTTCGCCGCCGCGAGGCCCTGCGGGCGCAGGTCCGCCGCGTTGAGCACGACGCTGACCAGGACCACCGCAAGCCCGATGCCCATGAGGGCGCCGAGCCAGCGCTGCCCGCGGATCGTCTCCACCAGCGAGTCCGAGGCGTCCACGCCGACGAGCATGAGCACGAAGAGGAAGAGCATCATCACGGCGCCGGTGTAGACGACCACCTGGACCACGCCCAGGAAGGGCGCCTCCTGCGCGACGTAGAGGATCGCCAGGCAGATCATCACGACGACGACGCTCATCGCGGCGTACACGGTGCGCCGGGAGAACAGCAGCCCGCACGCCGCGAGGACCATCACGGGCGCGAGCACCCAGAAGAGGACCGCCTCGGCGGTGCTGGTGCTGCCGGTCTCCGCCAGGGCGGTGACCAGCGGCCCGGCGGCCACGCCGCCGAGCGCGAGGGATGCGCTCATCGTCCGTCCTCGTCCCGTCCGGAGTCCGCGGGGACCCGCAGCTGCTCCAGGGCCGGCTCCTCCGGGCGGTACTGCGCCACCCAGTCGATCTGCTCGGGCACCGGACCCGTGACCGCGCCGCGGTAGTAGTCCGTGTCCTCCGTGCCGGGGACCATCGGGTGCGGCGCGGGCAGCATCCCGTCGGCCAGCGGCGCGAGGAGGTCCTGCTTCTCGAAGATCATCCCTGCGCGCGTCGGGCCGGCGAGCTCGTACTCGTTGGTCATCGTCAGCGCGCGCGTCGGGCAGGCCTCGATGCAGAGCCCGCAGAAGATGCAGCGCAGGTAGTTGATCTGGTAGACGCGGCCGTACCGCTCACCCGGCGAGAACTGCCCGTCGGGCGTGTTGTCCGCGCCCTCGACGTAGATCGCGTCCGCGGGGCAGGCCCACGCGCACAGCTCGCAGCCGATGCACTTCTCGAGGCCGTCCGGGTACCGGTTCAGCTGGTGCCGCCCGTGGTAGCGCGGCTTCGTCGGCGTCTTCTCGAACGGGTACTCCTCGGTGACCGTCGGCTTGAACATGTTGCCGATGGTCACGCCGAAGCCGGCCACGGGGGCCAGCGCCCGCGCGATCGGTCCCCGCTCGGCGATGAGGGGCTCGTAGTCCGCCGCCGTGCCGTGGGCGCCGACCTCCCCGCCCGGCTCGCGCCGGCGCAGCTCCTTGTCAGCCACGGGTCTCCTCCTGGTCAGGGTCGTTCCGGTGCCCGGCGTCGTCGGTCGCGGTGAGGGTCCCGACCGGTCCGGGGCCCCCCGGACCGTCGGCGGTGGCCTGCTGCGCCTGCAGCCGGGCGCGACGCGGCGACGGCGGCAGGACCTGGCCCGGCATCGGCGGGACAGGGTATCCGCCGGCGAAGGCGTCGAACACCT
>NZ_AXCW01000237.1 GCF_000603945.1 Actinotalea ferrariae CF5-4 | reverse complement strand
TTCCTTGCGCTCCGGGATGAGGAGCACCACGCCGAGGACCACCACGGCCAGGACCCCGATCCCGATGAACAGCGTCGTGCGGTCCACGTCCATGAACTGGCTGACGCCCTGGATCACCGCGACGGCCACGATCCACGCCAGGGCGACGGGGATGAGGACCTTCCAGCCGAAGGTCATGAACTGGTCGTAGCGGAACCGCAGGAGCGTGCCGCGGATCCAGACGAACAGGAACATGAAGAACCAGAGCTTGGCCAGGAACCACAGGACCGGCCACCAGCCCTCGTTGAACATGCCGTCGTTGATCGCCGACAGCGGCCACGGGGCGCGCCAGCCGCCGAAGAACAGCGTGGTGGCGATGGCCGAGACGTTGAGCATGTTGATGTACTCGGCGAGGAAGAACCACGCGAACTTCATCGACGAGTACTCGGTCATGAAGCCCGACACGAGCTCGCCCTCGGCCTCGGGGAGGTCGAAGGGCAGGCGGTTGACCTCACCGACCATCGAGATGAAGTAGATGACGAACGCCGGCAGCAGCGGCAGGAACCACCAGATCGTCGTCTGCGACTGGACGATCTGCGAGGTCGACATCGAGCCCGCGAGCAGGAAGACGCTCACCAGGGACAGGCCCATCGCCAGCTCGTAGGAGATGACCTGGGCCGTCGAGCGCACGGCGCCGAGCAGCGGGTACGTGGAGCCCGAGGACCAGCCGCCCAGCACGATCCCGTACACGCCGAAGGACGCGGCGGCGAGGATGTAGAGCACGGCGACGGGGAAGTCCGTCAGCTGCAGCGGCGTGATGACGCCGAACATGTTCACGGCGGGGCCCAGCGGGATGACCGCGAAGATGAGCAGCGAGGCGAACACGGAGATCATCGGCGCCACGATGTAGACGACCTTGTCGGCCGCCTTGACGTTCATGTCCTCCTTGACCAGGAGCTTCATGGCGTCGGCGAGCGACTGCAGCAGGCCGAACGGTCCGTGCACGTTCGGGCCGGGCCGCACCTGCATGCGGGCGACGACCTTCCGCTCGAACCAGATCGCGACCAGCACGCTGGTGAGCAGGAACGCGATGATCCCGACCGCCTTGATCAGGACGATCCACCACGTGTCGTTGCTGAAGTCGGCGGGGACGACGTCGCCGCCCCCGACCGCGGTCAGCACCACGGGGCCCATGGCCCCGGAACCCAGGACGCCGGCGCCCATCACTGCCCCTCCCCGTCGTTCGCCGCGACCGCGAGGGCCGCCGGCTGGACCCGGACGACCGTGCCCGCGTCGACGCCGAGCGTCGGGCGGACGGTCGACCCGGTCGAGTGCAGCGGCAGCCACACGACGCCGTCGGGCATCGGCGTGACCACCAGCGGCAGCGTCACCTGGCCGCGGTCCGTGCGGACCGTGACCGCGTCACCGGTGCCGACGCCGAGCTCCGCGGCGTGCCCGGCCGAGAGCCGGAGCACGGGACGCTGCGCCGTCCCGGCGAGGAACCGCTCGCCGTCCTGGCAGCGGCCGCCGTCGAGCAGCAGGTGCCACGACGCGAGGACGGCCTCACCCGCGCCGAGCCGCGGAGGCTCCGCGTAGGCGACCTCCGGGGCCGCGCCGCGCGCGCCGTCCCACCCGCCGAGCTGGGCCACCTCGGCGTGCACCTGGCTCACGCTGCGCAGGCCGAGCAGGACGCCCATGGCGTCCGCGACGGCGTCGAGCACGCGGTGGTCCGCCATGGCGGTCGAGGTGAGCGCCTGGGGGAACGGCCGGGGCCGGCCCTCCCAGTTGAGGAACGTGCCGGCCTTCTCGACCGGCGGCGCGACGGGCAGGACGACATCGGCGTGCTGCGTGACGGCGGAGGAGCGGACCTCCAGCGACACGAGGAAGCCGACGGACGTCAGGGCGCGGTGCGCCAGCGCGGGGTCCGGCAGGTCCGCCGGGTCCACGCCGCCCACCACGAGGCCGCCCAGCGCACCCTCCGCCGCGGCGGCGACGATCGCCGCCGCGTCGCGGCCGG
>NZ_AXCW01000236.1 GCF_000603945.1 Actinotalea ferrariae CF5-4 | reverse complement strand
CTCTCAGCCCAGGTCGAGGGCCCGTACCAGCGGCACGCCCGGCCGGTACGCCAGGTGCACGTGCGACGGCGCGTCGAGCACCGCGAGGTCCGCCCGCGCGCCCACGACGACCACCCCGACGTCGTCCCGGCGCAGCGCCCGGGCGCCCCCCGCGGTCGCGGCCCGCAGCGCCTCGCCCGGCGTCATCCGCATCTCCCGGACCGCGAGCGCGATCGCCAGCGGCATCGAGGTGGAGAAGGACGTCCCCGGGTTGCAGTCGGTGGCGAGCGCCACCGTGACCCCCGCGTCGAGGAGCCGCCGGGCGTCCGGGTACGGCGAGCGGGTGCTGAGCTCGACCAGCGGCAGCAGCGTCGCGACGGTGTCGCCGGCGCCGAGGGCGTCGACGTCGTCGTCGTCGAGGTACGTGCAGTGGTCCACGCTCGCGGCGCCGACCTCGACGGCGAGCCGCACGCCCGGGCCGGGGCCGAGCTGGTTGCCGTGCACCCGCGCCGCGAGCCCCGCGGCGATCCCCGCCCGGAGGACGTGGCGCGCCTCGTCCGCGTCGAACGCCGTCGGGGCGGCCGGCTCGCAGAAGACGTCGACCCATCGCGCGAGGGGCGCGCACGCCGCGAGCATCGGCCCCGCCACGAGGTCGACGTACGCGCCGCGGTCCCGCGCGTACGCGGGCGGCACGACGTGCGCGCCGAGGAACGTCGTCTCGGTGGTGACCTCGCGCGCGAGCCGGAGCAGCCGGGCCTCGCCGTCCACCGTGAGCCCGTACCCGCTCTTGACCTCGACGGTCGTGGTGCCCTGGGCGCGCATCTCGGCGACCAGGCGGCGCAGGCCCGCGCGCAGGGCGTCGTCGTCGGCCGCGCGGGTCGCGGCGACCGTCGCGGCGATGCCGCCCCCGTCGTAGCGCTCCCCCGCCATGCGCGCGACGAACTCCGCGGCGCGGTCCCCGGCGAAGACGGCGTGGGTGTGGGAGTCGACGAAGCCGGGCACCACCGCCCGGCCGCCGACGTCGACGCGGGCGTCCGCCGACGGCGCGTCGGCCGCCGGACCGACCCAGGCGACCCGGCCGTCCTGGACGACGACGGCGGCGTCCCCGACCGCGCCGAGCAGGTCGCCCCGCGCCGGGTCGTTGGTGACGAGCTCGCCGATCCCGGTGACGACGGTCGCCGCAGCGCCCCCGCCTCGCACCGCGCCGCCCTCGCCGCTCATCGCGCCGCCCTCGCCCGCACGTCCCCGACCGCGTCGGCGAGCAGCCGCGCGACGTCCCCCAGCCGGTGCACCCCGGCCTCGACGACGACCTGCCCGCCGACGACGACCGTGTCCACGTCGGCGGCGCCCGCGACGAGCGCGACCTGCTCGGGGTCCGTCCCGGCGGTCCGGACCGTGTCGGTGCGCACCGCGACGAGGTCCGCCCGGGCGCCCACCGCGAGCACGCCGGCGTCCGGCCGGCCGAGGGCGCGGTGCCCGGCGACCGTCGCGGCGGTGACGAGCTCGGCCGGGGCGAACGTGCCGCGCCGGCCGGTTGCGAGCCGCTCGTGCATCTCCACGGCGCAGACCTCGCCGAGCAGGTCGACGGTGACGTGCTGGTCCGTGCCCACGCACCACGGGCTGCCCGCGTCGCGCAGCGCCCCGGCGGGTGCGATCCCGTCGCCCAGGTCCCGTTCCGTGGACGGGCAGAGGCAGACGGCGGTGCCGGACCGGCCGAGGCGGGCGACGTCGTCGTCGGTCACGTGCACCGCGTGGACGACCGTGCTGCCCGGGCCGAGGAAGCCGGCGTCGTCGAGCACCTGCGCCGGCGTCACGCCGTAGGCGGCGCGGCACCGGTCGTTCTCGGCGGGCTGCTCGGACAGGTGGGCGTGCAGGGGCGCCCCGCGGTCCCGCGCCCAGCGGACCACCTCGGGCACCTGGTCCCGGGGCACGGCCCGCACGGAGTGCACGGCGGCCCCGACCCCGAAGCCCGCGTCGGGGCGGAGCAGGTCGACGCGCTCGGCCCAGCGCGCGGCGTCGCCGTCGCCGAAGCGGCGCTGGGTGCCCTCGAGGGGCTCCCCGACGTCACCGGTGAGGTAGCAGGTGTCGAGCAGCGTCAGGTGCAGGCCGGCCTCGGCCGCCGCCGCCCGCAGCGCCTCGGCCATGGCGTTGGGGTCCGCGTACCGGCCGCCCCCCGGCGGGTGGTGCAGGTAGTGGAGCTCGCCGACGGCGGTCACCCCCGCCAGGACCATCTCGGCGAAGACGGCGCGCGCGAGGCGGTGGTAGCCGTCGGGGTCGAGCACCTCGGCGAGCGCGTACATCTGGCGGCGCCAGGACCAGAAGTCACCGCGGTCCTGCGCTCCGCCGCGCAGGGCGCCATGGGACCCGCCGCGCAGGGCGCCGTGGGACCCGCCGCGCAGGGCGCCGTGCGTCCAGCCGCGCAGGGCGCGGTGGAACGCGTGGGAGTGCGCGTTCGCCATGCCGGGCAGGACGATGCCGGGCAGGCGGGCGTCCCCCGGTCGCGGGTCGACGCCGGCGTCGACCGACCGGAGCACGCCGTCGGTGGCCTCGAGGCGCACGCGCTCGGCGGGACCGCCGGGCAGCCAGGCGCGCTCGCACCAGTACCCGGTGGTGGTCGGGTTCGCCGTCGGGCTGCTGGTCGGGGCGGGGGTCGGGGTCACGGCTCCGCCATCGGCCGGCGCAGCCCGTGGGCGTCGGCCGTCGCGACCGCGTCCGCGTACCCGGCGTCGGCGTGACGCAGCACGCCGGTGGCCGGGTCGTTCGCGAGCACCCGGGCCAGCTTCGCCGCGGCGAGCGCCGTCCCGTCCGCGACGCTCACCTGACCGGCGTGCAGCGACCGGCCGATGCCGACCCCGCCGCCGTGGTGGATCGACACCCACGTCGCCCCGGACGACGCGCTGACCAGCGCGTTGAGCAGCGGCCAGTCCGCGATCGCGTCGGAGCCGTCGGCCATCGCCTCGGTCTCCCGGTACGGCGACGCGACGGACCCGGAGTCGAGGTGGTCCCGCCCGATCACCACCGGCGCCGTGATCTCCCCGGCAGCGACGAGCTCGTTGAACCGCAGCCCGGCGCGGTCCCGCTCCCCGTGCCCGAGCCAGCAGATCCGCGCCGGCAGGCCCTGGATCGCGACCCGCTCCTGCGCGGCGCGGATCCACCGGGCCAGGTGGTCGTCGTCGGGGAACAGGTCGAGCACCGCCCGGTCGGTCACCGCGATGTCCCGCGGGTCCCCGGAGAGCGCGGCCCAGCGGAAGGGGCCCTTGCCGCGGGCGAACAGGGGCCGGATGTACGCGGGCACGAAGCCCGGGAACGCGAACGCCCGCCCGTACCCGCCCTGGCGCGCCTCGTCGCGGATCGAGTTGCCGTAGTCGAACACCTCCGCCCCGGCGTCGAGGAAGCCCACCATGCCCTCCACGTGGCGGGCCATGGACTCCCGGGCGCGCTCGGTGAACTCCTCGGGCTGCGCGGCGGCGTAGTCGTGCCAGTCCGCGACGTCGACGCCGAGCGGGAGGTAGGCGAGCGGGTCGTGCGCGGAGGTCTGGTCGGTGACGACGTCGACCTCCACCCCGCGCCGCAGGAGCTCCGGCACGACGGCGGCGCTGTTGCCCACCACCCCGACGGACAGCGCACGCCGCTCCGCCTTCGCCGCGAGGGCCGTCGCGACGGCCTCGTCGAGGTCCGCCGCGACGCCGTCGAGGTACCGGTCGCGCACCCGCCGCTCGAGCCGCGCGCGGTCCACGTCGACGACGAGGCAGACCCCGCCGTTGAGCGTCACGGCGAGGGGCTGGGCGCCGCCCATCCCGCCGCAGCCGCCGGTGAGCGTGAGGGTGCCGGCGAGCGTCCCGCCGAACCGCTGCGCCGCGACGGCCGCGAGGGTCTCGTAGGTGCCCTGGAGGATCCCCTGCGAGCCGATGTAGATCCAGGAGCCGGCGGTCATCTGGCCGTACATGGTCAGCCCGAGGGCCTCGAGCCGGCGGAACTCCGGCCACGTCGCCCAGTCCCCCACGAGGTTGGAGTTGGCGATGAGCACCCGCGGCGCCCACTCGTGCGTCCGCAGCACCCCGACGGGCCGCCCGGACTGCACGAGCAGGGTCTCGTCGTCGCCCAGGGTCGTGAGCGTCCGGACGATCGCGTCGTAGCTCGGCCAGTCGCGCGCCGCCTTGCCCGTGCCGCCGTAGACGACGAGGTCGTCGGGCCGCTCGGCGACGTCGGGGTCCAGGTTGTTCATGAGCATCCGCAGGGGCGCCTCGGTCTGCCACGACCGGGCGTTCAGGGTGGTGCCGCGGGGGGCTCGTACGGCTCGGACGGCCATGGTGGGCTCCTTCCTCAGGCCAGCGGCCCGACGGCGTCGGCGGCGGCTGCCACGACCGCGCCGCTGCGGACGAGGCCGACGACCGCCTCGATCTCGGGGGCGAGGTGGCGGTCGGGCCCCGGCCCGGCGACGTGCTCGCGCACGAGCCGCCGCACGGCCTCCGTGCCGGCGGCGGGCGGGAGCCCGCCCGCAGCGCGCAGGTCGAGGGCGCGGGCGGCGGCCATCACCTCGATCGCGAGGACGCGCGTGAGCCCGTCGAGCCCGCGGCGCAGCTTGCGCGCGGCGTGCCACCCCATCGAGACGTGGTCCTCCTGCATCGCCGACGACGGGATCGAGTCGACGCTCGCCGGCGCCGCGAGCCGCTTGAGCTCGGTGACGAGCCCGGCCGCCGTGTACTGGGCGATCATGAGGCCGGAGTCGACCCCGGGGTCGTCGGCGAGGAAGGGCGGGAGCCCCTCGCTGCGCGCGGCGTCGAGGAACCGGTCGGTGCGCCGCTCGCTCATGCTCGCGACGTCGGCGACGGCGATCGCGAGGAAGTCGAGGACGTACGCGACGGGCGCCCCGTGGAAGTTGCCGTTGGACTCGACCCGCCCGTCCACCGTCACGACGGGGTTGTCGATCGCCGCGGCGAGCTCGCGCTCGGCGACCGTGCGGGCGTGGTCGACGGTGTCCCGCGCGGCGCCGTGCACCTGGGGGGCGCAGCGCAGCGAGTAGGCGTCCTGCACGCGGGTGCACGCGGGCGTCCCGTCCTCGGCGACCGTCCGGTGGCTCGCCATGACGGGCGAGCCCGCGACCAGTCGGCGGAGGTTCGTGGCCGCGGTGGCCTGCCCGGGGTGGGGGCGCAGGGCGACGAGGTCCGCGGCGAAGGCCGCGTCCGAGCCGAGCAGGGCCTCGACGCTCATCGCTGCGGCGACGTCCGCCGTCGTCAGCAGGGTGCCCAGGTCGTGCAGCGCCAGGCACAGCATCCCCAGCATCCCGTCGGTGCCGTTGATGAGGGCCAGCCCCTCCTTCTCGGCCAGGACGAGCGGGGCGAGGCCCGCGGCGGCGAGCGCCTCGGCGGCCGGGCGCGCGACGCCGTCGGCGTCGTGGACGGGTCCCTCGCCGGTCGCCGCGAGGGCGATGTGCGCCAGCGGCGCGAGGTCGCCCGAGCAGCCGAGCGAGCCGTACTCGTGCACGACCGGGGTGATCCCGGCGTCGAGCATCGCCGCGTAGGTGGTCGCGGTGACGGGGCGGACGCCGGTGCGGCCCGTGGCCATCGTCGCCAGGCGCAGCAGCTGCAGGGCCCGGACCACCTCGCGCTCGACCTCCGGGCCGGAGCCGGCTGCGTGGGACCGGAGGAGGCTGCGCTGCAGGTCGGCGCGGCGGGTCGGCGGGATGTGCCGGCGGGCGAGCGCACCGAAGCCGGTCGAGATCCCGTAGTGCGGTACCGGGTCGCCGGCGAGCGCGTCGACGACGGCGCGGCTCGCGGCGATCGCCTCCAGGGCCGACGCGGCGATCCGGACGGGAGCGCCGTCGCGCGCCACCGCGACGACCTCCGCGACGGTGAGCGGAGCGCCGGTCAGCACGACCGCCGACGACGTTGTCATGACGCCATCACATACCCGCGTCGCCGCAGCCAGAACCCCTCCGGGACCGCTACCGTCTCGGATACGAGACAGGAGGCGACCGTGGACGGTGCTCCGGCGGGACGGGACGTGCCCGCGGCGCGCTCGGCGGTGCGCGTGCTGGCGTTCCTCGCCGCGCAGGCCGGTCCCGCCCCCGCGGTGACGATCGCCCGCAGCCTCGGCCTGCCGCGCTCGACCGTCTACCACCTGCTGTCCGTCCTGGTGGACGAGGGGTTCGTCGACCACTTGCCGGAGGAGCGGCGCTACGGGCTGGGCGTCGCCGCCCTCGGCCTCGGCTCGGCGTACACGCGTCAGGCGCCGCTGACCCGCCTCGCCCGCCCGGTCGTCTCCCGCCTGGTCGACGCCACCGGGCAGAGCGCCCACCTGGCGGTGCTGCACGGCCCGGAGGTCCTCTACCTGGTCCAGGAGCGGGCGCCCGGCCGGCCCGCGCTGGTCACCGACGTCGACGTCCGGCTACCCGCCCACCTCACGGCGAGCGGACGGGCCGTGCTCGCCGGGCTGCCCCCGGCGCAGGTCAGGGCGCTGTTCCCCGACGCGTCGTCGTTCGTGGACCGGACGGGCGCCGGGCCCCGGGACCTGCGGTCGCTCCAGCGGGTCCTGCGCGAGGTGCGGGCCCGCGGTCACGCCACCGAGGACGGGGACGTCACGCCCGGTCTGGCGTCGGTGGCGCAGGCGGCGACCGACCACACCGGCCGCCCCGTGGCGGGCATCGCGGTCACGTTCCGTGCCGCCGACGTCGCGCCGGACGAGCGGGCCGGGCTCGTGGCGGCGGTGGTCCGCGCCGCGGCGGACCTCAGCCGGCG
>NZ_AXCW01000235.1 GCF_000603945.1 Actinotalea ferrariae CF5-4 | reverse complement strand
GGTCAGCCGCGCGGTCGCGCGCCGCCGTCGGGCAGGGCGGCCGGGGCGTCGTCGTCGGGGTCCGCCCGCTCGGCCTCCCGCTCCGCGGCGCGCGCCTCCTCGATCTCCTCCAGGAGGTTGCGCAGCTCGGACCGGACGAAGTCGCGCGTCGCGACCTCGCCGAGGGCGATGCGCAGCGAGGCCATCTCCCGCGCCAGGAACTCCGTGTCCGCCAGGGACCGCTCGGCGCGGCTGCGGTCCTGCTCGGCGCCGACGCGGTCGCGGTCGGCCTGCCGGTTCTGCGCGAGCAGGATGAGCGGCGCGGCGTAGGAGGCCTGGAGCGAGAGCATGAGCGTGAGGGCGGTGAAGCCGAACTCCGCGCTGTCGAACCGCAGCCGCTCCGGGCCCCAGCTGTTCCACACGAGCCAGGCGGCGCAGAAGAGCGTCAGGTACAGCAGGAACCGGGGCGTGCCGAGGAAGCGGGCGATCCCCTCGGAGACCCGGCCGACGGCGTCGTCACCCAGCTGGGGGCGGGAGAAGAACGTCCGGCGCACCTCGCGCGGCTGGTCCAGGCGGTCAGCCACCGGCGGCCTCCCGCTCGGCGTGGATCCGGTCCTGCTCGGCCTGCGCGGCGGCGATGGCCGCGTCCGTCTCCTCCTCCTCGGCCTCGCGCCAGTCCGGCGGCAGGAGGTGGTCGAGGACGTCGTCGACGCTGACCGCGCCCAGGAGCCGCCGCTCGGCGTCCAGGACCGGCAGCGCGAGGAGGTTGTACTGGGCGAGGAGGCGCGTCAGGGTGCCGAGCCCGGCGTCCGGCGCGACCCACTCGATCTCCGCGTCGAGCAGGCCGCCGATCGACTCCGACGGCGGCTCGCGCAGCAGCCGCTGGAAGTGCACGACGCCGAGGAAGCGGCCCGTCGGCGTCTCCAGGGGAGGGCGGCAGACGAAGACCATCGAGGCCAGGGCCGGGGTGATGTCCTGCCGGCGCATGTGCGCCAGGGCGGCCGCGACGGAGGTCTCCGGGCCGAGCACGATGGGCTCGGTGGTCATCAGACCACCGGCCGTGTCCTCGCGGTAGGCGAGGAGCCGGCGCACGTCCCGCGCCTCGTCCGGCTCCATGAGCTCGAGGAGCTCCGCCGCCTGCTCGACCGGGAGCTCGCTGAGGAGGTCCGCGGCGTCGTCGGGCTGCATGGCGTCCAGGACGTCGGCGGCACGCTCGACGCCGAGGCCGGAGAGGATCGCGACCTGGTCGTCCTCCGGGAGCTCCTCGAGGACGTCCGCGAGTCGCTCGTTGGGCAGCGCGGCGGCGACCTCGACCATCCGCGCGTCGCCGAGGTCGTGCAGCACGTCGGCGAGGTCGGCGGGCTTGGAGTCCTCGTAGGAGGCCAGCAGGAGCTCCGCACCCTGCTGCTTGGTGCCGGCCGCGAGGCTCCGCACGTCCCGCGTCTCGACCAGCACGGTCTCACCGCGCCGCCGCAGCCCGAGCCCGGCCTTGCCCGGCTTCTCACGCCGCACGAACAGCTTGGTGACCAGCCAGTCGCGGTTGCGCTGCTGCTCCATGCCGACGTCCACGACCGTGGCCGCCCCGGAGCCGTCGAGGAGCTCGACGTGCCGGTCGAGCAGCTCGCCGATCGCCAGCGTCTCGGACGCCCGCTGCTCGAAGCGCCGCATGTTGACCAGCCCGGTGCTGATGACCGCACCGGCGTCCATGCTCGTCACCCGCGTGAGGGGCAGGAACACCCGGCGGCGGCCGGGGACCTCCACGACGAGCCCGACGGCGCGCGGCGCGCCCTGGGCCCGCAGGAGCACGACGACGTCGCGCACCCGGCCGACCTGGTCGCCCAGAGGGTCGAACACCGTGGTCCCGGCCAGGCGCGCGGCGAAGACCCGCGTCGCGCTCACGGCGTCAGCGTAGTCGCGCACCCCGGTCCCGCCCGCTGGTGATCACGGTGTGGCTCGCACGGACCTGGGCCGACGGGGGGCCGACGGGGGGCCGACGGGGGGCCGACGGGGGGCCGACGGGGGCACGGACCTGGCCCGCGATCATGCGACAGGGGAGAATCACCCCATGAGCCTCATCCGCAGCACCCGACCGCCGGCCGTGCCCACACCCCCGCGCGGTGAGCAGATCGCGGCCTACGACACCTACCTGGCCGCGCAGAAGGCCGTCGACCACCTGTCGGACAAGGAGTTCCCCGTCCAGCACGTGACGATCGTCGGCACCGACCTGCGCATGGTCGAGCGGGTCACCGGCCGCCTGACGTACTCCCGCGTGGCCCTGGCCGGCCTGGCCTCCGGTGCATGGTTCGGGCTCTTCGTGGGGATCCTGCTGTCGTTCTTCGCCTCCCCGACCGGTGGCGGCTCGATCATCTTCCCCGCGATCGCCATCGGCGCCGCGTTCGGGATCCTCTTCTCGGTGATCTCCTACGCCTTCACCGGCGGCAAGCGCGACTTCACCTCCGCCAGCCAGATCGTCGCCTCGCAGTACGCGGTGCTGTGCGAGTCCGAGCACGCCCACAAGGCCCGGGGCCTCCTCGCCGAGCTGGGCGGCGGCCGTCCGTGGCCGCCGGCTGCGACCCCTGCGGCGCCCCCGACGCCGCCCCAGCACCAGCAGCCGACCCAGCCGGGCGCGTCGACCCAGCCTCAGGCGCCGACCCCGCCCCCGCCGCCTGCCGAGCCGCCGGGCGACGCGCGCGGCTGACGGACGTCAGCGGCCCAGCAGGCCGGCCATCCACGCCTCGACGTCCTCGGGTCGCCGGGGCAGGGCGGCGCTGAGGTTCTCGTGCCCGTCGGCGGTCACGAGGACGTCGTCCTCGATGCGCACGCCGATGCCCCGGTACTCCTCGGGGACCGCGAGGTCGTCGGACTTGAAGTAGAGGCCCGGTTCGATGGTGAAGACCATCCCGGGCTCCAGCACGGCGTCGAGGTACATCTCGCGGCGTGCCTGCGCGCAGTCGTGGACGTCGAGGCCGAGGTGGTGGCTCGTGCCGTGGACCATCCACCGGCGGTGGAACTGGCCCTCCGGCTCGAGCGACTCCTCGGCGGTGCCGGGCAGCAGCCCCCACTCGGCCAGCCGCGCGGCGATGATCTCCATCGCGGCGGCGTGCAGGTCACGGAAGCGGGTGCCGGGGCGGGCGACCGCGAAGGCGGCGTCGGCCGCGTCGAGGACCGCCTGGTAGACGCGGCGCTGGACGTCGGTGAACGTGCCGTCGACGGGGAGCGTGCGTGTCACGTCGGCCGTGTAGAGGGAGTCCACCTCGACGCCCGCGTCGACGAGGACCAGCTCGCCCTGGCGCACCTGGCCGTCGTTGCGGGTCCAGTGCAGCGTCGTGGCGTGGTCGCCGGACGCCGCGATCGTCTCGTACCCGACGGCGTTGCCCTCCTCCCGCGCGTGCCCGTCGAAGCTCGACTCGATGACCCGCTCCCCCCGGCGGTGCTCGACGGCCCGGGGGAGGTTGCGGACGATCCGCTCGAAGCCCGCGACCGTCGCCGCGACGGCCCGCCGCATCTCCTCGACCTCGTGCTCGTCCTTCACCAGGCGCAGCTCGGACAGCGCCTCGGCGAGCTCGGCGTCGGCCGCCTCCCGCTCCTCGGTGGAGAGGGTGCCGTCCCGCGCCGCGTCGACCAGCGCCGCGACGGCGTCGTCGGCACCGGGCACGACGCGCACCCGCACGCCCGCCTCGCCGACGTCCTTGGCGAGCGCGTCGGCGAGCTCGGCCAGCGCCGCGGTGCGCACGCCGGTGAGCGCCGCGAGGTCCTCCAGCGTCGGCCGGGCGCCGACCCAGAACTCGCCGTACCGGGCGTCGGCGAAGAACTCCTCGGTGTCCCGTCCCGCGAGCGGCCGGAAGTAGAGGACCGCCTCGTGGCCGCCGTCGTCGGTGGGGTGCAGCACGAGCACGGCGTCGGGCTCCTGGTCCGTGCCCAGGCCGGTGAGGTGCGCGAACGCGGAGTGCGGGCGGAAGCGATAGTCCGTGTCGTTGGACCGCGTCTTCAGCGGGCCCGCCGGCAGCACCAGGCGCTCGCCCGGGAACAGCTCGCTGATGCGGGCGCGGCGCGCCGCCGCGTACCCGGCCGCGGGCAGCGGGTCCGGGGTGCCCGCGGGACGGTCGGCCCAGCGCTCCGCGATGAAGCTCCGGAAGGCCGCCGACGTCGGCCGCTGGGACCGGTTGGAGCAGCGGTCGGCCAGGGCCTGGTCCTTCGGGGAGGTCTCCGGGGCGCCGTCGGCGGCGGTCACGGGGGAGGGGGTGACGGCGGTGCTCTCGGCGCCCGGGGTCGCGGCGTCGGGGGTCCCCGGGGTGGGCGTGCTCTCGGTCATGCGCCCCATCGTCGCACCGTCCGCCGACGTCGTCGGCGCGGTGTGCTGCGGCCGTACCCTGGGTGACCGTGCGCATCGACCTCCACACCCACTCGACGGTCTCGGACGGGACCGACGCGCCGGGTGAGGTCGTCGCCCGGGCGGCCGAGGCGGGCCTGGACGTCGTCGCACTCACCGACCACGACTCGACCGCCGGCTGGGCCGAGGCGTCCGCCGCGGCCCGGGCCCACGGGATCGTCCTCGTGCCGGGCATGGAGGTCTCGTGCCGGGCGGGCGGGGTGAGCGTGCACCTGCTCAGCTACCTGCACGACCCCGCCGACGCCGCCCTCCTGGCCGAGCTGGAGGAGACGCGCGACTCGCGCCTGCACCGGGCGCACCGCATGGTCGAGCTGCTCGCGCGCGACCTCCCGATCACCTGGGCCGACGTCGAGGCGCAGACGGAGCCCGGCACCACCGTGGGTCGCCCGCACGTCGCGGACGCCCTCGTCGCGCTGGGTCACGTGCCGGACCGCTCGGCGGCGTTCGAGTCGCTGCTCGCCACCGGCTCCCCGTACTACGTGCCCCACCACGCCCCGGACGCGGTGACCGCGGTGCGGCTCGTGCGGGCCGCCGGCGGGGTCCCGGTGATGGCGCACCCGGCGGCGTCGGTCCGCGGCGCGACCGTCGACGACGCGACGATCCGCCGGATGGTCGACGCGGGGCTGGCCGGCCTCGAGGTGCACCACCGCGACCACACGCGGTCCCAGACGGAGCACCTCCTGGACCTGGCAGACTCGCTCGGGCTCCTCGTGACCGGTTCGAGCGACTACCACGGCGCGGGCAAGCCCAACCTCCTCGGCGAGCGCACGACCGCGCCCGAGGTGCTCGAGCGGATCATGGAACAGGGACGGTGGCCGGTGGTGGGTCGGTGAGCGACATCCTCGACGCGAGGATGCTCGCTGAGGTCTTCGTGACCCTCTTCGTGATCATGGACCCGCCCGGGACGGTGCCGATCTTCCTCGGGCTGACGGGCGCCATGACGGGCCGGCAGCGCAACCGCGCCGCCCGCCAGGCGATCCTCGTCGCGTTCGGCGTCATCGTGAGCTTCGCGCTGTTCGGCCAGCAGCTCCTGTCCTACATGCACATCTCGCTCCCGGCGCTCCAGGCCTCCGGCGGCCTGCTCCTGCTGCTCGTCGCGATGGAGCTGCTCACCGGGAAGATGGAGTCGAGCGCGCAGCCCTCCGGTGCCACGGGCGTCAACGTGGCGCTCGTGCCGCTGGGCACGCCCCTGCTCGCCGGTCCGGGCGCGATCGTGGCGACCATGGTGTTCGTGCAGCGCGCGGAGAACGTCGCCGACTGGGTCGCCATCGCGCTCGGCATCGTCGGGGTGCACGTGTGCCTGTGGCTGTCGATGCGCTTCGCCAACGTCATCCACAGGGTCCTCAAGGACAGCGGGACGATCCTCATCAGCCGGATCGCCGGCCTGCTCCTCGCCGCGATCGCGGTCCAGCTCGTCGCCGACGCGGTGCGCGCCTTCATCCAGGCCGGCTGACCGCCTCGACCGCCGTCGTCGTCGTCGGCGGCCGGACGCCGAGGCCCCGGGCCCCGCGCGCCGCGAGCCGCGTCACGACGTCCGGGTCCCCCCGGCGCCAGCCCGCGACGTCGTCGTCGGTGAGGGAGCGCAGGGGCGCGTGCGCCAGCGTGCGCAGGGCCAGGAGGTCCCGCCCCGCGGGGGTCGCCACGAGCCGGCGCCCGACGGCGACGCGGCGCACCTGCCGCCACCGGTGCACCACCCAGCCCACGACGACGACGAGGATCGGCCACGCCGCGACGGCCAGCGCCGTGAGGAGTGCCGCGCGGGCGACGCCGTCCTGCACGGCGGTCCCCGCGGCGGCGAGGGAGGCCGCGGCGTCGCCGGCGCTCTCGAACGGGACCTGCAGGTCGTCGCCGACCAGGGGCGTGCGGGCGACCTCGCGGCCCGCCGACCGCAGGCCGTCCTCGAGGGAGCGGCCCGCGTCCTCGATCGTCCGGCCGGGGGCGGCGAGCCGGCTGACCTGCTCGTGCACCGCGCGTCCGACCGCGACCCAGAGGGCGACCCACAGGACGACGAGGACGTCCCCGACGACCTGTCGCACCCGGAGCGCCGGGACGTCCGCGTAGAGGCCCATACCTGCATGCTGCCCGGGTGCGGCGGGTGCCGCCCGCTCGGGGCGTCCGGGGGGAGGCGCACGGACGGGCCGGTGCTCCGGGAGCACCGGCCCGTCGTGGGTGAAGGATCAGGCCTCGGTGGTGGCCGTCACTCCGTCGGGGCGCCGGAGCGCGTGCGACGACGGCTGCGACGACGGCGCGGCCGGTCACCCGCCTCGCCGCCCTCGTCGCCGGCGGGAACGGTGGAGGCGGGAGCGCTCGAGACGGACGCCGGAGCGGCGTCGTCGGTCGCGCCGGCAGGCCGTCGCGACCGGCCGCGG
>NZ_AXCW01000234.1 GCF_000603945.1 Actinotalea ferrariae CF5-4 | reverse complement strand
TCTCACGTCAGCCTGACGCACAGGGGACTCGCGGCGGGTTCCTCACTCGGCCGTAGGAACGAGGCCGCCAGATCCGCGCTCAACATGTCCGATGCTGGTGCCGATCCGAGCGACAGGGTGATCGGCGACGATGCTGAGCCCGCCCCGGATCCTGTTGAGGACTGCCTCCGGGGGGTGGACGAGTGCCCCGCGTAGCCGGTCGCTCGCGAGGACCGGGTCGGCGCTGACCAGGTCACGTGGGAGGTCGCGTGCCTTGAGGCGCAGCGCTCCGGTTTCCGCAAGCTCCGTGAACGCGACGGCGGTGTGCTGGGCGATGTCCGTCATAGTGGCGACGGCGCCGTTGAGCGCGGCCCCGATGCGGCGCGATGCCGGGTCTGCGCGTGTCGCGCGGCTCGTTGGGGCGTCGAGGGGCGCGAGAGCGGGGAGTAGGCGGGCCAGAGCGGTGAGGTCGTCGCGGACGGAGCCAATGGGTGGGGCGAGGGTGAGGAAGTGGGAGAGGTCTTGGTGCAGGGATTGCCAGGCGCGGCCCCGCACGAGGAGTGCTTGAGCGCCGCAGGCGGCGGGCGAGGCTTCTGCGGCGGTCATGGGTTGCGCACCGTGGAATGCGGCGGTGTGGGCGTGGATGGCGATGCCGATCGTGGTCACGTCGCGCAGGGTCGCGAGGGCGTCGCCTGGGGTGGCTGTGAGGTCCCACGTGGTCTGGCGCAAGCGCTGCATGCGGTCGCCCAACTCGGTGACGGAGTCCCCGACTCGGATCGGTGTCACGGTGGCTCCGAAGCTGCCCAAGGGTGCTCGAGCACGGAGGTCGCGAGGTCCGGTGTCGTCGGCGACGGTGCGGGCGAGGTCGCTGAGGTGTCCCAGACCGGGAAGGTGCTGGGCGACCGCCTGCTTGTTGACGCCGGCTTGCAGGGCGCGCAGTGCGAGCGGTTCCTCGGCCGAGAGGGTGAGGGCGGTCAGGTGCGCCAGGTGCGCGAGGCCGGCGTCCAGGGCCCGGGCGTCGGTGGCGGCGGCGTCGGGGCTGCGGGGGCTCCCGTCGGGTCGGTAGTGCAAGGCGAGGAGGTCGGACGCGGCGCGTAGGTACATCGCGGCGTGCCGCCAGGGTGTGGTCGTCGGCGCGAGCTGGGCGGGATGAGGCGTCGCTGCACCGATGAGGGCGTCGATTCCGGTGGCCAGGTGCGCTGCGGCTTGTTCAGTGGGGGACAGGTTGGCGACCTGGCGGTTCATGCCCGGCCGGACGGACTTGGCCGGCCACAGGAGCCGGCGGGTATGGGCGGCGATGGCCTGGAGCATCCCGTGGAAGTCCCCGATCGCGTCGAGAGCCTCGCCTGGCGTCCAGAACCTGTCCGTGGCCAGCTGTGTGTGGCCCTGGCGCAGGTGGTCGGCGGTCTTCGCCAGCAGGTCGCCGTAGGTGGTCATGCCCAGCGCCCGGTGACCTTGGCGCGGGCGGTGATCAGTCGGGCCATCACCCGCGACAGTGCGGCCTGGTCGGCGAGTTCCTGCTCGACCTCCGCCAGGGCTGCGGCGCGGTTCAGGGCAGCATCGGCGAGCTGGTCCAGGATCGTCCTGGCCTCCGCGATGTCCTGCGGTGCCCGGAGGACACCGAGGCGGACGGCGTCGCCGCTGGCACGGAGGTTCGGGCGTGCCCATTCGAGCTCGTCCTGGGCGTCGCGGAAGTCCATCGCCGCGTAGGAGATCGACACCCCCACGCCCAGGGGCACGCTCATCGCCAGGTTCAGGGCCCCGAACCCGGCGGCGTAGGTCAGCGACCAGATGCCCTCCCATCCCGTCCCGGCGCCGGTGATCAAGGTTTGGGCCGGTTGTGTCCACGTCGTGCTCATCGCCTGCGCCCTTCCCACTGGCCCTTCGAGGTCCTCGAGGCCCCTTTGGCAGCAGGTGTGCGAACCGGAGGGAGAAGATTCCGACGGGCGCCGGTCACGTCGGCCACCGCACCAGGGCGCCGGGGCGGGTCAGGCGCGCGACGCCGTCCGGGTCGGCGACGACGTCGGTGTGCTCGTGGGATCCCCGGGCGTGGGCCAGTGCGGCCAGGACGAGGTGCAGGTTGGGCCGGTCCAGCCCGGTGACGATGTCGACGACGTCGACCGGTGTCTCTGCGATCAACGCGGCGGCCATGGCCAGGACCCGGCTTTCCCCGCCGGACAGGACCCCGGCCCCGGCGTGCAGGGCGTCGACATCGACCCACGTGCGCCCGTCCGGTTCGCTCGTGACCCACCGGCACGAGGGACCGGCGAACCTTCCCTCGAACGCGCGCAGCAGCAGCTCGACGCCGGCTCCCACCGGGAGGGACCCGCGCGCCCAGTCCCGCAACCGCCCGGCGATTCCGTCCCGTCCCAGCTCGTCCATTGCTACCTCCGTGTCTGCCCCGCTTCGGACCGACTCCGCGTCGGCCCGTTCTCGAGAGTCGCCATCCCGACCTCCCGGACGGGGTGCTCGAGGGCCGGGTCTGTTGATGAGGTGCCGTCGAGGGCAGGTGTGCGGGATGGGCGGGGAAGATCGCGAGGGCCTGGGGCAGGAGGGAGCCATGACACTTCTGGCATCTGAGGTCTGAGCGGGGCCGGATTCGTCTCGAGGTCGCGGATCTTCTGCCCTCAGTTCGCACACCTGGTGGCATGAGGACCCGTACGACCGCGCCGACCACGGCGCCCGCGCGTCGCCGTCACCGACCTACGTCGCCTCGCGCTGCCAATCTCGCGGGTGGTGAGCGGCGGTGGTGATGACGATGCACCGCCTCACGGCCGGTGCCGGCTACCAGTACCTGCTCAAGCACACCGCGTCCGGTGACTGCGACCGGTCGGCGGGGTCGGACCTGACGGCGTACTACACCGCGTCGGGGAACCCGCCGGGCCGTTGGTACGGCCGGGGCCTGGACGCGTTGGGCGGTGACGCCGTGACGGCCGGGGCGCGGGTGGAGGAGCCGCAGATGGCGAACCTCTTCGGCCACGGCACCGACCCGACCACCGGGGTGGCGTTGGGTCGGGCGTACCGGACGTACACCCCGGCCTCCGACCGCATCGCGACCCAGGTCGCGTCCCTCCCTGGTGAGCTCACCGGCGAAACACGGGAGGCGGCGGTCGCCGCGATCACCCGGGTGGAGCTGGCCAAGCGGACCCCGTCGGCGGTGGCGGGGTTCGACCTCACGTTCAGCCCGGCCAAGTCCGTGTCCGCGCTGTGGGCGGTCGCCGACGCCCGGACGCAGTCGGCGGTCCTGGCCGGGCACCGGGCGGCGGTCGAGCAGGCGCTGGGGTTCTTGGAGGACACCGCGGCGTTCACCCGGACTGGGAAGGACGGGTGTCAGCAGCACCGCGTGGACGGTCTGATCGCGGCGGGGTTCGACCACTGGGACTCCCGCGCCGGTGACCCGAACCTGCACACCCACCTGGTCATCGCGAACAAGGTCCGCGGACCCGGTGGGGCGTGGCTGTCGGTGGACTCCCGGGCGTTGCACCACGCGGTGGTGATGGTCTCGGAGGTCTACGACGACTTCCTCGCTGACGAGCTCGCCCGCCGCCTACCGGTGCAGTTCGGCTGGCGGCCCCGCGGCCCGCGCCGCACGCCGGCGTTCGAGGTGGAGGGGGTCGATGACGCGCTGATGACGGAGTTCTCCACCCGCACCACGCAGATAGACGAAGCGATGACGGACGTCCTGGCCGAGTTCTACGCGACCCACGGGCGGGGCCCGAACCGCATCGAGGTCACCCGGCTGCGTCAGCAGGTCACCCGCACGGTCCGCCCGGACAAGCACGTCACCCCACTAGCCGATCTGCTGACGCTATGGAGGGCCCGCGCCACCGGTCGCACCGGCAAGACCCCGGCCGAGCTGACCGCGGCCGTCCTGCGCGTCTCGCACACCGTGCCGCTGCGTGCCGGCCTCATTCCGGGGGCCGTCATCGACCGGTTGGCGCAGCACACGATCGGGCAGGTGATGACGCGCCGGTCGACCTGGACCCGGTGGAACGTCCTGGCCGAAGCCGCCCGCGCCACCCGCGCGATCCGCATGTCCACCCCCGCCGACCGCACCGCGTTGCTGGAGCGCGTCACCGACACCGCCCTGGCCTCGTGCGTGAGCCTGCAAGCACCGGACCCCCTGCGGGTCCCCGCCTCCTACACCCGCCACGACGGCACCTCGGTGTTCACCCGCACCGGGGAGGACCGCTACACCCACCGCCAGGTCCTGGACGCCGAGGCCCGGCTCCTGGACGCCGCAACCCTCGACACCGGCGCACCGACCGCACCGGCGTGGATGGCCAAGGCCGTGACCTCCCGCCCGGTGCACCGCACCGACGGGCGCACCGTCACCCTCGCCGAGGACCAGGCCGACGCCGTCCACCACATCGCAACCTCCCCGACCCGGGTCGACGTCCTGGTCGGACCGGCCGGGACCGGGAAGACCACCACCCTCGCGGCGCTACGCACCGTGTGGGAACAGGCCCACGGGCGCGGCACCGTCGTCGGCCTCGCACCCTCAGCAACGGCGGCCGCCGAGCTCGGGCACGCGCTGGGGATCGGGTGTGAGAACACCGCCAAGTGGCTGCACGAGTCCACCGGCCCCGGCGCCACCCGCCGCACCGCCCTGCTCGCGCACTTGCGCGCCGAGCGGGCCACCGCGCTCGGTGTCGACCAGCGGGCACGGTTGCGGACGATCGACACCGCCATCAACACCATCACCGCCCAGGGCCAGCGGTGGCGCCTACGCCGCGACGAGCTTCTCATCGTCGACGAAGCGTCCCTGGCCGGCACGTTCACCCTGGACGCCCTCACCGCCCAGGCGACGGCGGCCGGGGCGAAGGTGCTGCTGGTCGGGGACCACCATCAGCTGTCCGCGGTCGACGCCGGCGGCGCGTTCCACCTCCTCGCCGAACGCACCCGCCCCGCAACCCTGACCTCCCTGTGGCGGTTCACCCACCCCTGGGAAGCCGCCGCCACCCGCCGGCTTCGCACCGGCGACCCCCGGGTGATCGACACCTACCTCGAGCACGACCGTGTCAGCGCCGGCCCGGCGGAGGCCATGTGCGAGGACGCCTACACCGCCTGGCAGACCGACACCGAGCACGGCACCGCGGCGATCCTCATCGCCCCCGACTCCCACACCGTCACCATCATGAACACCCGGGCGCACAACGACCGCGTCACCGACGGCCTCGTCCACCCCGACGGCCTCGTCAAGACCGACGGCACCCGGATCGGCGTCGGGGACCGAGTCTTGACCCGCTGCAACGACCGGCGCCTGCGCGGCCCGCACGGGCATGTCCGCAACGGCGACCTGTGGCACGTCACCGCCCTCACCGCCGACGGCGGCCTCGTCGTCACCCCGCTCACCAGGACCGGCTCCGCCGTCCATGCAGCCAAAGGAGAGGTGGCCGGGGGAGAGGTGACGCTGCCCGCCCGGTACGTGGCCGAGCACGTCGACCTCGGTTACGCGACCACCACCCACCGCGCCCAAGGGATCACCGTGGACCGCTCCCACGTCCTCGCCGCACCCGGAACGGTCCGGGAGAACCTCTACGTCGCCATGACCCGCGGCCGCCACGACAACCACCTCTACCTCGCCCTGGACGACGTCGACCCCACCTGCGACCACCCACCAGACCGGCACCCTCACACTGAAGCGCGGGGGATCCTCGAGACCATCCTCGCCACCTCCGGTGCAGAGCTGTCCGCCACCGAGACCCTCGCCGCCTCCCAACACGCCGCCACGTCGTTGCAGCGCTTGGAGCCCATCCGGCAGACCCTCCTAGCCGACGCCGCCACGCACCGCTGGGAGGCGACCTTCCCCGCCCTCGGGATTAGCGCTCGGCAGTGCGAGGAGATCAGCACCTCTCCGGCACGGGGGGCTCTCATCACCGCCCTGGAACGGGGCCGCGCTCTCGGCCACCCCATGCCTCAGGTCCTGGCGGGTCTCATCGCCGCCCGACCGCTCGACAACAGCGACGACGTCGTTGGCGACATCGCCAGCGTGCTGCATCACCGCGTGAGCGACTGGCTCCACACCCAGGTCCAGGACCCCACGACCATCCGGCCCGCCCCCGACCTCACCGCAGCGCCTGCTGACCTCGTCGACCTCGTGCGCCACGTCGACCAGCTCATCGCCGACCGCACCCACGCGCTCAACGCCGGTGCCCTCAGCGACCCGCCCGACGGGCTTGTAATGGCACCCGCGCCCACCGGCCTGGGCCTGCGCTCCGGATCGCGGGACGCGATCGCCGCACGCGTCGCCCACGACGACCTCCCCGACGGTCCCACCACCGGCACCCCAACGCCGATGACCGCCTCGCCCCCGAACGCCGACGCCGAACGGAGCCCAACCCGATGATCAACAGCACGCCCCCGAGCGCACCCGACGGCTTCTACCCCGAGCCCGTCCTGTACCAGGCCGGCGGACCCCCGATGCCGCTCATGTGGGCGGCACACACCGTCGAGCAGCAGAAGCACCACCTCGAGGCCCTCGACACCTGGGTCGTCTGGCTCGTCCACCACTACCGCCTTGACCGTCGATACGTCCCAGAGTGCTGGACCAAGCACTGGGAACTCATCGAAGAGCTCTCCGCCCTGCACCTCGCGTGGGACGCCGCGTACGCAACCACCGCGCACGGCGACGAACCCCTAAACTGGCACGAGCGATTCGGCCACGCCCGCTTAAGGCTCGCCGAATGGGTCGCTCGGGCCGGTTGCCGTCCCGGGGAGCACCGGTCGACCGCTTGATTAGGGGCTCATCGCAATCGAGGGTGTAG
>NZ_AXCW01000233.1 GCF_000603945.1 Actinotalea ferrariae CF5-4 | reverse complement strand
CCCTCCCAGCGGGACTGCGCGGCGGTGAGGACGACGTGCGCGCCAGGCCAGGCGGCGGTGGGCAGCAGGACCGCGGACCGTTCGCGCGCCCGGGCGCTGAGCCGACGCCGGTCCGCGTCCGTCAGGGCCACCGCGGGCCCGACCACGACGGCGTCGACACCGTCGAGCAGCGCCGCGACGGCGGTCGCGGCCTCGGGGCCGGGGGCGGGGACCAGGGCGACCCGGTCCAGGGTGAGCCCGAGCTGGTGCGCGGCGAGGACCCCGGCGTCGGGCAGCCCCACCAGGGCGATCCAGCCGCCCGACCGCGAGATCTCCACGAGCAGTCCCAGCACCAGGGAGGTCGAGCCGGCCACGACGACCGTCGAGCCCCGGCGCAGGGCCCCCTCGGGCAGGAGCGCGCCGAGACCCGCGGGCACCGGCAGCAGCCGTGCCGACGCCTCGGGGTCGACCACCTCGGGAGCGGACCGCTCGACCCCGTCCGCACCCGGACCGAGACCGCCCGGGCCCGGGAGGACCCCCGTGACGGAGGGGGCTGCGAGGACCGCCGGGACGGAGAGGGCCCGGGCACCCGTCCGCTCCTCCGCACGGCGGAGGACGGAGCGCGCGACGGCGGCGCGGTCGACCACCACCGTCGACGCACCCGCGGCTCCCGCAGCCATGACCCCTCCTCGATCGCCGGTGGCGGACGACCGGGCGCCGCTCCGGCCGGCCGGGCGCCGACCCGCACCGGCCGTCGTCGATGTTCGAACACCTGTTCGAACTGCTTCTCCAGTACACGGCCCCGGCGCCTGCCTGTCAAACCGCTACGGCGTGTCTCGGGGCGACTCACCCGGATGCCGTGGGGACGGCCTCGCCACCGTCCCGGCAGCACCCCGGCAGCACCCCGAGCGACCTCCCGCCCGTTCCGGGAGCCCTCCTGTGGACCTCCCCGCCCCTCCCGGGACGGCGAGGCGTGTGCGTGTCCCCGGCGCCGGGCATGATGACCGCAGGCCCGTGGCCGGCCGCCCGGCGGGAGCCGGCCACGGACCGGGACGAGCACCCGCCACCTGCACGCCGACACGGAGGAACCATGGACCTGACCCGGCCCGACGCCCCCGAGCCCTACTCCCTGCTGCCGCAGGTCCCCACGTTCAGCCTGACCAGCCGGGACGTCCAGGCCGGGGAGCCGCTCGCACACGCCTTCACCGCCGAGGGCGGCAGCACCTCCCCCCAGCTCGCCTGGTCCGGCTTCCCCGAGCAGACCCGGAGCTTCGTGGTGTCGTGCTTCGACCCCGACGCCCCGACCCCCGCGGGCTTCTGGCACTGGACGGTCGCCAACCTGCCCGTCACCACGACCGGCCTCGCGTCCGGCGCCGGCGCGCCCGGCAGCGACCACCTGCCGCCCGGTGCGGTGCAGACGCGCAACGACGGCGGCGAGGTCGGCTTCATGGGTGCCGCTCCCCCGCCCGGGGACAAGCCCCACCGCTACGTCTTCGCGGTCCACGCGCTCGACGTGGAGCGCCTCGACGTGGACACCGCGACGACCCCGACCGTCGTCGCCTTCCAGGCGCTCTTCCACACGCTGGCCCGGGCCACCCTGGCCCCCGTCTACGCGCGATGACCGGCCAGGTGACCGCCCACCTCACCTGGTCCCCCGCGCTGGGTCGGCCCGACCTGCTCGCGCCCGCCACGACCGCCGCGCTGCACGCGTGGGCAGCGGGCGACCCGCGTGTGGCCGAGCAGGTGATGGTGGCCGAGATCGACCCTGCGCTGGCCGACACCGCCGCCCTCAGCGCGGCCTACGCCCTGCCGCTGGACGTGTCCGCGAACTGCGTCGTGGTGGCCGGACGCCGGGGCGGCGAGGAGCGCGTCGCCGCCTGCGTGGTGCTGGCGACCACGCGGGCGGACGTCAACAACGCCGTCCGGCGTCTGCTCGACGTCCGCAAGGCGACGTTCCTCGCGACGGACCGCGCCGTGGAGGAGTCGGCCATGGAGTACGGCGGGATCACGCCGATCGGCCTGCCGGCGCCCTGGCGCGTGCTCGTCGACTCGCGGGTGCCCCTCGCGGGGGACGTCATCGTCGGCAGCGGCGTGCGCCACTCCAAGATCGAGCTGCCCGGCGAGCTGCTCGCCGAGATGCCGGGTGTGGAGGTCGTGGACGCCCTGGCGCTGGGGTAGGTCAGCGCCTCACGAGGAGCCGTCCCGCACCCGGGTGGCCCAGAAGGCGACGGCCGCCGCCGCGGCCACGTTGAGCGAGTCCACGCCGCCGGCCATCGGGATCCGCACGACGGCGTCGGCACCGGCGACGGTGGACGGGCGCAGGCCGTCGCCCTCGGTGCCGAGCACGAGCGCGAGCCGGTCCGGCGGGTCGTCCGCGAGCTCGTCGAGGCTCAGGGCGTCCTGCGCGAGCGCCAGCGCCGCCGTGACGAAGCCGGCGTCCCGCAGCGTCCGGATGCCCTCGGGCCAGGGGTCGACGCGCGTCCACGGCACCTGGAAGACCGTGCCCATCGAGACGCGTACCGACCGGCGGTACAGCGGGTCGGCGCAGCGGGGCGTCACGAGGACGGCGTCGACGCCGAGCGCGGCGGCGCTCCGGAAGGCGGCACCCACGTTGGTGTGGTCGACGACGTCCTCGAGCACGGCCACCCGCCGGGCGCCGCGACCGCCGCGGGCCGAGGCGAGGACGTCCTCGACGGACCGCAGGGCGGGCCGGTGCATCGCGGCCAGCGCACCGCGGTGGACGTGGAACCCGGTGATGGCCTCGAGGACGTCAGGCTCGGCGACGTAGACGGGCACGCGGGTCCCGTCGTCGGCCCCCCCGTCGCCGGCGACCCCGTCCCCCGCCCCGTGCGCCGGTCCGACGACGGCGCGCGCCAGCATGTCGGTCAGGTCCGGCAGCCAGCGAGGAGAGACCAGGACGGACCGGGGCCGGTGCCCCGCCGCGAGCGCCCTGCCCAGCACCGTCGAGCTCTCGGCGATGTACAGGCCTTTCTCCGGCTCGTGCCGGGACCGCAGGGCCACGTCCGTGAGGGACACGTAGTCCGCCAGGCGGGGGTCGTGCGGGTCGTCGAGCGGGATCACCTCGGGCGTCAGCACGCCGACATCATGCCCGCTCGCACGCCGAGGGCCGGCCCGCGTGCGCGGACCGGCCCTCGAGGCCGTGCTCAGGACGCAGGGGGCGGAGGCGGTCCGTCCTGCGGACGCGGCTCGAAGGACTGCGCCGGGGGCGGCCCCTCCTGCGGACGCGGCTCGAAGGACTGCGCCGGCGCCGGCCGGTCGGCGGGCTGCGCCGCCCGCGTGGCCGCGCGGGCCGTCGGCCTCGTGACGGTCGTCGCCTCGCTCGTCGCGGCCTGCGACTCACGACGCGCCTCGGCGAGGGCCTCCGCGGGGTCCACGAGGGCCGACGGGCCGAGGTCCTCCCGCGTGACCGGCGAGACGCCCGGCGGACGACCGGAGCTCAGGTCCGGTCCGTCCCCGTCCCCGCCTCCTCCGAACCCCTTGGTGATGGCGCTCAGTGCCGCGGTGAACTCGGTGGGGATGAACCACACCTTGTTCGACTGCGTCCGGGAGACCTCCGGGAGCATCTGCAGGTACTGGTACGCCAGGAGCTTGGGGTCGGCGTCACCGCGGTGGATCGCGTCGAAGACCTGCAGGATCGCCCGCGCCTCACCCTCGGCGTTGAGGACGGCGGCCTGCGCCGAGCCCTCGGCCCGCAGGATCGCCGCCTGCTTCTCACCCTCGGCCGTGAGGATCTGCGACTGCTTGACGCCCTCCGCCGTGAGGATCGCGGCGCGGCGGTCGCGCTCGGCGCGCATCTGCTGCTCCATCGAGCCCTGGATGGACTGCGGCGGGTCGATCGACTTGAGCTCGACGCGGTTGACGCGCACGCCCCAGCGTCCGGTCGCCTCGTCCAGGACGCCGCGCAGCTGACCGTTGATCTGGTCCCGGCTCGTCAGCGTCTGCTCGAGGTCCATGGACCCGACGACGTTGCGCAGCGTGGTCACGGTGAGCTGCTCGATGCCGGTGATGTAGTTGGCGATCTCGTACACGGCCGACTTGGGGTCCGTCACCTGGAAGTAGATGACCGTGTCGATGCTCACCACGAGGTTGTCCGACGTGATCACCGGCTGCGGCGGGAAGGACACGACCTGCTCGCGCAGGTCGACCCTCGCCCGCACCCGGTCGACGAAGGGCACGAGCAGGTGGAGGCCGGCGTCGAGCGTCCGGGAGTAGCGACCGAGGCGCTCGATGAGCAGCGCCGTCGCCTGCGGCACGATCCGGACGGCACGCACGAGCGTCACGACGACGAACAGCGCGACGAGGCCGAGGACGAGGATCAGGACGAGCTGGTTGGCGCTGACGGTGGGATTCTCGATCATGGTCACTCCGGTCGTCGTCGAGCTCGGGTGGTGCGGGCAGGACGGGCACGGGCCCGCCGGGGGATCAGGGGGCCGACGCGGGCGGGGCGGGCGGCGCGTCGTCGGGCGCGGCGTCGTCCGGCGCGGGCAGCGGGGCGACCACGGCCGTGGCCCCGTCGATCCGGACCACCCGGACGTCCGCCCCGGCGGGCAGGACGACGTGGGCGCCGTCGGTCCGGGCGGACCACTGCTCGCCCGCGAGCTTCACGAGCCCGCCACGCTCCGTGACCTCGGAGAGGGTCAGCGCCGGCCGGCCCACGTTGGCAGCGGCGTTGGTCTCGACGAGCGGCGTGCGGCGTCGCAGGTTCCGCAGGAGGTACGGGCGGAGGAAGACGAGCATCACCGTGGAGGTGACCGCGAAGGTCAGCACCTGCACGACGATGTCGCCGCCCAGCGCACTGGCCACCAGGGCCGCGACGGCACCGGCGGCGAGCATGAGGAGGACCAGGTCCAGCGTGAGGATCTCCAGGACGCCGAGCGCGACGGCCGCGACGACCCACCACACCCAGTGGATCTCGATCTGGTCCATGTGCCCCCTCCGCGTCGGACGGCCCCGTCGCGGACGACGGCGCCACGATCATCGTAGTCGGCACGGTCCCCGGCAGGAGGGACCCGACAGCGGGGTATCAGCCGGCGCGGCGGGCGGTGTCAGCCGGCGCGGCGCGCGCTCCACCGGTCGCCGTGCCGCCCGACCTCGAGGTCCATCCCGAACGTGTCGCTGAGCGGCTCCGCGGTGAGGACCTGCTCGATCGGCCCCGCGGTCCGGATGGCCCCGTCGCGCAGGAGGAGCGCGTGCGTGAAGCCCGGCGGCACCTCCTCGACGTGGTGGGTCACGAGCACCAGCACGGGTGACCGACGGTCCTGCGCCAGCTCCGCGAGCGCGGCCACGAGCTCCTCGCGGCCACCGAGGTCCAGACCGGCCGCCGGCTCGTCCAGCAGCAGCAGCTCGGGGTCGGTCATGAGGGCCCGGGCGATCTGGACGCGCTTGCGCTCGCCCTCGCTCAGCGTGCCGAAGCGGCGGTCGGCGAACCGCCCGACGCCGAACACCTCCAGCAGCGTGCGCGCCCGCTCGTGGTCGAGGGCCTCGTACTGCTCACGCCACCGCCCCGTCATGCCGTACGCGGCGGTGAGGACGACGTCGAGGACCGACTCCGACGGAGAGATCCGGTCCGCGAGCGCGGCGGACGCGACGCCGATACGGGGCCGGAGCTCGAACACGTCCACCGCGCCGAGACGCGCGTCGAGGATCGTCGCGGTGCCCGAGGACGGGTGCATGCGCGCCGACGCGATCTGCAGCATCGTGGTCTTGCCGGCGCCGTTGGGACCCAGGACCACCCAGCGCTCGCCGTCCTGGACCTGCCACGTCACCCGGTCGAGGATGGTCGTGGTCCCCCGGCGGACGGTGACGTCCTGCAGATCCAGCACGGCGCTCATAGCGCCCGACCCTAACGCGGTCCGACGGCGCCCCCGCGCCGCACCGCCGACGGCGACCGGTGCGGTCCCGCGCCCGGGCCGCGCGCGCCGTAGGGTCGCCTCGTGCACGAGCCGGACGACCCCCTCACGCTCCCCCGCTCCGTCCACCTCGCCCTGTGGACGCGCCACGTCGGCGCCGGCGCGGAGTCGCTGCGCCGTGCGCTGGACGCCGTCCAGGGCGACGACGAGCCGCACGACGTCGTCGCGGACGACGACTCCCCGGTGGGCGACGGCACCCTCGGCGCGCTCCTGGCGACCTGGGCGTCCGGGCCGCGGACCGCCGCGGCCGTCCTGCCCGTCCCCGGGGACCCCGCGGGGGCGCCGGCCGACGCGTCGACGGCGGCCCTGGCGGCCGGCGAGTGCGTCCTCGTCGAGACCCCCGACGGCGCCTTCGCGGCCGTGCCGGACGTGCGCGCGTTCGGCAGCGCGCTCGAGCCGGGCCACCTGGTGACCTGGCACGTCCGTCGGGTCCGCAGCTGGTCCACGGTGCTCCTGGGGGTCCTCGGCACCCCGGCGGAGGCGGAGCAGGAGCTGCGCCTCGCGCTGGGGCAGGCCACCGAGGCGCTCACCTCGCTCGACGTCGCCCGGTGGCGACCCGACGCGGCCGCGGCCATCGCGCGGCTCCGGGGCGACACCGCGCCCACGTGGCACCTGCCCGCCGAGCTCGACCCGCGGCGGGTCCGGGTGCTGACGCTGGCGGCACGGCTGCGCGGCGTCGTCGCCCTGGCCACGAGCGACGACGGCGGCGCGGTCAACCTGTGGCAGGCGGACCAGCGGTCGACGGCCCTGCGGGAGATCGACCACGCGGCCCGCCGCGCGCTGTCGGCGGTGACCGTCGGCTGAACCGCCGTCGGCGGCTCAGCCCTGATCCACCGGC
>NZ_AXCW01000232.1 GCF_000603945.1 Actinotalea ferrariae CF5-4 | reverse complement strand
CGGCGCCACCGCGAGCATCGAGGCGGCCCGGGGGTCGGGCGCGCCGCTGCCGACGGCGGTCCGGCGGCGGATGGAGCAGGGCTTCGGCCGCGGGCTGGGCCATGTGCGCGTCCATGCCGGCCCGCAGGCGGCCCGGCTCAGCGCGGCGATGAGCGCGGAGGCGTTCACCACGGGCGACGACATCTTCTTCGGCGCGGGCCGCTTCGCGCCGGACACCCCCGAGGGGGAGCAGGTCCTCGCGCACGAGATCGCGCACGTCGTCACGGAGCCCGCCGGGGTCCGCCGGTGGTTCGGGCGCACGAAGGACCCCGCGGAGCAGGCCGCGAAGGAGGCGAAGAAGCGCGAGGAGGCCGAGCGCGCCGCGAAGGCCAAGCAGAGCAAGGTCACGGAGAAGGCGGAGCTCAAGGGCCTCAAGGAGTCCCGTGAGCGGGGGGTCGCCGGTCGCACGGCGTTGCGGGAGGCGATCTACGACGAGAGCGGTGACGCCCCCGTCGAGGTGGCGGGCAAGGTCGACGACAAGGGCCACGTGCCCCTGGCCGCATCGGGTCCGGCCCAGCGCATGGCGTCCCTGCACGAGGAGTTCGAGGCGGCGCTGGAGCGCGAGAGGGAGGTCTTCGACCAGCTCAAGGCCCAGAAGAAGGGTGGCTCGGACGCGAAGCGGGCGGACGTCGCCTACCAGCAGGTCTGGTACGACGAGTACCCCCACCTCAACGCGGTCCGCCCGCCGCGGGAGACGGCCGCGGAGCGCCTCGTCATCCAGGTGCGGCACAGCCGCACGGAGGCCGGTGCGCACGAGTCCGCGGCGGAGGTCGACACGGCGACCCTCAAGACGAAGATGCTGCCCAAGGACGTGCAGGCGGCGTACGACCAGATGGTCACCCACCGCGACGACCTGATCGAGAAGAGCCCGACGGCGTCGCGCGCCCTGGCCTCGGAGGAGGCCCGCGAGGCGGTGCTCAAGACCGTGACCCCGAAGACCCTCGCCGGCCTGCCGCCCAAGGACGGACCGGTCGACGTCGCGGCGTGGCAGCAGGCGGAGGCCCGGGTGCGGGCCCGCGCCGCGCAGAAGGCGCGCGACGCGTCCGCGATCGAGGCGTCCCTCGCTCTCCTCCCGCCGGACCAGCGGACCGGGACGCCGACGGGACCGGCGGGGACCACCGCGGCGTCGGCCGGGAAGCAGGTGAAGGAGGTCGAGGGCTACGTCGGCCTGGGGGGGAAGGTCGTCAACACGCTCGGCGGGGGGATCGCCGGTCAGATCGGCTCCCGGCAGGACAAGGACCTGCGCGAGGCGCAGGGGATCACCAAGACGAAGGAGCTGCGGTCGGGCGTCCCCGGGTTCCTGGACCAGGGCGTCGGCGAGGCGATGACCGCCGGCGACCGTGCCGACAAGCAGCTCACGTCGGGTCAGCGGGCGTACGTCGCCCCGACGCTGCCCCAGTCCGACGCCACCAAGGTCAAGGTCGGCTTCGGTCAGGTGACGGGCATCCTCAACGGCCTGATGACCGCGGCGACCTCCGCCTTCCAGATGGTCAGCTCCATCCAGAAGGCGTGGGACACGAAGGACCCGTACGAGGGCCTCAAGGCGACGAAGGCCGGCGCGACCGGTCTGGACGGCCTGGTGGCCGCTGCGAAGAACTCCGCGAACCTCGCCAAGCTCATCGACTCCGGGGTCTCGGACGGGGTCGCCCAGGTCGTGCCGGGTCTCGACATCGCGGCGTCCGCGCTGTCGATGGTCAAGGGCGTCATGGACGTCGCGACGACCGGCATGCGCCAGCGCGAGACGGACCTGACCATGTTCGAGGCCCGTGTCGGCTCGACCGACAAGGTCAACGTCATGGTGTACCCCCTGATGAAGGTGTCGCAGGTCTACACCAAGCACCTCGAGCAGAACTGCTGGGCGTTGGGTGTGAGCGTCCTCAACTTCAGCACGGCTGTCGCCCAGGTGGCCTCGGCCGGCGGCTTCGGCGTCCCGGCCGCGATCAAGGCGGCGACCGCCGTGGTCGACAACCTGCACAAGATCGCGCACTACATCGCGAGCAAGGTGCTCAACTCGATGGCCAAGCGCGCCCAGAAGGAGTCGGCAGTCCTCCACCTCGAGGGCGGCGCGGAGGACGAGCTGCGCCGGCACCCCAAGATGGCCGTCGACGGGATCGTGCTCAAGGCGGCCGCGGGGGACCCGGTCGCGCTGATGTTCCTGTCGAGCTACCGGATCGACGGCAAGCCGATCACGCACGACTACGTCAGGCGGATCAAGCCCAAGGCGGTCAAGCCCTTCGACCCGTCGACGCCGGAGGGAGACACGCAGCAGACCAGTGACGACGCCCTGCTGCTGAAGATCCGCGAGGTGGTCCTCGCGGGGATGGAGACGAACGCCGACCCCCAGTCCGTCTTCGAGGACCTCAAGGCGAAGGCCAAGCCGGTCGTGAGCAAGCTCGTCGGCATCAAGGAGGCGTGGGCCGAGACCGGTGAGCTCGCCCAGGAGCGCAACGCGCTCGCCGCCGACGGGCGCCTGGGTGAGAACACGAAGACCGACCGCGGTCTCGGGTGGCGGCTCAAGCAGATGTTCGCCTCCTCCAACCGGGGCAAGCTCAAGCAGAGGACGGCTGCCCTCGGTGCCGCCGAGCGGCTCCCCGACGGCGTCGTGTGCGCGGTCCGTGACGTCACCCTGCACGTCGACGCCACGCCGCCGGAGATGACGGCCTTCCTCGACGCCATCACCGTCGAGGACCTCGAGGCGGAGCTCGCGCGTGTCCCCCGGCGCAACTCCCCGGAGTGGACGGCCTTCCTCCGCGACGCCCTGATGACCAAGATCAAGGAGCAGGCGGCGGTCGCGGTGAAGGCGAACGGGGCGAACCCGTGACGTTCCTCGAGGAGGTGGCGGCTGCCCTGGAGGCGGCGGGCCGGGCGGTCGACGTCGACCCGGACACGGCGACCATCGACGTCGCCGACGACGCCGTGGGCAGGGTGCTCGCGGTCGTCCGGCCGGTCGCGCGCGCGGTGACGCTCTATGCGGTGCACCCCCGGACGGTCCCGGCGGACGGGTTGGGCCCGGTCGGCGAGCTGACCCTGCGCGCGACGGCGGACCTCCTCGACGCGGCGCTCGAGCTGGACCTGGCGACCGGCGCCGTCGCGGCCCGCTTCCCCGTGGTCCTGGGCGGGCTGGAGGCGGACACCGAGGTGCTCGGTGACCTCCTGGGGACCGCGCTGGAGATCGTGGTCTCGACCCTGCAGCGGTACACCGAGGCGATCGACGACGTCGGCGCGGGGAGGGTCGACGCCCGGACCGCCGCCGTCGCGGTGCGGACCGCCCCGGTCGAGGAGCTGACCTTCGAGCTGTGACGCCCGCGCGCCGCCGGCGGCGGGCGGTTACGGTGCCAGCGTGACGACGCAGACCGCCGACGCCTCCACGGCCGCCGACACCGGCAGCCCGACCGCATCCGGCGACGCCGGCCCCACGACCGCCGAGACCGGCCTCACCACCGTGGCCGTCGAGCTGCCCGGCGTGCCGCCCGCGGACCCGCCCACGGAGCTGCTGCCCGGCCGGCTGTGGCAGGGCGGCTGCCCGGTGGACTTCGACTGGGTCCGCGAGCAGGGGATCAGCGTGGTCCTGGACATCGCCGACGCCGACGCGCACCCGCCGGCCGGCGCGACGGACGGGATCGCCTACGTCAAGGCGCCCCTCGTCGACGGCGAGGACGTCCCGGACCCGCTGCTGGTGCAGCACCTGGCCGGGCTGGTCGCGGGCATGGTCGCGCAGGGGCGGACCGCGCTCGTGCACTGCTCGTTCGGGCGCAACCGGTCCGGGCTCGTGGCCTCGCTCGTGGTGCGCGAGGTGCTGGGCGTCACGGGGGCGGAGGCGCTCGCGCACGTCCAGGCCCGGCGGGCCGGGACGGTCAACAACGAGGTCTTCGCCGCCTGGCTCCGCGCGCTGCCCGCGCCGTCCTGACGCCGAGGCCGGCGGTCACCGGGGAAGGTCGGTGGCACCGGGCGCCACGGACGTTCCCCGACCCGCCGGTGCGGATGCCGGTGCCGGGGCTCAGAGCGGGGTGCGCCACTCCGTGACCGCGTCCGCGAGCCAGTCCAGGGGGCGGCCGTGGCGGCGGTCGTCCCACAGCCGGAAGGCCACGCCGCCCAGCCGGCCGATCCGGTCGAGCACGGTGAACCCGTCCCAGCCCCGCACGTCCGTCCCGTAGGCGCGGCAGAAGCCGAGGTAGGCGGCGTCGTCGATCTCGCCCGTGATGTGCCGCCGGGCAGCGCTGAACAGGTCGTACTCGCGCGGGCCGCGCGCCACGAAGTCGATGTCGATGAGCACGGGCCCGTCGGCGGTGTGGAGCACGTTGAGCGGGGACACGTCGCCGTGCAGGACGCCCGGCGGCAGGAGCGGCCGCAGGCCGTCGACGGCGTCGAGCAGGATGCGGCGGGCGTCGAGGAGGACGCGCGCGTCGTCGTCGGGCAGGCCGTCGACCTGGGTGACGAGGCGCCGCAGCGGGTCCCAGGCGGCGACGTCGGCGTGCGCGTGGTCGTCGTGGAAGCGCCGGAGCAGGCTCCCGGTCTCGGTCCAGTCGACGGGCCGCACGGCCGTGCGCCACGGCGAGACCATCACGACGCCCGACGACGTGACGACCGGCCCGCCCGTGGGCAGGAGCGCCGTCGTGGACCCGGCCAGCCCGGTCACGACGCGCGCGAGGTGCGCGGGGTCGGTGCCCGGCGGGTAGACCTTCACGGCCTGGTCGCCGACCCGCAGCACCACCGTCGTGAGGTCGCTGACGACGACGGCGTCGGCGGCCGGCAGGTCCGGCAGGGCGAGCCGGGCCTCGGCGAGCGCGTCGAGCGCGTCGGGCAGGTGCCAGCCCGCCGTCGGGAGCGGCAGCACCTCCACGCGGTCGCCTGCGAGCCGGTGCTCCAGGGCCTGGACGGACGGCGCGACGACGGCGCCGAGGACGTCGTCGGGCGCGGTCACGGTGCCCGGCGTGGTGACGTCGTCGGGCGCGGCGACGACGTCGGCGGGCAGGGAGAGCGGGAGGTCGAGCGACACGGGGAGCTCCGGCGGAGGACGGCCACCACGCGACGTCCTCGGCGCTGCGCCGTGACCGGGTTGGAGGGTTGGAGCGTAGGACACCGGGACGCCATCTGGCGTTCACCCGTTCGAGCGACGGTGGTCGCCCGGGCGTCGACCGCACGTCGGCAGGGGAGGGGTCGGGGGTGCCGGACGTCACCGTCGTGCTGCGCGGGACCGATTGGGTCCAGCCCCGCGCGGCATGTATCCTCGTCTGCGGCCCTCCGGGGCCCTGCGCCCGTAGCTCAACGGATAGAGCATCTGACTACGGATCAGAAGGTTGGGGGTTCGAGTCCCTCCGGGCGCGCAGACGAGAAAGGCCCCGCCACCAGCGCTAACGCTGGGGCGGGGCCTTCGTCATGAAGGTGCTATCAGAGGGTCCCGTCTGCAATGTTGGTAGAGATCTCGTCAGAGACGACGAAGAGCCCCCCTCCCGCCGAAGCGGGAGAGGGGCATCTGCGTACCGGTCGGAGTCCTGCCGGTCAGGGTTCGTCGGCCCGTGAGCGTGCGAGGCTCACCCGGTGGGGGCTCGTCTTCCGGTGGGTTTCTCGTGAGTTTCTCGGCGCCTGCACGAGGGGCCGGGGCGAAAACCCGGCTCAGTCTCGGCAGCACTCCTCGGCGGCGCGCGCGGAGCAGTACGGGGTGCCGCACTCCGGGCACAGGTGCGGGACGTCAGCCGGGGAGGTCATGCGACGTGGCGGCCCTCGTACTCGGGCTGGCGCGGCACCCCGAGGAGCACCCCGACCGCGGGCCACTTGCGCTCCAGCAGCCGCACGAGCGTGTAGTAGGCGGCGACGGCGAGCCCGGTCATGGACACGACGAGCCCGGCCTGAGTCTCCGCGTCGACCTCGATGCCGAGGGAGATGAGCCAGGCGATCAGCGCGCCGACGGCGACGGGCACGTAGGTGCGGATCAGGGAGACGATGGCGTTGCTCACGGGAGTGCTCCGATCGTGGGGGTTGGTCAGACGGATCGCAGGACGTTGCGGACGGCGGTCTCAGCGGCGGCCGTGACCTGCTCGACGGTCAGCCCGGCGGACGGCGGGAGGGCGTCCAGGACGGCGGGGACGAGGGTCGCCGCGACGGCGGCGGCGACCTTTCCGGGGTCTTGCTCGCCCTGGATGGACTTGCGGAACCCGACGGCGGCCCGCAGGTTCCAGATGAGGCCGTCGGGCAGGGCGAGCGTCCCGGCGGGCCCGTCGTGGAGGCGGACGGCGCCGGTGGCCTTGAGAGCCTCGAGCTCGTCGACGGACGACAGGGGCACGAAGGTGCCGTCGTCCCCGGCGAGGGCGATGGACCCGTTGGGGTGGCGCACGGCGACGGATGCGGGCATGTCGTCCTCCTGGGGGACCGGGGCGATGGGGTCGGGGGTGTCGAGGTCGGGGACGGTGATGCCCGCCCCGGTCAGCCAGGACCGGTAGGAGGACACGGGGACGGCGACGCCTTCCCAATGCCACGGTTCCTGTGAGCCGTTCCAGGGGTTGCCGTCGCGCGCCCACAGGGGGTTGACCCACCCGAAGCGGGGGGCGTTGTCCATAAGCCACCGCCACCGGGACCCACCGGACGCGCCGACGTCGGCAAAGTCCACGGCCTGCGCTTTGCCGTGGTTCGACGTGCCAGGAACGGCAGCGGACCCCCCGGAGGTGACGCGCACGTACCGGACGCCCTTCCACCAGCGCACATCGGAGAACGTGTCCCGCGTCAAGCAGATGGCAG
>NZ_AXCW01000231.1 GCF_000603945.1 Actinotalea ferrariae CF5-4 | reverse complement strand
CACAGAGGGGAGCCAGATCCGGGCGGGTGAGCGCCACATCTCGCACGACCGGCGATCGCGCAGCCGCCGCCGTCAGGATCAGCTGGGAGCCGCCATGGTCGAACTGGTTCTTGCTCCAGTCCACCCCGTCACGGAAGTCCGCCCCTCTCAGCTCGCGGAAGTCGTTGCCCTCGACGCGATGGCGACCGTGCCCTGCGGAGAAGTTGCCGTCCCAGAGGCCCGTGAAGGAGCACCCCACGAAGGTGCACCGGAGCGTCCCGAGCGCCACCTTCACCTCCACGTCATGGAACAGGCGCGACGTCGGCTGCAGAGGTCTGCGCTGGGACGAGGTCGCCATCAGGGGAGAGAGGCGTTTCCATGTTCCCCCTGGCGTCCTGGATGACGGGCAACCAGCCCGTCCGTGTGATGGCAGTGCAGGAGATCCGCTACTGACCGCCCTCGTCTGTGCGCAGGTCCCGCTCCAGGCCCTCCAGCACGAGCTCCAGGCCGTACTCGAACTCGTCGCCGAAGTCGTACCCCGGCTGCAGGGCGTGGCCGGCGACCAGCTCGGCCAGGTGCGGGAAGTGCTCGGCCATGTCCGTCGTCTCGGCGATGCCGTCCGCGATCTCCTGAACACCCTGACCGGGGCTGATCGGGAGGCTGACCTCCTGGGCCAGGAAGCCGTACAGGTGCGCGTCCACGAGCGCGAACGCGTGCGCCGTCATGGGCAGGGAGAACCCGGCCGAGCGCAGCACGCCGATGACCGCGTCGAGGTGTGCGAGCGTGCTGAGCCCGGGGGTGCTGCGCGCATTCATCAGCGGGATCACCCAGGGATGACGCCGGATCACCGCCCGCGCCGAGTGCGACCGCCGACGCAGCTCGTCCTTCCAGTCCCCGCCGACGACGGGCGCGTAGAACTCGGCATAGATGCGGTCGACGACGCCGTCGAGGACGTCGTCGCGGTTCGGCACGTGGTGGTACAGCGACATCGCCTCGACGCCGAGCGCCCGGCCGAGAGCGCGCATGGTCAGCCCCTCGACGCCCTTGTCGTCCGCGAGCGCGATCGCCGCGTCGACGATGCGCTCTCGGCTGAGCGGTGTGCGGGTGCCTGCCGGCACTGCGCCTCCCGTCGTCGTCCTCTCGCCCTGTCAGGCGGCTTACACCATAAGGCTTGACGCGACTTACGGCGTAAGACTAGCGTCCGGCGCACCAGCCTTACAGCGTCAGGGAGTCGTCATGCCGTCGAGCCAGCCCGCCCAGCAGGCAGCCGGGACCAGCCACCGCCCCACCATCCGCGCCGCCGTGCGATCCGAGTACGGCGGCCCCGAGGTCGTGGAGGTCCGGGACGTGCCGACGCCGACTCCGGGCCGTCGCCAGGTCCTCCTGCGCGTCGTCGCCGCCGGAGTCGACCGCGGCCAGGTCCACATGATGACCGGCACGCCGAGCGTCATGCGGCTGGCCACCGGCCTGCGCCGCCCGCGGCGGACGGGCCTCGGGCTGGAGGTCGCGGGCGTCGTCGAGGCCGTCGGCCCGGACGTGACGGGACTCGTCGTCGGCGATGCGGTCTACGGCGCCGCGACGTCGTCGTTCGCCGAGCTCGCCGTGGCCGACCCCCGCAAGATCGCGCGCGTCCCCACCGGGGTGGACCTCGTCCGGGTCGCCGCGCTGCCGGTCTCCGGGCTCACCGCCCTCCAGGCACTGCGGGACGTCGCTCGCGTGAAGGCCGGCCAGCGGGTCCTCGTCATCGGCGCATCCGGCGGCGTCGGCTCCTACGCCGTGCAGCTCGCCGCGGCGATGGGCTGCGACGTCGTCGGCGTGTGCAGCGCCGCGAAGGCTGACCTCGTGCGCTCGCTCGGGGCCTCGGAGGTCGTCGCGTACGACGAGCAGGAGCTCCCGGCCGACGGCGCGTTCGACGTCGTGCTCGACATCGCCGGTGGCCGGCCGGTCGCCGAGCTGCGGAAGGCGGTGCGCCCGGCGGGCACCCTCGTGCTCGTCGGCGACGAGACCGGCAGCACCGTCACCGGCAACCTGGGCCGCCAGATCCGGGCGAGCCTCGCCTCGCTGGTCGCCCGCCGCGGGCCACGGGTACGCATGTTCGTCTCGTCGACGCGTAGGGCGGACCTCGAGGAGCTGGCCGGCTACGTCGAGCGCGGCCAGGTGCGGCCCACCCTGGAGCGCACCTTCCCGCTCGAGGAGACCGCAACCGCCCTCGCGCATGTCCACGAGGGCCGCGTCCGCGGCAAGGTCGTGGTCGAGATGCCGAAGGAGTCCTGATCGGACGGTGCCTCAGCGCTGCCAGGCCTCGATCCGGTCCAACGCCTCGTCGACCGCGGCCTCCCCCGCCGCGAAGGACAGCCGCACCCACCGGTCGCCGTCGACCGGGTCGAAGTCCGTCCCCGGCGTCAGCGCGACGCCGGTCTCGGCCAGCAGCCCGGCGCACCAGCCGACCGAGTCGTCCGTCCCGACGTCCGCGTAGAGGTAGAACGCGCCGTCCGGTGGCGCGACGGACCACCCCAGCGCCGGCACGCGCTGCAGCAGCAGGTCCCGCGCCGCGGCGTACCCGCGGACCCGCTCGTCCGCCTCCGCGTACGACTCCTCCGTGAACGCCGCGAGCGCCGCGTGCTGCGCCAGCGCCGGCGGACACAGCGCGAGGTTCCCGGCGAGCGCGTCGACCGGCGGCACGAGGTCCGGCGGCAGCACGAGCCACCCCAGCCGCCAGCCCGTCATCCCCCAGTACTTCGAGAAGCTCGAGACGACGACGGCGCCCTCGTCCGACCGGCCCGCAGCCGTTGCCCCCCGCCCCGCGTCGCCGTAGGTGATGCCGTGGTAGATCTCGTCGCTGACCAGCCGCACCCCGTGGTCCGCGCACCAGCCGACGACGGCGTCCAGCTCGGCCCCGGTCACCATCGTCCCCGTGGGGTTGGCGGGGCTCGCGAGGACCAGGCCTGCGAGCGGGGCGTCGTCGTGCGCGGCGGCGAGCTGCGCGGTCGTCGGGCGGAAGCCGGTCGCCGGGCCGCAGTCCAGGTCGACCACGTCGACGCCCAGCGACGTGAGGATGTTGCGGTACGCCGGGTAGCCGGGCCGGGCCAGCGCGACGCGGTCCCCCGGCTCGAACGCCGCCAGGAACGCGAGCAGGAACGCCCCCGAGGACCCGGTCGTGACGACGACGCGCGCCGGGTCGACGTCGACGTCGTACCAGCGGCCGTAGTGCGCGGCGAGGGCCGCCCGCAGCGCCGGGGTGCCGATCGCCTCGGTGTAGCCGAGGTCGCCGTCGGCGAGGAGGCCCATCGCCGCCGCGCGCACCGCCGCCGGGGCGCCGGCCGCGGGCTGCCCTGCGCACAGGCTGATGACGGACTCCCCCGCCGCGGCCCGGGCGTTGGCGGCCGCGAGGACCTCCATGACGGCGAACGGCGGGACCTGGGCGCGTCGGGCGATCCTCATCCCCCCATGGTGCCGGGTGCTGCCGTCGGCGGACGGGGTGGGAGGCGGCTCAGAAGTCGAACAGCTCCTCGAGGAAGCCCTTCTTCTTGCGGCGCTTGTCGTAGCGCGGGTCGTAGCCGCGCGGGTCGGCGCCCTGCCGCGGGTCGTACCCACCGGCGTACCGCGGGTCCGCCGGACGGGAGTCACGCCGCGGGTCGTACGCGCCGTACCCGGGCTCGGGCCGGGCGTCCCCGAAGCGCGGCTGGAACCGCGGGTCGTGCCGGTCGGGGCGGTACTCGCCCGTGGCGGCGTCCAGGGCCGACGCGGCGGCGGCCGGGCCCGTGGACCGCTCGATGATCTTGTCCAGCTCGCCGCGGTCCAGCCACACCCCGCGGCAGGTGGGGCAGTAGTCCACCTCGATGCCCTGGCGTTCGGTCATGACGAGCTCGACGGCGTCGACGGGGCAGCGCATCGGAGGTCCTCCTCGGTGTGCGGGTCGCTCGGTCGAGCATCCCACCCTGGACGACGCTCACGCGCCGACGGGAGTTCCCCCACGGGGCACGTCGGGCACGTCGGGCACGTCCACCACGTCCGGCGCGTCCACCACGTCCGGCGCGTCCCGCAGGTCGAGCCCCGCGACGTGGACGACGACGCCCGACCCCGTCGCCTTGGACCGGTACATCGCGACGTCGGCGCGGCGGACCAGCTCGTCGAGCGGGCCACCGGCGTCGAGCGCGGCGACGCCCGCGGCGGCGGAGACCCGCACGACCACGCCGCCGAGGTCGAACGGCTCCTCGAGCACCGCCACGGCGCGCTCCGCGACGAGCACGGCCTCCCGCTCGTGGCCCGAGAGGAGCACCGCGAACTCGTCCCCGCCCAGCCGCGCGACGAGGTCACGGTCGCGTCCGCTCCGCCCGTCCCGCACCACGCCCCGCAGCCGCCCGGCCACGAGTCGCAGGAGCTCGTCGCCGGCGCCGTGCCCGTGGCCGTCGTTGACCTGCTTGAAGCCGTCGAGGTCCAGCAGGACGAGCGCGCACGGGGTCCCCCGCTCCACCCGGCGCTCCCCCGCGCCGTAGAAGGCCCGGCGGTTCGCCAGCTCGGTCAGCTCGTCCGTCAGGGCCAGCTCGCGGCTGCCCGCCAGGGCCGCCACCTCGCGGAACGCCATCGCCATCCGCGCGACGGCCAGGACGACGGCGAGCGCGGCCGTCCACCGCACCACCTGCTCGCCGTCCGACGTCCCGAGGAGCACGACGACCGAGACGAGCGCACCGACGAGGGGCACGACGATCACCGGCGGTCGTGACCGGGGCGACGGCGGCTCCGGCGCGGGTCGGCGCGCCCCGACGGAGAGCACGACGAGCGTGAGCCCGACCATCCAGCCGAGACGCAGAGGACCGTCGGCCGGGTCCGTCGCGGCACCTGCGCGCAGCGCGAGGTACGCGGCGTCGGTCCCCACGAGCGTCAGGGCCCCGGCCGCCAGCAGCCAGAACGCGCGCCCCAGCCGCCGGCGCCGCACGACCACGACGCTCAGCGCCGCGACGACGATCGCCGACTCCCCGACGGCGTAGCCGGCGTTGACCGCGGACGCGGCCAGGTCGGAGCCGTCCCAGTCCTCGGCGGAGAGGACGAACGCCGCCACGAAGGCCGCGCCCCCGGCGGCACCGATGGCGAGGTCGACCCAGTCCGACGCGTGGGCACGCCGGCGCATGCCGTGCCCGACGAGGGCCGCGACCAGGAGGACGGGGAACGGCGCCCACAGCAGGTCCCCGAGAACGGGGTCGTCCACCCCGCGGGGCTGCGGGACGAGCAACCGGTGCAGCCACGCGCCGCAGTAGCAGAGCACGCCGGCCACGACGAGGCCGTCCGGCGCCGGTGCCCGGTGCACGGCAAGCCGCGCCGCGGCCAGGAGCGCTCCCAAGACGAAGGCTGCGGCCCCGGTCCAGACGCCCGCCACCGGCACCGATCCGGGCACGAGACTGCCCAGGACGACGTCGGCGAGGTGGAGCAGGAGGAGGCCCGCGAACCCCGTGGTGAGCGCGAGGACCGCGAGGCGGTGCACCGGCTCCCGACCACGCATGCCTCAGGATCGGCACTGGCCGACGTCCCCGCAGGTGAACGGCGGGTGAACTCCGACGCGGACCGCCGTCGTCCGGCCGTCGCCGGGCGAGGACCGGGCGGGCGTGCCGCGTCCGGTCCTCCCGTCAGTCCGGCGGACCGCCCGCCCGGCCTGTCGACCCGCCCTCCTGCGCCGCCCGCAGTGCCCGGCGCACGTGCTCGACGACGCCGTCGGCGGCCGCCTCGACCTCCGCCAGCGTGGTCTCGAACCCGACCTGGTCGCCGTACCAGGGGTCGTCGACGTCGAGCTCGTGCTCCGGCACCCCGGTCGGCGCGGCGGGGTCGAAGGACCGGTACATCCGCACCCGCTCGGCCAGGGCCGGCTCGTCGTGGCCGATGCGGCGCAGCGCGCGGGCATGGCTCGCGGTCATCGCCAGGACCAGGTCGTGCGAGGCCAGGTCGACGGCGGTCACCTGGCGGGCCCGGCGCCGCGGCACGTCGTAGCCGGCCGCGCGGAGCACCACCTGGGCACGGTGGTCGATCGGGTTGCCGTCCTCCTCGCCGCTCACCCCGGTCGAGTCGACGACGACGACGTCGCCCAGCCCCGCGCGCTCGAAGCGGTCGCGCAGGACCACCTCGGCCATCGGGGAG
>NZ_AXCW01000230.1 GCF_000603945.1 Actinotalea ferrariae CF5-4 | reverse complement strand
CGGCAGATGTTGCCGGTGCAGACGGTCATGACGCGGTACGGGCGGCTCACGGGCCCATTGTCGCGGACCGGCCCGCGCGATGCCGGGACCGGAGCCCTCCCGTGAAGCGTTCGTGCGGCCCACGACGACGAACGCTTCACGCGACACGGGGGCCGGGGGCGGGGCGCATCGGGGCACCATCCCGGGCAGGAGAAAGCCCGTGGGCTCCTGGTCTGGGACCAGGGTGTCGTGATGGACGGGTCACGACCCCCACGGGCTCCGGCGACTGCCTGGGTCTCGCTCGCCGCTCGAGGCGGGTCGGGACCGGAAGCACTCCGTCCGATGTTCTCGGGCGACTAGCGGACAGTCACCTCACGCGTCCTGGATGTCTGCACCGTCGGACCACCTCCTCTCCCGTGTGGGAACGACGGTAAGCCGCCGTCGGGCGTCTGCCAAGGGGTTTCCTGGCCGTGCGCCCAGCGGCCGTGGCCCGTAGGGTCGGGGCGTCCGGGCGCGTGCCGTCCGGCGTGGCCCGCTGCCCACGACAGGACCCAGGACCGCATGCCCCGTCCCACCCGGACCGTCGTCGTCGCCCTGACCGCGCTCGCCCTCGCCGGGTGCGCCGCGGTCGCCGCCCCCGACGGCGAGCGCGAGACCCGCCCGTCGCCCTCCCCGACGCCCGAGCCGCCGACCGTCCACCAGGGCCAGGTCGGCCTGCCGGCCGAGCCCACGACGGTCCTCGACGCCGCGGACCCCGTC
>NZ_AXCW01000229.1 GCF_000603945.1 Actinotalea ferrariae CF5-4 | reverse complement strand
CAAGATCCGGGGGTAGGCCCCATGGGACGTCCTCGGGTGGAAGGGTGGGCGGACCGGTCACCCAGGAGGTGACGACTGGTCAGCGGCTCTCGGGGGTCTCCTGAGACCAGCCCGCAAACTTGCGCAGCCGCAGCGAGTTGGACACCACGAAGACACTTGAGAGCGCCATGGCGGCACCCGCGATCAGGGGATTGAGTCGGCCGGACGCGGCCAGGGGGATGGCGGCGACGTTGTAGGCCAGGGCCCAGAAGAGGTTCCCCTTGATGGTGGACAGGGTCCGGCGTGCGAGGCGGATCGCGTCAGCCGCCGACCGGAGGTCTCCGCGCACCAGCGTCAGGTCCGATGCCTCGATGGCGGCATCGGTGCCGGTGCCCATGGACAACCCAAGGTCGGCCTGCGCCAGGGCGGCGGCGTCGTTCACGCCGTCACCGACCATCGCCACGACGCGGCCCTCGCCCTGCAGGCGGGTGATCACGGCGACTTTCTCCTCGGGCAGTACCTCGGCAATGACGTCGGTGATCTTGAGCGGGGCGGCCACGGCCTGTGCGGCGCGCGTGTTGTCGCCGGTGAGGAGGATCGGGGTCAGGCCGAGCTTCCTGAACTGGCTGATCGCCTGCGCCGAGGTGGGTTTGAGGGTGTCGGAGACGACGAGGACTGCGCGTGCGCTCCCGTCCCACCCGACGGTGACTGCGGTGCGTCCCGCAGCCTCTGCCTCGTCGACCGCCGAGGCGAGCTCGGGCGGCACTGCCAGTCCTTCCCCAGCCAGCCACGAGGCGCGGCCTGCGAGGACTCGTCGCCCCTCCACGCAGCCGGTCACGCCGCGCCCTGGGGTGTTCGCGAAGTGGGTCACCGTTCCCAGGACCATGTCGAGGTCGGTCGCGCCGGCGGCGATCGCGGCGGCGATCGGGTGTTCGGAGGCGTTCTCCAGTGTCGCGGCGAGGCGGAGCGCCTCGTCGGCTCCCGTCCCGTCGGCGGGGACGACGTGGACCAGGGACATGCGGCCGGTGGTCACGGTGCCGGTCTTGTCCAGGACGATGGTGTCGACCTTCCGGGTGGATTCGAGGACCTCAGGGCCCTTGATCAGCACGCCGAGCTGGGCTCCGCGGCCTGTTCCGACGAGCAGGGCGGTCGGCGTTGCCAGTCCGAGGGCGCAGGGGCAGGCGATGATCAGCACCGCGACGGCGGCGGTGAAGGCGGAGACGACGTCACCGGTCAGCCCGAGCCAGAAGCCCAGGGTGCCGACCGACAGGGCGATGACGATCGGTACGAACACGGCCGAGAGTCGATCGGCCAGCCGTTGAACAGCTGCCTTGCCGGACTGCGCGTCGACGACGAGGCGCGCGATCTGTGCGAGCTTGGTGTCCGCGCCAACCCGGCTCGCCTCGACGACCAGCCGCCCGCCCGCGTTCACTGTCGCTCCGGTGACCGGGTCGCCAGGTCCCACCTCGACCGGGACCGACTCTCCGGTCAGGAGGGCTGCGTCGATCGCGGAGGTACCCTCGACGACTACGCCGTCGGTGGCGACCTTCTCGCCGGGGCGGATCACGAACCGGTCCCCGACGACGAGCTCCTCGATCGGCACACGGACCTCGACGTCGCCGTCGGGCCCGGGCCGAAGGATCGCCACGTCCTTGGCGCCGAGCTCGAGCAGCGCCCGCAGGGCGGCACCGGAGCGGCGCTTGGCATGGGCCTCGAAGTAGCGTCCCAAAAGGATGAATGCCGCGAGCGCGGCGGCGATCTCCAGGTAGATCTCCGACGATCCCGCGCCCGGCTCGGGGAACAGCGTGAAGTCCATGCGCATGCCGGGCATGCCCGCGTCACCGAGGAACAGTGCCCACAGAGACCAGGTGAATGCAGCGATGACGCCCATGGAGATCAGGGTGTCCATCGTGGCGGTGGCGTGGCGCAGGTTCTTCCACGCGGCGCGGTGGAAGGGCAGCCCTCCCCACACCACGACTGGCGCGGCGAGGGTCAGCGATAGCCACTGCCAGTTGTCGAACTGCAGCGGCGGCACCATCGCCAGGATGAGGACGGGCAGAGTCAGCACCCACGAGACGACCAGGCGCCGGCGCAGGCTGTCGACCGGGTCGCCGGCCGCAGCAGGCGCATCGCTCGCGGTCCCGTCGCCGGGCTGCTGAGGCGCCGCGGAAAACGTCGGAAGAACGGCCGTATAGCCGGCGTCCTCGACCGACCTGATGAGCTGGTCCAGCGACACCGTCGGAGGGAAGTGGACCTTGGCGGACTCCATCGCGAAGTTCACGTTCGCCGTGACGCCGTCGATCTTGTTGAGCTTCTTCTCGATCCGTGCCGCGCACGACGCACAGGTCATGCCGCCGATCGCAAGTTCGACGGAGGAGGTCCCTGAGGCTGACGCGGTCAGGCTGGTCGTGCCGATGGTGGACATGGTTGGTCTCATCCCCTGATCGCGTTGCCGAGGGCGAGTGCTACTGCGAAGACCAGCACGAGTCCGATTGCATAGGCGCCGAGTCGGGCCACCGCCCCGCCGCTCACGAACTCAGCCCCGTGACCGCGTAGCCGGCCGCATCGACGGCGACCACGACGAGACCTGGGTCCACGGGTGTCTCGCTGGTGACCGTGACGCGCCCTGCCTTCAGGTCCACTTGAACGGCCTGCACACCCTCCACCTTGGACACCTCCGCAGTGATCGACGCGACGCAGTGCCCGCAGGTCATGCCTGCTACGTCGTAGGTGATGGTCATGGCGATGCCCTTCGTCGGACGGGAGGATCCTGCCCACGCGGCGGCCGACGCCCCGGGGCGCCCGAAGACTAACCGGCCGCGCCAGCGCCCCCTGCCGGCAAAGGGCCCGCCCCAGGGGATCTTCAGCATCTCTTCATGAACTGGCTCTGCTCGGAGCCACTGGTTGCGGTCGGTGGAGACCGAGCCACAAATGTCCGCGGCCCGGCAGTTCAGGCGGGCGAGGCCGCGATGATGCCCATCATCCCGGCGTCCTCGTGGTCGAGGATGTGGCAGTGGTACACGGTCCGCCCGGAGAAGGTACCGAAGCGGATCCGGACGACCGCCTCGCCCTGAGCCGGTACATCCACAACGTCGCGCCACACCGGTCCCGCCATCGGCACACCGTTGATCTCAAGGACCTGCATGGGCCAGACGTGCAGGTGGAACGGATGGTTCATCGGGGTCGGGTTGCGGATCGTCCACTCCTCCACCGAGTCGACCAGGACCTGCTGGTCGGTCCGCTCGATGTCGAAGGGCCTGCCGTCGAAGCCGACGTCCATCATGGCCCCCATGCCGCCGCCGCGACCGGTGGTCATGGTGAAGGCGATCTCGCGTCGGCCGTCCAGGCTCGCCTCGCGGAGATCGGGTTGAGCAGCCCGTCGAACGACGGCCGCTGGGCCATCCACGCTGTCGCCGGTCACATCGAGGTGTGCCAGAACGAGGGGCCCGGACTGGGTCCGGCCGGTCATCATGCCCATCATCCGCCCGCCGCGGTCGTAGCCCAGGGTGTGCAGCTGGGCCGCACCTCCTTGCATCCGCACGAGAAGGTCGGCGCGGTTGCCGGGCGCCAGGACCACGTCGTCGACGTCGCGTGGAGTGGCCTCCTGGCCGGAGTCGGTGCCCAGCAGCTGCAGCTGCTGCCCGGGCAGGGCCAGGCGCAGGTACCGCGACGTGGAGGCGTTGACGACCCGCCAACGCTCCAACTCACCAGGTCGTGAAGTGATCACCGGCTCGACCTGGCCGTTGACCAAGACGAGGTCACCCTCGCGTCCCATCATCCGTTCCGCTGCAGTGGCACCGCGGACCTGACCCTCGGGCGTGAGGGAGGTGTCGGAGATCACGAGCACCCGATCACGGGCACCCGGGGCGTCGTCGTCTTCCACGATGATCGTGCCGTAGAGACCGCCGAAGATCTGGTCCGCGACATGGCCGTGCCGGTGCGGATGGTACCAGAACACCCCGGTCGGGTGGTCTGGCGGCAGTTCGAAGCGGTAGTCGAACGTCGTTGCGGGGTCGATGCTCAGGAGGGCGTTGTCGGAGCTGCCCTGCGGGGAAACGTGCAGGCCGTGGGTGTGCAGGTTGGTCGGAGAACCCAGCCGGTTCTCCAGGCGGACCTCGATCCGATCGCCGGGCCGAACCCACCAGGTCTGACCCGGAACTTGGCCGTTGTAGGCCAGCGCCCGGGCCTGGCGTCCCGCGAGGACGACCTCCTGCTCGGCAGCGATGAGCTCGACCCGCAGCAGGCCGTTCGTGCTGCGCAGCGCGGTCGGCTCGGCGAGCCCGCCGCCGACGGTACCTCCCGGGCTGGGGCCCTGACCCAGGGGCGCCCACGGCACGCCGGATCGAGCGAGCCCGGCACCACCCACGACGACGCCGAGCGCCCCTAGCGTTCCGAGCTGCAGGGCCTGGCGGCGTGTCACAGGCTCCACTACCGGTCGCCTCGCATGGTCCGAAGGCGTTCCTCGTACTCAGTGGTGTCGATCTCGCCCCGGGCGTAGCGCTCGTCCAGGATCGCGCGGGCGCGATGCTGCCCTGACTCGGACTCCACGTCCCGGCGCGCGCTCGGCCTCCCGTCGGTGCTGAGTCGAACCACCAGGATGATCAGCGTCACCAACCCCGCCACCAGGAGGAGGCCGAAAACCCACCCCCAGCCCATCCCCATGCCCATGCCGGCCCAAGACCCGTTCGGATTTCCCATCGTGCGCCTCTCGTCAGCCACGGGTCCGGCACGCTGATGACGACTAGATACCCGCGGGGGTATCGCCCACGGTAGCCACGCCGTCCTCTGTGCGACGCGTCTGGGGCGAAAACTTCATGGTGCCTTCATCACCTTGACCGAGCGTTCACGTGGCCTCCACGGGTCATCCCTGTCAGAGCTCGCCCCAGAGACCCTCGCTGACGACACCTGCCGTGGGGCGACCCGCGTCGAGGGCTCGTTGTGTGTGAGTTCATGGTCGGCTCCCAAGGGCTTCTGCGCTGTATGAGTGCGGCTACCGCCACGGGCGATGGCCCGCAATGCGCCGAGCCCGAGCGAGCCGATGACACACCGTGAGGCAGTGGCGATCGGGCCCCGATACGAGCCGAAGGCTCCTGGCCACGCGTGACCCGGCCCGTCAGGTGGGTAGGTGTACCTCGAAGCGCGCCCCGGTGCCGCGGCCACTGCTGTGGGCGCTCACGCGGCCCCCGTGGGCGACGACGATCGCCCGCACGATGGCGAGGCCGATGCCCGAGCCGCCGTGACCTCTGTCGCGCGCCGTATCGGCCCGGTAGAACCGCTCGAAGACGTGCGGCAGGTGCGACGGCTCGATGCCCTCACCGTCGTCCGTCACGGCCAGACAGAGCGCCTCATCCTGGGAGAGTTTCGCGCTCAGCTCCACCCGTCCCCCTGTTGCGGTGTGACGAAGTGCGTTCTCGATGAGGTTGCCCAGAACCTGACCTATGCGGTCTGGGTCCACTGCCACCAACGGGAGGTCGTCGTCGACGACGATGTCAAGCGCGACATCGCGCGCCGCGAAGTGCTCGCGTGCGGCCGTGTGCGCCCGCTCGACAAGCTCGCGGGCCGTCGTCGCCTGGCGGACGAGCCCGAGGTCGCCGCGCTCGGCTCGCGTGACGGCCGCCAAGTCGCCGGCAAGGCGCGTCAGGCGGGATCCCTGATCGCGCAGGACATCGACGGTCTGCGGCGTCAGGCTTTCCACGCCGTCCTCGATGCCCTCGAGGTAGGCGTTGATGACCGCGACGGGTGTGCGCACCTCGTGAGCGACGTCCGCCAGTAGTCGCTGGCGGAGGGCGTCGCTGTCATGCAGGCGATCGGCCATGTCGTTGAACGCGTGGGCGAGCTGCTCGAACTCGGTGCCCAACCGCGGGCTGGTGACACGTGCGTCGAACTCGCCGGTGGCGATCCGGGTGACCGCCGCAGCCAGGGCACCGAGCGAGGTGGCGATACGACGGGTCAAGAACATGCTGACCGCCAGCGAGGCCAGCACCGACGCGCCAAGGGCGATGGTCAGCGCCAGCGCGCTAGCCGAGCGGAATGCCGCCTCGGCGTGGAGCACCGCGGGCGTCTCCTCGCGCAGACCGGCCTCAAGCATGTGGGCGTGGAACACGATGGGGCCGACCGCTCCCGCCACGAGCCATGCAGTGAGCCCGCCCGCGAGCACCACCAGGGCCAGCGCGGCCATCAGGCGACCCCCGAGGCCGGGGCCCGGAGACCAACGGTCTCGCGTCATGTGCCGGGTCCGACCCGGTAGCCGACGCCACGGACCGTGCGGATGAACCGCTGCTCGGCGACAGTGTCTCCCAGCTTCTGTCGGACATGAAGGACGTGGACGTCGACGAGGTGCTCGTCTCCGACCCAGGTCGCCCCCCAGACCTCCTCGATGAGGGCGCGTCGGCTGAACACCCGGTTGGGGCTCTTGGCAAGCGTGCTCAGGACGTCGAACTCCGTCCGGGTCAGCGGTACCAGCGCGCCGTCCAGGTGCACCTCGCGCGCCTCGAGGTCCACGATGAGGTCGCCCAGGGTTAACGGCTCCGCGGACGCGGGCGTGGGATCCGCCCGGCGCGGACGGCGCAGCAGTGCTGTGATCCGGGCCATCAGCTCACGTGGGCTGAACGGCTTGGTCATGTAGTCGTCCGCGCCGACGGAGAGCCCGATGAGCGTGTCGATCTCGTCCGTCCGTGCGGTGAGGATCACGACGTAGCAGTCGGAGAAGGTCCGCAGCTGACGGCAGACCTCCACGCCGTCCATGCCCGGCAGACCCAGGTCCAGGATGACCACGTCCGGGTCGACCGACCGTGCCGAGTCCAGCCCTTCGGGCCCGTCGAAGGCGAGGTGCACGTCGAACCCGTCCCGCTCCAGGTAGCTGGCGACGACTGATGCGAGCGCGCGTTCGTCGTCGATGACCAGGGCGCGGCGGATTGTGTCAGATGGCATGTCGCCCATTGTGCGGGTGGGGGGCCTACCCCCGGATCTTGGA
>NZ_AXCW01000228.1 GCF_000603945.1 Actinotalea ferrariae CF5-4 | reverse complement strand
CCCCGGGCGCGGCCGTCCCGGGCGGCACCGCGGGCCACGCCGCCGGCCGTGGCGCGCACCGTCGCCCGGAGCCCGTGCACCGCGACCCGGTCGCCTACCTGGACCGGACCCGCTTCCCGACGCACCCCTGGCAGCTCACCGAGTCGTTCTTCGACCCCGAGGACCACGGCACCACCGAGACGCTCTTCGCGGTCGGCAACGGCTACATCGGGATGCGCGGGAACCTCGAGGAGGGCCGCGACTTCCACACCCACGGCACGTACGTCAACGGCTTCCACGAGACGTGGCCGATCCGGCACGCGGAGGAGGCGTTCGGCTTCGCCGAGGTGGGCCAGACGGTCGTCAACATCCCGGACCCCAAGGTGCTGCGCCTGTACGTCGACGACGAGCCGCTGCTGCTGTCCGTCGCCGACCTCGTCACCTACGACCGCACCCTGGACCTGCGCGACGGCGTCCTCTACCGGGACATCGTGTGGCGCACGCCGTCGGGCAACCGCGTCCGGGTGCGGTCCCGCCGGATGGTGTCCTTCCGGCAGCGGCACCTGGCCCTCATGACGTTCGAGGTGACGGTGCTGGACCGCGAGGTCCCCGTCGTCGTGTCCTCCCAGCTCATCAACCGGCAGGACGGACTGGACGAGTACCGCACGCAGGCGGGCTCCGCGGACAGCGCCGACCCCCGGCGGGCCACGCAGTTCGACCACCGCGTGCTGGAGCCGGAGATGCACTGGGGCGACGACTGCCGCACCGTCCTGGCGTACCGCTGCACGAACTCGGGCATGACGCTCGGCGTCGCGACCGACCACCAGGTCGAGACGGAGAACCGCGTCGAGCTGCTCACGCAGGTCGAGCAGGACTACGCCAAGCACGTGTACCGGGTCAGCGCGCAGCCGGGCGTCCCGGTCCTCATCACCAAGGCGGTGAGCTACCACACGTCGCGCAGCGTGCCCGCGAAGGAGCTGGTCAACCGCTGCCGGCGCACGCTGGACCGGGTGCGCGAGGAGGGCGTCGAGCCGCAGTTCCTCGACCAGCGCGTGTGGCTCGACGAGTACTGGGAGCGCTCGGACGTGGTCGTGGAGGGCCAGCCGGAGCTCCAGCAGGCGATCCGCTGGAACCTCTTCCAGATCGCCCAGGCGTCGGCGCGGGCGGAGGGCAACGGGATCGCCGCCAAGGGCCTCACCGGCTCCGGCTACAGCGGCCACTACTTCTGGGACACCGAGGTCTACGTCGTCCCGTACCTCGTCTACACCTCGCCGGTCGCCGCCCGGAACGCGGTGCGCTTCCGCTCGACGATGCTGCCGGCGGCGCGACGGCGGGCACGGCAGCTCAACGAGGACGGCGCGCTCTTCCCCTGGCGCACGATCAACGGTGAGGAGGCCTCCGCGTACTACGCGGCCGGGACCGCGCAGTACCACATCGACGCGGACGTGGCCTACGCCCTGAGCAAGTACGTGCAGGTCACCGGGGACGAGGAGTTCCTCGCGCGGGAGGGCGTCGACGTGCTCGTCGAGACGGCGCGCATGTGGGTGGACCTCGGGTTCTGGCGCGGCAACGGCCGGGACTCCTTCCACATCTACGGCGTCACCGGCCCCGACGAGTACACGACCGTCGTCAACGACAACCTCTTCACCAACGTCATGGCGCGGTTCAACCTCCGTCGCGCGGCGGAGGCCGTCCGGTCGCTCGCGACGACGGCGCCGCAGGACCACGAGCGCATGGTGGCGCGCCTCGGGCTGGGCGCCCACGAGGTGGACGAGTGGGTCCGCGCCGCGGACGCCATGGCGATCCCCTTCGACGCCCACCTGGGCATCCACCCGCAGGACTCCCAGTTCCACGAGCGGGAGGTGTGGGACCTGGCCAACACCCCGGCGGACAAGCGGCCGCTCCTCCTGCACTACCACCCGCTGGTCATCTACCGCTTCCAGGTGCTCAAGCAGGCCGACGTCGTCCTGGCGCTGTTCCTGCAGGGCGAGCACTTCACCCTCGCCGAGAAGACGGCGGACTTCGAGTACTACGACCCCATCACCACGGGCGACTCGAGCCTGTCCGCGGTCGTCCAGTCGATCGTGGCGGCGGAGGTCGGGTACCACGAGCTCGCCCTGCGCTACTTCCAGGACGCGCTGTTCGTCGACCTGGCCGACCTGCACCACAACGCGTCCGACGGCGTGCACGTCGCCTCGGCGGCGGGCACGTGGGCGGCGCTCGTGAACGGCTTCGGCGGGATGCGCCACCACGGCGAGGTGCTCACGTTCGACCCCCGGCTGCCGGCGGGGTGGACGGGGCTGACGTTCCGGGTGACGGTGCGGGGGTCACGGCTACGCGTCATGGTGCGGCAGGACCGGATGGAGCTGGCCCTGGAGACCGGGGAGCCGCTCGACGTCGTGGTCCGCGGGGCGCGGGTGGGCGTGGGGGACGACCCCGTCGTCGTCCCCCTGGCCGGCCAGGGCCCGCGCACCCCCGGGGCCCCGGACGCCTCGGCGGTCCGCGGGAGCCTGCGCGCGGACGGCACGCTCATCACCGCCTCGATCCCGCACCTGCCCCTGCCCGCGCCGGAGGCCTCGGACGAGCGCTGGGAGGCGGACCGGGTCGAGAGCCGCTGACCGGCTCGGGGGGCGGGCGCGACGTCGGGCGCGAGGTCGGGCGCCGCCCCGCCCCGCCGTCGCTACGCCCTGACCTCCGCGACGAGGTCCTCGAGCTGCTCCTCGCGCAGCGGGACGTCCGGGAAGCGGCTGAGCCGGCGCAGCGGGATCGCCCGGAGCATCGGGCCGTGCTGCGGGTCCTCGAACATCCGCAGCATGACCGAGCCGGCGAGCCGCTCGCGCAGCACCGGTCCGGCGACCGGGTGCTCGAGCCACGCGGACGTGGGCTGCTCGGCGGACAGCGGCGCCGTGAGGTCGTCGCCGGCGAGCTCGACGACGGCGCGGCCGCGCTGGTCGCGCGAGGACGCCCCGACCCGGATCTCGAACGCGCCGCCCTCGACGACCCACCGCTGCAGGGTCACGTCCCAGTACGCGAAGGCGCGCGCGTCGAGAGGCACCGTGACGCGGCGGCTCTCGCCCGCCTCGAGCTCCACGCCGACGAAGCCGCGCAGCTCCTGCTCGGGCCGGTGCACGGCCGACCGCGGGTCGTGGACGTAGACCTGCACGGTCTCCCGTCCGGCGCGCGCCCCGGCGTTGGTCACGGTGACGGCGACCTCGACCGCGACCCGGGCGTCGTCGTCGGCGGTGTGGGTCGTGGCGTCCGGTGCCGCGGGGGTGTCCCGGCCGACGGTCGCCTCGACGTCGGACCAGACGAAGCGGGTGTAGGTGAGGCCGTGGCCGAAGGGGTAGGCGACGGGCAGCTCGTGCGCGTCGTACCAGCGGTACCCGATGAGCAGGCCCTCGCCGTAGCGGACGTGCCCCCGCTCGCCGGGGAAGGCGCCGACGGTCGGGGTGTCCGCCGCGCGCAGCGGGATCGTCTCGGCGAGCCGGCCCGACGGCGCGGCCCGGCCGGTGAGCAGGTCCGCGACGGCGCTGCCGCCGGCCTGGCCGAGCAGCCAGCCCTCGAGCACGGCCCGGGCGTGCCGCTGCCAGGGGTGCACGGTGACCGCGGCCCCGTTCGACAGCACGACGACGACCTCCCGGTTCACCTGGGCGACCGCCTCCAGCACGCTGACCTGCTGCGGCGGCAGCTCCAGGTGCTCGCGGTCGTACCCCTCCGCCTCGTACGAGGGGGGCAGCCCGAGGAACACGAGGACGACGGCGGCGTCGCGCGCCACCTCGACCGCCTCGTCGCGCAGTGCGGCCACGGTCTCGTCGTCGGCCCCGGCCTCGAGGGCGTACCCGGGGGCGAAGGCGACCTCGCGCGCCAGCCGCTCGCGCAGCGCGCCGAGCGCGTCCTCGAGCCGCGTCGGGTTCACCTGGGAGCTGCCCGAGCCCTGGTACCGGGGCGTCCGGGCGAGCTCGCCGACGACGGCGACCCGTCCCCCGCGGTCGGCGTCGAGCGGGAGGATGCCGTCCTCGTTCTTGAGCAGCACCGCGCTCGCGGTCGCGGCGTGGCGGGCGAGCTCGTGGTGGGCGTCGAGGTCCGCAGGTGTGCGCTCGGCGAGCGCGGGCTGCGCGCGGTCCACAAGCCGCAAGACGCGCGCGGCGGCGCGGTCGACGTCCGCCTCGGCGAGGGTGCCCGCGCGGACCGCGTCGACCACCTTGCGGGTGCCGTTGCCGCCGGAGGACGGCATCTCCAGGTCGAGCCCGGCGGCGACCCCCGCGGGCCGGTCGTCGACGGCGCCCCAGTCGGACACCACGAGGCCCTCGAAGCCCCACTGGTCGCGCAGCACCTCGGTGAGGAGCCACGGGTGCTGCGACGCGTAGACGCCGTTGATCTTGTTGTAGGCGCACATCACGGTCCAGGGCTGCTCCTGGCGGACGACGCGCTCGAAGGCGGGCAGGTAGATCTCGCGGAGGGTGCGCTCGTCGACGTCCGCGGACACGGTCATCCGCTCCGTCTCCTGGTTGTTCGCCGCGAAGTGCTTGAGGGACGTGCCGACGCCGCGCCCCTGCACCCCGCGGACCAGCGCGGCCGCGAGCGTGCCGGCGAGGAAGGGGTCCTCGGAGAGGTACTCGAAGTTGCGGCCGCACAGCGGGCTGCGCTTCATGTTGACGCCGGGGCCGAGGAGGACCGACACGCCCTCGGCGCGGCACTCGTCGGCCATCGCGGCCCCGACCTGCTCCACCAGCTCCGGGTCCCACGTCGAGGCCAGTCCGGCCGCAGGCGGGAAGCACGTCGCCGGGACCGCGTCGCCGAGGCCCATGCTCTCGCTGTCGTCCGGCTCCTTGCGCAGGCCGTGCGGACCGTCGGCGACCATGACGGCCGGCACCGTGAGCGACCCGTCCGGCCGGGCGATCGGCTCGGTGCGCCAGGCGTCGGAGCCGTCCAGGAGGGACGCCTTCTCCTCCAGCGTCATCGCCGCGAGCAGCGCGGGGACGTCCAGGCGCGTGGGGCCGGGGGCGGGGCTGTCGGTGGTCATGGGAGCTCCCTGGAGGCATCGGGTCCGCCGGTGCGGGGTCGGCGTCGGCGTCGGCGTCGGACTCAGGCTAGACCTGATCCCGACCGAGTGGTAGGCATTGAGGATGGAGCGCGAGGGTGGCTACGCCCGGGGACGGGCGACGCGGCAGGTCGTGCTCGAGGAGGCGCTGCGGCTGTTCGGCGAGGTCGGCTACCGCGGGGCCTCCCTGCGCGAGCTCGCCGCCCGGTGCGGGCTGTCCCACCCCGGCCTGCTGCACCACTTCCCGAGCAAGGAGGCGCTCCTGCTCGCCGTCCTGGAGGAGCGCGACGCGGCCGACGGCGCGCGGGCCGGGATCGTCGGGGCGCACGGCGTGGCGCACCTGAGGGCGCTCCTGCAGATCGCGCGGTCGAACGCCACGACCCCCGGCCTCGTCGAGCTCCACGCGGTCCTGTCCGCGGAGGCCGGCGGGCCGGACCACCCGGCGCACGACTTCTTCGTCCGCCGGTACGCCCGGCTGCGGCAGGAGCTCACCACCGCGCTCCGGGAGGCCGCCGACGACGGGCGGCTGCGCCCCGGCGTGGAGCCGGCGGACGCCGCGGTGCTCCTCGTCGCGTGCTGGGACGGCCTCCAGGTCCAGTGGCTCCACGACCGGGACGCGGTGGACATGGCCGCGGGCCTGGAGACCGCGTTGCGGCTCGTCGTCGACCTGGACGACTGACGTCCCGGGACGTCGAGGGTCCTCCGGGAGGGCGTCAGGCCTGGGCATCAGGGCTGGGTGTCCGGGATGGTGTCCGGGATGGGTGTCCGGACGGGCGTCAGGGCAGCCGCACGTCGCCGTCCGTCCAGGACCCGACGAGCCCGCCGCCGGGAAGCCGGGCCAGGCACAGCGACTCGCGGTCTCCCTGGCGCCACGACGCCTCCGACGGCGTCCACAGCACGGGCACCACCCCCGCCGCGCGCTGCGTGGTGTCCATCTCGCACGCGTCCCCGGCCTCGCGCTGCACGAGGGCCGCGCCGGGCCAGGGGCCGTCGGCGTGCTGGTGGCGCCCGAGGACCTCCGCCTCGTGCGGGCGCTCG
>NZ_AXCW01000227.1 GCF_000603945.1 Actinotalea ferrariae CF5-4 | reverse complement strand
GCCTTCCGTCCCCGGGGACCTCGAGGACGCAGTGCCCGACCGCGAGCTGGCGGGTGTGCGCCGACACCGCTCCCGACGGGTCCCCCAGCGGGCGGGAGTCGGCCCACGTGCGGGCGCCGACCGCCACCACCGTCACGAGCGCCACCGCCCCCGTCGCCGCGAGCACGCGCAGGAGGGTCCGCCGACCTCCCTGGCGGCGCGCGGGTGGGGGCCCGACCGGCGCGGACCAGCCGGGCGCGTAGTAGGGCTCCGGCGGGTACCCGGCAGACGCTGTTCCGTGGTCGGGCTGCCCAGGGTGCTGCGGATGCTGCGGGGGCTCAGGGTGCTGGGTCTGCTGCGGTGCCGAGGACCAGGCCGGGCCGGGCGGGGCGGATGGTGCGGCCGGGCCGGGTGGCGCGAACAGGCTCTCCGACGGGGCGTCGTCGTCGCGGGGTGCCGGCGGCGGGACCGTCACAGGCTCCACCACGCGACGGAGGCGAAGAAGGCGACGAAGGCCAGGACCCCCAGCGTGCCCAGCGCCCCCAGCACGATCCCGCCGACGGCGAGGCCGAAGCCCTCGTCCCCGGTGCGGCGGACGCGCCGGACGCCGACGATGCCCAGCACGAGCGCCGCCTGCGAGAGCACCAGGGGGAAGACGAGCAGCCCGATGATCCCCAGGACCAGGGCGATGATGGCCGTCGGGTCCGTCCGGGGCGGCGGTGCCCACATCGGTGGCGGCCCCCAGGCGCCGGGGTGCGCGCCGGCGCGGTACTGGCCGCCGGGCGCCACCGGGGTCCGCAGGATGCTCGTGCCGTCCGTGCGGAACGGGTCGATCGTCCGGGGCTGGGCCGGCGCGGCTGCGGGCGTGGTGACCACCTCGGGTGCGGCCGCGGCGTACCCGGCGGGGGCCCGACCGTTGCCCGGTCCGGCCGACCACGGCGGCG
>NZ_AXCW01000226.1 GCF_000603945.1 Actinotalea ferrariae CF5-4 | reverse complement strand
CCTGGCGGGCAGCGGCGCGGACGTCGTCACCGCGCCGCTGGGCCCGCACCCGGAGCTCGCCCGCGTCGCCCTGGACCGGTTCCGGGTAGCATCGGCGCTCACAGGCGTCGACCCGGCCATCACCGGCGAGCCTCCGGAAGAACGGGTCGCCGCCTCGCGAGGGGCTCGGCCTCAGTAGAACCGGACGGGTGGGCCCGTTACAGCCTGCGACGAGCGGTCCCCGCCGTCGTCGTCCGGACGCCGTGCCACGCACGGGGCCGAGCGGCGCCGTCGGTGGCAAGCGAGGTGGTACCGCGGTGGCCCGGTCCGACCGGGACGTCGTCCTCGCACGATGTGTCAGCAGACGCCGCACACCGTGCTGGACCGTGGAGGAGCCCCGTGGCCTACCCGATGCACCGCACCACCGACGACGGTGCCCCGCACCCCGTCCCCGCCTCCCCGGACCTGCCCGCCCTCGAGCGGGAGGTCCTCGCGCACTGGGCGCAGGACGGGACGTTCGAGGCCTCGGTGGAGCACCGGCCAGCCGGGGAGCAGGGCGCGAACGAGTTCGTCTTCTACGACGGCCCGCCTTTCGCCAACGGGCTCCCGCACTACGGGCACCTGCTGACGGGCTACGTCAAGGACGTCGTCCCGCGGTACCGGACGATGCGCGGGCAGCGCGTCGAGCGGCGCTTCGGCTGGGACACGCACGGCCTGCCCGCGGAGCTCGAGGCCGAGCGTGTCCTCGGGATCACGGACAAGGCGCAGATCGACGAGCTGGGCATCGCCGCGTTCAACGACGCGTGCCGCGCGTCGGTGCTGAGGTACACCGACGAGTGGCAGGCCTACGTCACCCGCCAGGCCCGCTGGGTCGACTTCGAGAACGACTACAAGACCCTCGACCTGCCCTTCATGGAGTCGGTCATCTGGGCCTTCAAGCAGCTCCACGACAAAGGGCTGGCCTACGAGGGCTACCGCGTCCTGCCGTACTGCTGGCGCGACCAGACGCCGCTGTCCAACCACGAGCTGCGGATGGACGACGACGTCTACGCCGACGTCCAGGACCAGACGGTCACGGTGACCTTCCCGCTGGTGGGCGAGAAGGCCGAGGGCCTCTGGCTCGCCGGCGTGCGCGCGCTCGCCTGGACCACGACCCCGTGGACCCTGCCGACGAACTCGGCGCTCGCCGTGGGGCCCGACATCACGTACGTGGTCGTGCCGCACGCCGTCGCGCCCGAGGCCCGCGAGGGGCAGCAGGCCGGGCTGGCCGGCGAGCACTTCCTCCTGGCCAAGGAGCTCCTGGCCGGCTACGCCAAGGACCTCGGCTACCCCACGGCGGAGGAGGCCTCCGCCGCCGTCGTGCGGGAGCTGCGGGGCGCCGAGCTCGCCGGCGTCCGGTACGAGCCCCTCTTCGACTACCTGATGGACCACGCCGGGATGGAGAACGGCTTCCAGGTCCTCACGGCCGACTACGTCACGACGGAGGACGGCACGGGCCTGGTCCACCAGGCCCCCGCCTACGGCGAGGCGGACCAGGAGGTCTGCGAGGCGGTGGGCATCCCCACGGTCCTCAGCGTCGACGCCGGCGGCCGCTTCACCTCTCTCGTGCCGGACTTCGAGGGGCTGCAGGTCTTCGAGGCCAACAAGCCCATCACCCAGCGGCTGCGCGCCGACGGCCGGCTCCTGCGCCAGGCGTCGTACGTGCACGCCTACCCGCACTGCTGGCGGTGCCGGAACCCGCTCATCTACAAGGCGGTCTCCAGCTGGTTCGTCAAGGTCACCGCGTTCCGGGACCGGATGGTCGAGCTCAACGAGCAGATCGACTGGACGCCCGAGCACGTCAAGCACGGCCAGTTCGGCAAGTGGCTGGAGAACGCGCGGGACTGGTCGGTCTCGCGCAACCGGTACTGGGGCACGCCCATCCCGGTGTGGGTCAGCGACGACCCGGCGTACCCGCGGATGGACGTCTACGGCTCGATCGCCGAGCTGGAGCGCGACTTCGGCGTCCCGGTCACGGACCTGCACCGGCCGTTCATCGACGAGCTGACGCGCCCCAACCCGGACGACCCGACCGGGGCCTCGACCATGCGCCGGATCCCCGAGGTCCTGGACGTGTGGTTCGACTCCGGCTCGATGTCCTTCGCCCAGGTGCACTACCCGTTCGAGAACGCCGAGTGGTTCGAGCACCACTACCCGGGCGACTTCATCGTCGAGTACATCGGGCAGACGCGCGGCTGGTTCTACACGCTGCACGTCCTGGCGACGGCACTGTTCGACCGTCCGGCGTTCCGGTCCTGCGTCTCCCACGGGATCGTCCTGGGCTCGGACGGCCGCAAGATGAGCAAGAGCCTGCGCAACTACCCGGACGTCAACGAGGTCTTCGACCGCGACGGCTCCGACGCCATGCGCTGGTTCCTCATGGCCAGCCCGATCCTGCGCGGCGGCAACCTCGTCGTCACGGAGGAGGGCATCCGCGACGTCGTGCGCCAGGTGCACCTGCCGCTGTGGAGCACCTACTACTTCTTCACGCTCTACGCGGGCGCCGCCGACGGCGGCCGGGGCTACGTCGCGCAGCCCGTCACGCCCGAGCGCGTGGCCGGGATGGGCTCCCTGGACCGCTACCTCCTCGCGCGGACCCGGGACCTCGTCACGCGGGTCCAGGAGCAGCTGGACGCGTACGACGTCGCCGGGGCGTGCGAGACGGTGCGCGAGCACCTGGACATGCTGACGAACTGGTACGTGCGCACCCAGCGCGACCGGTTCTGGGCCGAGGACGCGGACGCCTTCGACACGCTGTGGACCGCGCTGGAGGTCCTCACGCGCGTCATGGCGCCCCTCGCGCCGCTGCTCACGGAGGAGATCTGGCGGGGCCTGACCGGCGGGCGCAGCGTCCACCTGGAGGACTGGCCGGCCGTCGTGGACGAGGGCGGCGCCGCGACCGCGCTGGGGTCCGTGCTCGTCGCGGACGACGACCTCGTCCGGTCCATGGAGCAGGTCCGCGAGATCGTCTCGACGACCCTCGGGCTGCGCAAGGCGCACAGCCTGCGCGTGCGCCAGCCGCTGCGCGAGCTCGGCCTGGCGCTGTCCGACCCCGAGGGGGTCGAGCCCTACGCCGACCTCGTCCGCACCGAGCTCAACGTCAAGCACGTCACGCTCGTCCCGCTCGCCGAGGTGGGTCCGGCCGAGCTCGGCGTCACGACCCGCCTGGCCGTCAACGCGCGGGCCGCGGGGCCACGGCTGGGTCGTGCGGTCCAGACGGTCATCGCGGCCGCCAAGGCAGGGGAGTGGGAGCAGGCCGACGGCGTCGTCGTCGTCCGGACGCCGGACGGCGACGTGCCGCTGGAACCCGCCGAGTACGAGCTGACGACCGTGGTCGCCGACGCGGGCGGGGACGGTCAGACGACCGTGGCCGCCGTGCTCGCCGACGGCGGGGTGGTCCTGCTGGACACGGGCCTGGACGACGCGCTGCGCGCCGAGGGCTACGCGCGCGACGTCGTCCGGGTGGTCCAGGACGAGCGCAAGGCGGCCGGTCTGCAGGTGTCCGACCGGATCCGCCTCGGCCTCACCGTGCCGGCCGACCGTCGGGCGGACGTCGAGGAGCACCGCGCGATGATCGGCCGGGAGACCCTGGCGGTGGAGATCGACGTCGCGGAGGGCGACGTCGCCCCCGCCGTCGCGCGGGTGACGGTCCAGCGGGTCGACGTCGCGGGGGCCGACGCGTGAGCCGCCCCGGCGGTGAGGCGGACGGCGCCGCGCAGGACGCGCTGCGCGAGGTCTACGCGGGCATCCTCGACCGGGCGCCCGAGCACGACTTCGAGCCGACGCTCGACCGGGTCCGGCGCGTCTGCGACCTGCTCGGCGAGCCGCAGCGGGCGTTCCGGGTCGTGCACCTGACCGGCACCAACGGCAAGACGTCCACGTCGCGCATGGTCGAGCGGCTCCTGCGGGAGCACGGCCTGCGCACCGGCCGGTTCACCAGCCCGCACCTCACGAGCGTCACGGAGCGGATCGCGATCGACGGCGAGCCCGTCAGCGCGGAGCGCTTCGTCGAGCTGTGGCAGGACGTCGCGCCGTACGTGCACATGGTCGACACGGAGTCCCTCGCCGCGGGTGGCCCGCGGATGAGCTTCTTCGAGGTGCTCACGGTCATGGCGCTCGCCGCCTTCGCGGACGCGCCGGTCGACGTCGCCGTGGTCGAGGTCGGGATGGGCGGCGTCTGGGACGCGACCAACGTGGTCGACGCGGACGTGGCCGTCGTGACGCCCGTCGCGCGGGACCACGAGCGCTGGCTCGGTCACGCCCTCGTCGACATCGCGGGCGAGAAGTCCGGGATCATCAAGGACGGCTGCACGCTCGTGCTGGCCGAGCAGCGCGAGGAGGTGGACGGCGTCATGCTCGCCGCCGCCGCCGAGCGGGGTGCCCGTGTCCTGCGCGAGGGCGTCGACCTGGAGGTCGTGGCGCGCCAGGTCGCGGTCGGCGGGCAGGTGCTGGACCTGCGGACGTCCGGGGGCCTCTACACCGGGATCCCGCTGCCGCTGCACGGGGAGCACCAGGCGCACAACGCCCTCCTGGCCCTCTCCGCCACGGAGGCGCTCCTGCGCTCCGGCGGGGCGCTCTCGGCGGAGGTCGTGGAGGCGGCGTTCGCCGACGCCACGTCCCCGGGCCGGCTCGAGGTGGTCCGGAGCTCCCCGACCGTGCTGGTCGACGCCGCGCACAACCCCGCGGGCGTCGACGCCCTGGTCGCGGCGGTCCAGGAGGCGTTCGCCTTCGGCCGGCTCGTCGGCGTGGTCGGCGTCATGGAGGACAAGGACGCCGAGCAGATCCTCGCGGGCCTGGAGCCGCTCCTCGACGAGGTGGTCGTGACCCGGTCCTCCTCGATGCGGTCGCTGGACGTGGAGGAGCTGGAGCGCGTCGCCGTCGAGGTGTTCGGCCCGGACCGCGTGCACGCGGCCGAGCGGCTCGACGCGGCGGTGAACCGCGCGGTCGAGCTCGCCGAGGGGGCGAACGAGGGGGCGCTGACGGCGGCGGGGGTCCTCGTGACGGGCTCTGTCGTGCTTGCGGCGGAGACCCGGACGCTCTTCGGCCGCCCATGACGGCGCGCCGGGTGTTGCACGGATGTGCACACCCGGCGCACGTCATCCCCTTGACCCTCTGACCAGCGTCTTCGATGCTGGCACGCAGGGACAGCACCTGCCTGCGTGCGCGCGCCCACCGCTCGTCGGGTGCGCGCAGGTGCGCTGTCCCGCGGGCGCGGCGACGACGCCGCGTGCCTCCGTGAGCGAAGAGGAGTGCAGCGTGAAGAAGCTGATCAACGACCCGTCCCGCGTCGTCGACGAGTCCGTCGAGGGCTTCGGCCTGGCGCACGCCGACCTCGTGGCCGTCCACACGGACCCGATCTTCGTCAGCCGCGCCGGCGGCGCCCGGCAGGGCAAGGTCGGCCTCGTCAGCGGCGGCGGCAGCGGGCACGAGCCCCTGCACGCCGGCTTCGTCGGCCTCGGCATGCTCGACGCCGCCGTCCCCGGCGCCATGTTCACGTCGCCCACCCCCGACGCCATCGCCCCCGCGACGGTCGCCGCGAACGGTGGCGCGGGCGTCCTGCACATCGTGAAGAACTACACCGGCGACGTCCTCAACTTCGAGACGGCCGCGGAGCTCGCCGACGCGGACGGCATCGAGGTCCGCTCGGTCATCGTCAACGACGACGTCGCGGTGGAGGACTCGCTCTACACGGCCGGCCGGCGCGGTGTGGCCGGCACCGTCGCCGTCGAGAAGATCGCCGGCGCCGCGGCCGAGCGGGGCGACGACCTGGCTGCGGTCACGGCGATCGCCGAGCGGGTCAACGCCAACGTCCGGAGCATGGGCGTCGCGCTGAGCGCGTGCACCGTCCCCCACGCCGGGGTCCCGAGCTTCGAGCTCACGGAGGCGGAGATCGAGATCGGCATCGGCATCCACGGCGAGCCCGGACGTCGCCGCATCCCCATGGCACCCGCGGACGAGATCACCGAGATGCTCACCACCCCGGTGATCGAGGACCTGGGCATCGGTGGCAGCGACCAGGTCCTCCTGCTCGTCAACGGCATGGGCGGGACCCCGCTGTCCGAGCTCTACGTGGTCTACCGCACGGCGCGGCGCATCCTCGAGGGCCGCGGCGCGACGGTGGCCCGCTCGCTCGTCGGCAACTACGTCACCTCCCTGGAGATGCAGGGCTGCTCGGTGACCGTGCTCCGGCTGGACGACGAGCTCACCACCCTGTGGGACGCCCCCGTGCACACGGCGGCGCTGCGCTGGTGACCTCGGGGTCCCGCCGCGCACGGAGCGGAGGGGCCTCCTCAGGGCGCGGGGCCGGTCGGACTGCCGACCGGCCCCGCGCTGTCGCGTGGCAGGCTACGAGGACGGCCCGGCCCCGGGTCGACGAGCGGACGAAGGAGGATCATGAGCCTCGACGTGGCGTGGGCGTTGGACTGGGTGCGCAGGACCGCCCAGGTGATCATGGAGAACCGGGACTACCTGGTCGAGCTCGACCGGAAGATCGGTGACGGCGACCACGGCGAGAACCTCAAGCGCGGCTTCACCGCCGTGATCGCCAAGCTCGACGGCGCCGAGGAGCCCCCGGGGCAGCCGGCCGACGTCCTCAAGACCGTCGCCACCACGCTCATGTCGACCGTCGGCGGTGCGGCCGGCCCGCTGTACGGCACGGCCTACCTCCGCGCCGCCAAGGTGACGGCCACCGACGAGCTGGACGCCGCGGGCGTCGTCGCCATGCTCGAGGCGGGCCTGGAGGGCATCGTCGCGCGCGGCAAGGCGCACCCCGGCGAGAAGACCATGGTGGACGCCTGGACGCCCGCGGTCACCGCGGCCCAGCAGGCCGCCGCCGACGGCGCGTCGGCCGAGCAGGTGCTCGCGGCCGCCGCGACCGCGGCGGAGGAGGGCGCCGTGGCGACCGACCCGCTCGTGGCCACGAAGG
>NZ_AXCW01000225.1 GCF_000603945.1 Actinotalea ferrariae CF5-4 | reverse complement strand
CGACGGCGCCGCCCGCCCGGCCGCCCACGACGGGGCGGGAGGCGCGCTCGCGTGAGCGTCTGGGACGACGTCGTCGGGCAGGACCGGGCCGTGGCCGTCCTGCGCCGCGCCGTGGACGAGCCGACGGCGATGACCCACGCCTGGCTCCTCACGGGGCCGCCGGGATCGGGCCGCTCCAACGCCGCCCGCGCCTTCGCGGCGGCCCTGCAGTGCCGGGACGGCGGGTGCGGCCACTGCCAGGACTGCACCACGACGCTGGCGGGGACCCACGCGGACGTGACCGTCGTGGCCACGGAGAAGGTCACGTTCACCATCGAGGAGGTGCGCCGGCTCGTCGGGCTGGCGCAGCGCTCGCCGGCCGGCGGGCGCTGGCGCGTCATCGTCCTCGAGGACGCGGACCGCATGACCGAGCGCACGTCGAACGTGCTGCTCAAGGCGATCGAGGAGCCCCCGCCGCGGACCGTGTGGCTCCTGTGCGCGCCGAGCCCCGAGGACGTCGTGGTGACCATCCGGTCCCGGTCCCGCCGGGTCTCGCTCCGGGTCCCACCGGTGGAGGCGGTCGCCGCCCTGCTCGTCGAGCGGGACGGCGTCGCGCCCGACGTGGCCGACGCCGCGGCCCGGGCGGCGCAGAGCCACATCGGGCTGGCGCGACGGCTCGCCCGGGACCCGGAGGCCCGTCAGCGCCGCGACCGGACCCTCACCCTGGCCGCGTCGATCCGGGGTGTCGGGGACGCCGTCATGACGGCCGCGGAGCTCGTCGAGGTCGCGACGGCGGAGTCGAAGGCGGCGACGGCCGACCGGGACGCCGCGGAGCGCACGGCGCTCCTGCGCAGCCTCGGCGCGGAGGACGCTCAGACCCTGCCGCCCGCCCTCCGGGCGCAGGTCCGGCAGCTGGAGGAGGACCAGAAGCGTCGGGCGACGCGCGCTCAGCGGGACGTGCTCGACCGCGCGCTCATCGACCTCCTGTCGCTGTACCGGGACGTGCTCGTGCGCCAGCTCGGCGCGCAGGTGGAGCCGATCAACGTCGCCCATGCCGAGGTCGTGGAGCGGCTCGCGGCCGCGGGCTCGCCCGAGCAGACCGTGCGACGGATGGACGCCATCGGTGAGGCGCGCACCCGCATCGAGGGCAACGTCGCGCCCCTGCTCGCGATGGAGGCGATGGCGGTCGCGCTGCGGCCCCAGGGCTGAGGACCGGGCGCGAGGACCGCTCCGCGGGGTGCCAGGGCGAGCGGCTACCGTGACCCCGTGCTGACGTCCTTCGCGCCCCGCCCCTCCGCCCGCCCGCGTCGGGGTCGGGTCGTGCGCGCGACGGGCACCGCCCTGGCGGTGGTGCTCGCGCTCGGGGCGTGCGTCGCACCCAAGGAGCAGAGCTCGCCGCAGGACGTGGTGCCCACGGGTGAGGCGTCGGCCACCCCCGGCCCGGTGACCGGCGGCATCGAGGCGTTCTACGCGCAGGAGCTCTCCTGGAGCGAGTGCGGCGCCGGGCTGGAGTGCGCCACGGTCCAGGCGCCGATGGACTGGGACGACCCCGCTGCGGCCACGATCGAGCTCGCACTGCGCCGCGCCCCGGCGACCGGCGGCCCCGACCAGCGGATCGGCTCGCTGCTCGTGAACCCCGGCGGTCCCGGCAGCTCGGGCGCCGACTTCGTCGAGTACGCGCGGGACGTGTTCAGCGAGCGGCTCGTGGGCGCCTTCGACCTCGTCGGCTTCGACCCGCGGGGGGTGGGCGCGTCGAGCGCGGTGTCCTGCGGCGACCCGGCCGAGGTGGACCGCTACCTCACCGCGGACTACCCGGTGGACGACGCGGCGGGCCTGGAGGCGGCGCGCGAGGCGGCCCGGGCGTTCGGGGAGGCGTGCGCCGAGGCGACGGGTCCGCTGATCGAGCACGTGGACACCGTCAGCGCCGCCAAGGACATGGATCTCCTGCGTGCGGTGCTCGGGGACGAGCAGCTCCACTACGCGGGGTTCTCCTACGGCACGCTCCTGGGCGCGACCTACGCGGAGCTCTTCCCGGACAAGGTCGGCCGCCTGCTGCTCGACGCGGCCGTCGACCCCGCGAACAGCAGCGAGGAGCTCGTCGTCGGCCAGGCGGCGGGCTTCGAGGAGGCGCTGCGCGCCTACGTCGCGTACTGCCTGGACGGCCCGGCGTGCCCCCTGACGGGCGATGTCGACGACGGGATGCAGCAGATCGCCGATCTCATGGACCGGGTCGAGGCGCGACCCCTGCCGGTGGGCGAGGGGCGGGAGCTCAACTCCACCCTGGCGTTCTACGGGCTCGTCGTGACCCTCTACGACGACGAGACCTGGACGTACCTCACCCTGGCGCTCGAGGAGGCCCTCACGGAGGACCGCGGCGCGATCTTCCTCGAGCTCGCGAACTTCTACCTCGACCGGACGGCCGACGGCACCTACGGGTCGAACCAGATGGTCGCCTTCACCGCGATCAACTGCCTCGACTACCCCGCGGAGGAGCTCTCCTACGCCGAGCTCGACCAGCTCGCCGGGGTCGTCGAGGCCGAGGCGCCCACCTTCGGGCGCGACTTCGTCATGGCGCCCGGCTGCGAGACGTGGCCCGTGGAGGCCGTGCGGGAGCCCGCCCCCACGACGGCGGAGGGGGCGGCCCCGATCCTCGTCGTCGGCACCACCGGCGACCCGGCGACGCCCTACGAGTGGAGCGTCTCCCTCGCCGAGCAGCTCGCGTCCGGGTCGCTCCTGACCTGGGAGGGCGAGGGGCACACCGCCTACGGGCGCGCGGGGGACTGCATCACGGACGCGGTCGACGCGTACCTCATCGAGGGCGTCGTGCCGCCCGACGGCACCGTCTGCACCGGCTGACCCGTCGGGAGGACGTTCGGCTCTCCCGGTCCCCCTCCCGCAGGAGCAGCGTGGGAGGCGAGGACCTCGGGAGATCGGAGTCGACATGAGCGCCACGCACACCCCGCGCCAGCACCGGCGCTGGGCGGACCTCACGGGCCGGCAGCGCGCCTCGGTGGTCGTCGGCGCGACGGCCCAGCTCGCGCTGGCGGCCACCGCCTGGGCGGACCTCGCCTGGCGCCCCGACTACCAGGTCCGGGGCCGGAAGCCCGTCTGGGCGGCGGTCATCGCCGTGAGCTGGGTGGGTCCGGTCCTGTACTTCCTGCGGGGGATCTCCCACCACGCCGAGCCGATCCCCTGAGGACCCGCCGAGCGGTCCCTGGCGGTCCGTGGCGGACGGGTCGGCACGGATCCGCCTGGCTGACCTCGATCAGATGCGGGATGCTGAGGAGATGCGCCCTTTGCCTCTCGATGACCTCGTGCTGCCCGGGGGCTGGTCGGTGCGCCCCGCGACCCTCGCCGACCTGGACGACCTGCACCGGGTCGCGACCCGGCACGACGTCGCCGCCTGCGGCTTCTCCACGACGTCCCGGGCCTCCGTCGAGGCGCACGTCGCGGGCGAGGGTGCGGCGGCGCGGACCCATGCGGTCGTCACGGACCCGACCGGGCGCGTCGTCGGCTGGGCCTCCGTGCACGACCGGGCGGCGGGGCGCGTCATCGTCGGGCTCTCGGTGGACCCGGAGGTCGGCGAGCGCCAAGCGGACGGCGTCGGCGCAGCCCTCTACACCTGGGCCGAGCGGGAGGGGTGCCGGCTGGCGCGCGAGCGTGGCCTGAGCCGGACCCAGCTGGACGCCGGTGCCTTCGCCGGGGACGCGCGCAAGCACCGCTGGCTGGCCGCTGCCGGGTACGACCACGTCCGGACCTGGTGGCAGATGGCGCGCACCGTCGTGCCGGCCGAGGGCGAGCCGGGCGCGTTCCCCGACCCGCAGCAGGGCGTCGTCGTGCGGCAGGTCGTCGGGGACGACGGGGAGCCGTCGCAGGGGGACCTCCGGGCCGTGCACGACGTGCTCGAGACCGCCTTCACGGACCACTTCAACTACCACGAGGAGTCGTTCGACGAGTTCGTCGAGCGGCAGCAGCAGGAGGTGGGACACGCCTGGGACCACTGGTGGCTGGTCGAGGTCGAGGACGCCGAGCCGGTCGGCGCGCTCATCGGTGAGCGCTCTGCCGGCGGTGCCGGTCCCGACGGCACCTACGTCGCCTACCTGGGCGTCACCCAGGCCGCGCGCGGGCGCGGGGTGGCCACCGCCCTGCTGCGCGCCGTCATCGCGGACGCGGCATCACGGGGCCGCGACCGCGTGAGCCTCGAGGTCGACGCCGACTCGCCCACCGGTGCCGACCGCCTCTACGCCGCGATGGGCTTCGAGCGGCGCTACGCCACCGAGTCCTGGCACCGCGACGTGCCCTGCGAGGCGTGACCGGCGGCACGGGTGCGCGGGCCCCGCTGCCTCAGGTCGGGATGAGGGTGTTGGCGAAGATCTGCCAGGCCAGCAGCGACTTCGCGACGAGGCTGGCGGTGATGTACGCCCGCTCGCCGACGAGGTAGTCCCGGAACTTCCCCACCCGACGGTACTGGAGCCACTGGATCAGGGCGAAGACGTTGAAGAACAGGAAGATCGAGACGACGATCCCGTAGACGAACGCGGGTGGCTCGGCGGCGCTCGTCGAGCCCGGCGAGGCGACGTACACGAGGATCGCGAGCCACGGCACGACGCCGGCGATGCAGCCGAACCAGAACGGCATCAGGTCGCCGTCGCCGGGGGTGTGGTACTTCTCCTGCAGCCAGCCGAACAGGATCATCGAGGCGTTCGCGCCCGCGATGCCCAGCAGCGCCGCGACGTCGGTCATGCCCGTGATCTGCGCGATGAGCACGATCATCAGCGTGCTCGACAGCGAGTACTCCACCCAGCGGAAGTAGTTGTGGCTCTGGGTCAGCCCGGCGGTGTACCGCGCGAAGAACCAGGGCGAGGCGACGATCGCGTGGAAGAGCGCCGAGAGCGCGAAGAACCCGGCCACGGCCGGCCCGAGCGGCAGGTCGAACAGCACCACCTGGTCGCCGTTGGGCGTACCGGGAGGGCCGTTGAGGTACGTGCCGGTGACCGGGAGCGTGAAGTCGTTGGACAGCACGACGACGGCGGTGGCCTGGACGGCGTGGAACACCGCGGCGATGACGTTGTACCGGCGCAGCGAGCGGAACCGCGGGGCGAGGCCGGCGTCGTGCGTCGGCGTGGTGCCGGTCGGCGGGTCGACGGTTGTGGCCATGAGCAGCTCCTGCGGTGCGGCGCGCCCCGGACGGGGGTGCGGGTTCGGTCGAGGTTAACCGGGCGCTGCGCCGTCCCGATCATGGGCTGGGCCGTTCGGGCTATCCGGCAGGGCGGCGCACCGTCCGGAGGAGGACCTGGTCCCGCTCCACCTCGTGGTGGACGACCCCGTCCTCGTCCACCCAGTCGTACTCCGTGTCGTCGAGGACGACGGTCGCCTCGTAGCCGAGGCGGAGGTAGAGCCGCTCGGCGTCGGGGTTGTCGACGCCGACACCCAGGGCGACCTGGGTCCGGCCCCGGCGGGCCGCGAGGTCCTCGGCGGCCCGGACGAGGAGGCCACCGACCCCCTGCCCGCGGAACTCCTCACGGACCTGGAGGTGGTTGATCTCCACGGCATCCGGGAAGGCCTCCCGGGCGGCCGGACCGACGCAGCCGTCCCACTGGACCATGCCCGAGCCGAGCGGCTCGTCCCCGCGCCAGGCGACGAGGTAGGTCGCGTGCCCGGCGGACTGCCGGGCGTGGTGCTTCCCGTGCACGTCACCCGCGGCGGGCCAGCGCGACCTCAGCGCCTCGAGGTCCTGGTCCGTGCACGGTCGGATGTCCACGTCGGTCACACGTGAGGATCTCAGGTCGACGCGCCGCGCGGCGCCGCCGCCGCACCCGGACCGGCGCGACCTCAGCACCGGGACGCACGAAGGCCCCGGCACCGTGGGTGCCGGGGCCTTCGGGTGGAGCCGCCTAAGGGAATCGAACCCTTGACCTTCTCATTACGAGTGAGACGCTCTGCCGACTGAGCTAAGGCGGCGGGACTGCGGTGCGCGCCCCCTTCCGGGCGGCGAGCGCGCCCTACTGTACCCACGCTCGCGCCGGGCACCAAAGCGGGGGACGGGGCGCCCCCGCCGGGCCCGCCCGACGCCTCACCTCATCCGCACCACCGCGGGTCGCAGCGCGTGGAGCGCCTCGGTCAGCACCCGGTTGAAGGCAGCGGGCGCGAAGAGGTTGACGTCGTGCCCCACCCGGGGGACGACGGTCAGCGTCGAGCCCGGGTGCGCCGCGAGGAACCGTCGCTCGTCCATGCGCAGCAGGTCCCGGCCGCCGTTGACGAACCAGACGGGGACGAGCAGCCGCCGCAGGTCGGCCAGCGACGAGTGGCCGTGGACCGAGCCGAGCATGTCGGTGACGACGTGCCAGGACGTCGCCGACGGTCGGAAGGTCGCCACGAGGCGGGCCGTCACCCGCCGGTACAGGCTCAGCGGCTTGCCGCGCAGCTCGGTGGTGCAGCCGGCGAGCACGAGGCCCGCGAGCTTGGGCTGGTGCGCGGCCGCGTAGGCCAGGGACATGTACCCGCCGAGGGACATGCCGACCAGCAGGGGCGGCATGTCGCAGGACTCGACGGCCTCGTCGATCGCGCGGTGCGCCGCGGCGAGGCTGAAGCGCTCGTGCGCCCGGTCACCGTGCCCGGGCAGGTCCACGGTCACCACCGGGTGGCCGGCGCGCGCCATGGCGGCCACCTGCTCGGTCCAGATGGCCGACGACGTCCGGACGCCGTGCACGAAGACGACGGGTCGCATGCACCCTCTTCACTGTCTGCCCCTGCACGGTCCCGTCCGGGACCCACGCCTCGACGGTAACTCCGGCGGCCGGACTTCTCTTCCCGGGACGCTCAGCGGGCGGGCGCCTCAGGCCCCGGCGTCGTCCTTGGGCCGGTCCCGGTCCTTGGAGGGCTGCACGCGCTTCGGCTCGCCGGGCATCTTCGGGGTGCCTACCTGCTAAGCGCTGTGCCGCTCGTGCTCAGCGTGCGGTCAGGGGTGGAGCGTTGTGGCCCTAGTTATCAGGAGAGATTCAGCACCCAACGAAGGGGCAGACCATGACC
>NZ_AXCW01000224.1 GCF_000603945.1 Actinotalea ferrariae CF5-4 | reverse complement strand
CTGGGGGGCTGGTGGGCTGGTGGTGGGCTGGGGTGGTCGCGGTGCCGGGGCGGCGGGTGCGCCCTACGGTGTCTCCATGAGGACCCGGGCCCTGGAGCTGGCGCGCTTCGGCTCCGTGGGCGCGGTCGCCTACGTCGTCGACGTCGGCGTGTTCAACCTCCTGCGCTACGGGCCCGGCGGCCTCCTGGAGGACCGGCCGATCACCGCCAAGGTGCTCTCCGTCGCCGTCGCCACCCTCGTGGCGTGGCTGGGCAACCGGTACTGGACGTTCTCGACCCGGCGCACCGCGTCGCCACGCCGCGAGCTCGTCGTGTTCGGGGTCGTCAACGTCGGCGGGATGCTCGTCGCGGTGGCCTGCCTGGCCTTCTCCCACTACGTGCTGGGTCTGACCTCGCCGCTGGCCGACAACATCGCCGCCAACGTCGTGGGGCTCGTCCTCGGCACGGCCTTCCGGTACGTCGCCTACCGGCGACTCGTCTTCACCGGCACGACGCCGACGACGACGCGGCCGCCGGACGGGTCGGCCCCGGCGGCACACGGGCACGTCGTCCCCGCGCCGCACGACGTCCCGGCTGCCCTCGCGGACGGGGACCACGCGCGGGCCTGAGGCCCTCGCGGCGCCGGCCGGACCTCGGTGCGGACCCGACGGTGCAGGCCGACGCGGTCAGCTCGTGCGTCGCCGCCGGCGTCGCGAGCCGCTCGGGACCAGGGCACCGCGGGGCAGCACCACGTTGGGGTCGAGGGTGCGGGGCACGCCGGAGAGGAAGACCGCGAAGACCGGGGGCCGCCGCTGCGCGAGCTCCAGTCGCCCGCCGTCGGCCGCCACGAGGTCCCGGGCGACATCCAGGCCGAGCCCGGTGCCGCGTCCGGACGTGACCTCGCGCTCGAAGATGCGCGGGGCGATCTCGTCCGGCACCCCCGGGCCCTCGTCGGCGACCTCCACGACGACGGCGCCCTGGGTGCCGGGGCGCGACCGCACCGTCGTCGTGCCGTCGCCGTGGACGAGCGAGTTCTCCAGGAGGGTCGCGATGACCTGGGCCAGCGCCCCCGGCGTGGCGAGCACGGCGACGTCGTCGGGGACCTCCACGGCCAGCCGGCGACCCGCGGTGCGGAACGCGCGCGCCCACTCCTCCTCCTGCTGGTGCACCACGTCCAGGAGGTGCACCGCCTCGGTGGTACCGCCCTGGGCCCGGCGCGAGCGCGCCAGCAGGTCGTCCACCACGGTGACGAGCCGCTCGACCTGCTCCAGGGAGATCCGGGCCTCCTCGCGGACCTCCTCCTTCTCCGTCGCGGTGGTGATCTCCTCCAGGCGCATCGACAGCGCCGTCAGGGGCGTGCGCAGCTGGTGGGACGCGTCGGCGGCGAACTGGCGCTCGGCGGCGAGCCGGCCGGCCATCCGGTCCGCCGAGCGCGCGAGCTCGGCGGCCACGAGGTCGATCTCCTCCACCCCGGACGGCTCGAGCCGCGGTCGCACCTGGCCGGCGCCGAGCTGCTCGGCGCTCGCGGCGAGGTAGACCAGCGGGGCGGCGAGGCGGCGTGCCTGCCAGAGCGCCACCGAGACCCCCGCCGCCACGGCCACGACCGACGCCACGACGACGAGCGCCACCGCGCGGGCCGTGCGCCAGAACACGTCCCAGTAGGACAGGGAGAGCAGGACGACGGCACCGGACTCGGTGTACTCGACCTCCGGGTAGGCGCGGCCCTCGATCGGCTCCCCCGCGCGGAAGCGCTCGCCGGCAGGTGTCACGACGGACACCGAGGCGGGCAGGCTGCCGCGCTCGTCACCACCGACGTAGAACTCGAGCAGGTCCTCGCTGATCTCGCGGTCGGCGACCAGCCGGTTCTCGACGCCGCGGGCGAGGTTCACGGCGCGCTGCTCCAGGTCGCGGAGCTCGCCGTCGCGCACGAGCTGCGCGCTGAAGAACGCCAGCGGGATGCCCAGCAGCACGACCGCCACGGTGACGGCCGCGACGGTGGCCTGGACGACGCGACGCCGCACCTCAGCGCGCCGTCAGCCTCGGCCGGTCTCGAACCGGAAGCCCATGCCCCGCACGGTCGAGATGTACCGCGGGGCGTTCGCGTCGTCGCCGAGCTTCCGGCGCAGCCAGGACACGTGCATGTCGAGGGTCTTCGTGGAGCCGGTCGGGTCCGAGTCCCACACCTGCCGCATCAGGGTGTCGCGGGCGACGACGGACCCGGCGTCCTTGACCAGCACGCGCAGCAGGTCGAACTCCTTGGCCGTGAGGTGGAGCTCGTGGTCGGCCTGGAAGGCCCGGTGCGCCGCGAGGTCCATCCGCACGTCCTGCGCCACGAGCTCCTCGTCGTCCTCGCCGTCCGCGTTCGTCCGGCGCAGCAGCGCGCGGACCCGCGCGAGCAGCTCGGCCAGGCGGAACGGCTTGGTGACGTAGTCGTCCGCGCCGGCGTCGAGCCCGACGACGAGGTCCACCTCGTCGGCCCGCGCGGTGAGGACGAGCACCGGCGTGCTGAGCCCCTGGCTGCGGATCCACCGGGCGACGTCGAGACCGTCCATGTCCGGCAGGCCCAGGTCGAGGATCACGACATCGGCCTGCGGCGCCGCGTCGATCGCCCCTTGACCCGTGCCTTGCACGACGACGTCGTAACCCTCCCGGCCCAGCGCGCGCGCCAAGGGCTCGGCAATGGCCGGGTCATCCTCCGCCAAGAGAACGTGCGTCATGCGCTCATGCTGCCACAGCGCACCCGCCGGACGACCGACCACGCCGCAGCCGGAGCGCCTCCCCCCGACGTCGCAGCCGCGGGCCGCCACACGTCCGACCCCGGGCGGACGTGGTGATCGCGGCACGCCGCCTACGCTGGCGTCCATGCGCTGGTGGGAACGCGTCTCGGCGTGGGACGAGGAGCACCGCCTCGCCGTCGACGCCCTCACGGCCGCCGGCCTCCTGCTCGTCGTCGTCCCGGCCTCGGCCGGGATGCTGGGCGTCCTCGACCAGCGCCCGGTCGCGATCGCCTCCGGCGTCGTGATGAGCGTCGCCGTCGCGTGGCGGCGGGTCCGGCCCGCGCTCTCCGCCGCCGTCGTCTTCACCGCGGCGCTCGTGCACCTGCTGCTGGGCCTGTTCGTCGTCTTCCCGGCCGACCTGCTCGTGCTGCTCGCCCTGTACTCCGTCACGGTGCACGGCCCGGTCTGGGCGTACCGCACGGCCTTCGGCGGCACGATCGTCGGCGCCGGTCTCGTGGGACTCGTGCTCGTGGCGGACCTCGGACCGTTCGTCCAGGACGTCACGGCCGCGGCGATCGTGTCCTTCATCGTGCTGCTGACGTCCTCGACCGTGTTCGCGTACGGGCTGGTCCGCCGCGCCCGCCGCCAGAGCATCGACGCCCTCGTGGACCGCGCGGCGCGGCTGGAGGTCGAGCGGGACCAGCAGGCGCAGATCGCCACGGCGGCGGAGCGGGCCCGCATCGCGCGCGAGATGCACGACATCGTCGCCCACTCGCTGTCGGTGATCATCGCCCAGGCCGACGGCGGCCGCTACGCCGCGGAGCAGGACCCGACGGCGGCGCAGCGCTCCCTGACGACGATCGCCGAGACCGGACGGGCCGCGCTCGGTGACATGCGCCGGCTCCTCGGGGTGCTGCGCTCCGGCGCCGACGCGCCCGGCTCGGTCGCGTCGCCCGATCGACGTCCCGAGCTGGCGCCGCAGCCCGGCGTGGACGACATCGCGCACCTCGTCCGGCAGGTCCGCGCGAGCGGTGCCGACGTGTCGCTCGCGCGGCTGGGCACGCCCCGGCCCCTGCCCCCCGGGACCGGCCTGACGGTGTACCGGATCGCCCAGGAGTCGCTGACGAACGTCCTCAAGCACGCGGGCCCGGACGTCACCGTCACGGTGCTGCTGCAGTGGCGGGAGGGCTCGCTCGTCCTGGAGGTCACCGACGACGGTCGCGGCGCCGCGGCCGCCACCGACGGCGCCGGGCAGGGCGTCGTCGGCATGCGCGAGAGGGCGGCCATGCTCTCCGGGACCCTCGCCGTCGGGCCCCGCCCCGGCGGCGGCTACCGTGTCCGCGCCGAGATCCCCGTTCCGGCCCGCCAGGAGGCGTCCGCGTGACCACCCCTTCCGACCCCGTCGTCGAGCAGCCCGGCCCCGTCCGCGTGGCCCTGGTCGACGACCAGCAGCTCGTGCGAGCCGGGTTCCGGATGGTCATCGACTCCCAGCCGGACCTCGAGGTGGTCGTCGAGGCCGGGGACGGCGCCGAGGCGCTCCGCCGGCTCGCCGTCGTGCCCGTGGACGTCGTCCTCATGGACGTGCGCATGCCGCACGTGGACGGCCTCGAGGCCACCGCCCGCCTCACCGTCGGCGACGTCACGCCCGAGCCGGTGAAGGTCATCGTCCTGACCACCTTCGACCTGGACGAGTACGTCCTGAGCGCCATCAAGGCCGGGGCCAGCGGGTTCCTGCTCAAGGACGCGCCGCCGGAGGAGATGCTCGGGGCGATCCGGACCGTCCACGCCGGTGACGCCGTCATCGCGCCGTCGTCGACCCGTCGCCTGCTCGAGCACCTCGTGACGGCCCTGCCCGACGACGCCGCGGCGCCGCACCCGGGGCTCGCGGACCTCACGGACCGCGAGCGCGAGGTGCTCGTCCTCATGGCGCGCGGCCGGTCGAACACCGAGATCGCCGGCGACCTCTTCGTCGCCGAGGCGACGGTGAAGACCCACGTCGGCCGGGTGCTGGCCAAGCTCGCGGTGCGTGACCGCGTCCAGGCGGTCGTCGCGGCGTACGAGAGCGGACTCGTCCGCCCGGGGGCCTGAGCCTCCGACCCCGGGAGCGCGCCGCACCGCGCGGCGTCCGCCCCCGGGTGGACGGAGCCGCCACCGGGACCATGCCGGTGCCGGACGCGGCCACCGGTATCGCATCCCTAGCGTCGAGGCGTACCGCCACGACCGAGGAGCGACCACCGTGACCCACCCGTCCCGCACCACCACCACCGGCCCGGACGGCGACGCCCGCCTCCTCGCGCCGCCCCCCGCAGGACCCGCCGGGGCGACACCCGCCGACCGCGTCGCGGACACGTCGCCGGGCGAGCGGGTCGCCGTGCGCGCACGGTCCCTGACCAAGGTCTACGGGACGGGCGAGGCCGCGGTCCGCGCGCTGGACGGCGTGGACGTGGACGTGGCACGGGGCGCCTTCACGGCGATCATGGGACCGTCCGGCTCCGGGAAGTCCACCCTCATGCACCTGCTGGCCGGCCTGGACACCGCGACCTCCGGCACCGTGCACCTCGGGCCGACGGAGCTCACCGGCCTCGGGGACCGCGACCTGACCCACCTGCGCCGGGACCGCATCGGCTTCGTCTTCCAGTCCTTCAACCTCCTGCCGATGTTCACCGCGGAGCAGAACGTCCTGCTGCCGCTGGAGCTCGCAGGGGCGCGCGTGGACCAGGACTGGGTCGACACGCTCGTCGACGTCCTGGGCCTGCGCGACCGGCTCACCCACCGGCCCGCCGAGCTCTCCGGCGGTCAGCAGCAGCGGGTCGCGATCGCCCGCGCCCTGGTCCACCGGCCGGAGGTGGTCTTCGCCGACGAGCCGACGGGCAACCTGGACTCCCGCGCGGGCGCCCAGGTGCTCAGCTTCCTGCGCCGGTCGGTCCGCGAGCTCGGCAGCACCGTGATCATGGTGACTCACGACCCCACGGCGGCGGCCTACGCCGACCGCGTCGTGCTGCTGGCCGACGGGCGGATCGCGGGCGACATCTCGGACCCGACCCCCGACGCCGTGCTGGCCAGCCTGGACGCCCTGCGTCCCCTCGACGACGCGGCGGTGCGCTGATGCTCCGCCTGACGCTGGCGCAGATGCGCCGGAGCCTGGCCCGCCTCGTCGCCGCCGGGATCGCCATCGCCATCGGGACCGGCTTCGTCGCGGCCACGCTGGTGGCCGGCGCGGTGATGACGCGCACCACGTACGACGCCGTCGCGGCCGGGTACGCCGACGCCGACCTCGTCGTCACCGCGGACGGCGCGTCCGCCCTCACGGACGACGACGTCGCCCGCCTCGCCGCCGTGCCGGGGGTCGAGGCCGTCGACGGCCGGACACCGCTGTGGGTCCGGCTCAGCAGCCCCGCCGCCGACGTGTACCCGGAGGCCACCACGCGGGCGTCGCACCCGCGCCTGGAGGTGCAGAGCGTCGTCGAGGGCGGCCTGCCCGACACGCCTGGCGACGTCGCCCTGCCCGTGGCGCTCGCCGAGCGCCTGCAGGTGGAGGTCGGCGGCACCGTGACGCTGGCGCGCGACGTCTGGACGCCGGCCGTCGGCGAGCCGGCGGCCGGCGCAGCGGCCGACGGGGCAGCGGAGGCCGACGGGACGTGGACCACCGTCCTCGAGGAGGTCCGGGTCACGGGCCTCCTCGAGGACCCGACCGGCGGCTTCACCGGCTCCTCCGGGGCGGTGGTCGTCGACCCGGCCGACGCGCGGCGCTGGCTCGCCGAGGAGGCCCAGGGCGAGGTCCCCGGCGTCCGCACGGCCGTCGTCGTCGTCGAGGACGGGTCGGACCCCGGAGCCGTGGCGACGGCCCTCGCCCAGGCCGGCCCCGACGTCGTCGTCCGGACGAAGTCCGAGCAGGCCGCCGCGACGGTGTCCGAGCTGAGCGGCGGCGAGGACGCCCTGACCGCCGTCGTCCTCGCGTTCGCCGCCGTCGCCCTGCTCGTGGCCGCCCTGGTCATCGCCAACACCTTCCAGGTGCTCGTCGCGCAGCGGACCCGCACGCTCGCACTCCTGCGGTGCGTCGGGGCGGACCGCGGCCAGGTGCGCCGCTCGGTGCTCACGGAGGCCGCGCTGCTCGGCGTGGGTGCCTCCGTCGTCGGCGTCGTCGCGGGGCTCGCGCTCACGCAGGCCACGCTGTCGGTGGTGGGCGTGGCAGGCTTCGGCGTACCGCTGCCCGGCGTCATCACCGTGACGCCCGCGGCGGTCCTCGTGCCGCTCGCCGTGGGGACGGCGGTGACGCTCACGGCGGCCCTCTCCCCCGCCCGGGCCGCGACGCGCGTCGCACCGCTGGCGGCGCTGCGGCCGGCCGACGCCGTCGAG
>NZ_AXCW01000223.1 GCF_000603945.1 Actinotalea ferrariae CF5-4 | reverse complement strand
ACACCACTATCCGGGACGCGACTGCCTCTCGGTTCCTCTCCGTGTAGGCTCGCAAGCGTCTGACCAGCAGTTCTACCTTCCCGCCAGGGTGCGGAAACGCGACGGAGTCGGATTCCCAAGCTGATAGCGCGGTTTCGATTCCCGTCACCCGCTCCCCGTCTCACTGCAGGTCAGGGCAGGACTGCCCTTCCCTGCCAGCCGCCTCCCCGTCGTCTCGCGGCTGCTCGACGCCTGCCGTGACGTGCCGCAGCGGGGCGCAGGCCCGCTGCGACCGGCGCCGTGTCCGGGCCGGAGCGGTCGGTGTCTCCTGCCACGATGGGGAGCATGGCTGGTCCTCCTCGTGTCGCGCTCGCTCTCGGCAGCGGCGGTGCCCGCGGCTACGCCCACATCGGCGCGATCGAGGAGGTGGCGGGCCGCGGGTACGAGGTCGTGGACATCGCGGGTGCGTCGATGGGCGCGCTGGTCGGCGGGGTCTACGCGGCCGGCGCTCTGGAGCCCTACACCGCGTGGGCGCGCAGCCTGACCCAGCGGGAGGTCCTCCGGCTCCTCGACCCGTCCCTCGGCGCACCCGGCGCGATCCGCGCGGAGAAGATCCTCGCGAAGGTGAGCGAGCTCCTCGACGGCGCCCAGATCGAGGACCTGCCGATCTCCTTCACCGCCGTCGCCACCGACCTGCTCGCCCGCAAGGAGGTGTGGTTCCAGCGGGGGCCGGTGGACGCCGCGATCCGGGCGTCCATCGCGCTGCCGACCGTCATCACGCCGGTGATGATCAACGGCCGCCTGCTCGCCGACGGCGCGCTGATGAACCCGATCCCGGTCTCGGCGACCACCGCCTCGCAGGCCGACGTGACGATCGCCGTCTCCGTCTCGGGCGAGCTGCCCGTGCACAACGGCAAGGTCCCGACCCGGGAGTCGGCCGCGGAGCAGCCCGTCGCCGAGTGGGGCGACCGGCTGCGGCGGACCGCCGCGCGACTCGTCGACACCGACCTGCGGCGCACCGTCGTCCGCTTCCTGGGGACCGCGCGGGCGCGGGCGGTGAGCGCCCGCGGGGGCGGCACCGACGTCGCGGAGGCACTGACCGACCGCATCTTCGAGGAGCTCCCACCCGGGCTGCGGACCCTCGACGTGGTGGAGCTGTCCCTGGACGCGATGCAGAGCGTCGTCGCGAGCTTCCGGCTCGCGGGCTACCCGCCGGACGTGCTGGTCGCCATCCCCAAGAACAGCTGCAACACCCTGGAGTTCCACCGCGCGGCCGAGATGATCGACCTGGGCCGGTCGGCCACCGCCGCCGCACTCGACCAGGCGGTCGCGCAGGGCGTGCTGCCGGCCGTGACGCGGGGCTCCGCCCTGACCCGGACGGGCGGGGCGGAGACGTCCTGAGGGCTCCCCGACCCGGTGGACGGTCGGGTCCGCCACCACCCTGACGGGTGAAGGCCGGCGTCTCGCCGCGCGGACCTGCCCGGATCGCAGGACCATCGGGACAGGAGCCGGTTTCCCGTCTCCCCGACCCTGGAGGTACCCGTGGTCATCCTCGGCATCATCCTTCTCGTGCTCGGCTACGTGCTCGACATCGCGATCCTCGTGACGATCGGGTGGATCGTCCTCATCGTCGGCGTGATCCTCTGGATCCTCGGCGCGATGGGGCGGTCGGTCGGTGGCAGGAAGAACTGGTACTAGTCGCCTGTCGGCCATCGGCCCAAGGGCCCACGGCACCGTGAGCGGTGCTGGCTAGCGTCGGAGCATGCGCACAGGCATGCTCCGACGCCACCCCTGGGCGTTCCTGTCGTCCGCCGCGGTGGTCACGGCAGCGGCCTCCCTCGCCGGCGACCTGTCCGACGACGGTGCGGGCGTCGCGCCCGGTTGGGAGCTCTTCTGGCTCCTCCTCACCGTCGCTGCCGGCCTCGTGTGCGCCGCCGCGATCCTCCTCCTCGTCCGCGAGGACCGCGCTCCGCACGTCCCGCGACGCCGCCGTCCCTGACCGCCGTCACTGGCGCGCCGTCCCTGAGCCGCTCGACCCCCGACGGCCACCCCTCCGAGCCCCGGCGTTGACCGGAGGCGTTTGCTCGCCTACAGTTTGGTTGTCGCTTCAACCAAACTGAGGAGCCTGTCGTGACCGAGACCCCCACCGCGCGCGAGGACCTCCGGACGGTCGACTGTCCGGACGCGACCGGTCCGGACGAGGTCCGCTCGCGCGAGGACCGCCTGACCGACGCCGCCGACGTCGACGCGGTCACCCTGCACGTGGGTGACCTCGACGCCATGGCCGGCTACTACCGCGAGGCGCTCGGCCTCGTCACCCTCGCCGAGGGCCGCGCCGCCCGCCGCGAGGGGCACACCGAGGAGCAGGGCGGCGGCGCCACGGGGCGCGGCGAGGTCGTGCTCGGCCGGCGCGGCCGCCCCGTCGTCGTGCTGCGCCACACGCCCGGGCTGCCCCAGCCCTCGCGTCGGCAGGCCGGGCTCTTCCACACCGCCGTGCTCTTCGACGACCAGCGCGACCTCGCCGCCACCGTCCTGGCCGCCGCGCGGCACCCGCAGTCCCGCTACGTCGGCAGCGCCGACCACCTCGTCTCCGAGGCCTTCTACTTCACCGACCCCGAGGGCAACGGGATCGAGCTCTACCGCGACCGGCCGCGCGAGACCTGGACCCGCGGGCCCGGCCGCCGGGTCGCGATGGACACGCTGTGGCTGGACCCGCAGGAGTACCTGCGCGAGCACGTCGACGAGGCGGCAGTCGCCGGCCTCACCGACGCGGCCGCCAAGGTCGGCCACGTCCACCTGCAGGTCGGGGACCTCGGGACCGCGCGCGACTTCTACGTCGACACGCTCGGCTTCGACGTGGCTGCCGAGATGCCGGGCGCGCTCTTCGTCGCGGTCGACGGCTACCACCACCACCTCGCCATGAACACGTGGAACTCCTCGGGCGCGGGTCCCCGGGCGTCCACCCTCGGCCTCGGCGACCTCACCATCACCGTCCCCACCCGGGAGGACCTCGCCGCCGTGGCCGCGCGCCTGCACCGCCGGGGCGTCCAGGTCGCCGACGACGGCGCCGCGCTGCGCACCACCGACCCGTGGCGCAACAACGTGACGTTGCGGACGCGGGACGACGCCGCGGCCTGAGCCGCCCCGACCGGCCGCGGGAGCGCTCCCCGCGCCGCTAGCATCGGCCCACGGCGCGCCCGACGCGCCGCGGGCCGGTGGTCAGGTCACCGTCCCCGCTCCGCACCCCACCCGCGAGGGGGAACCGTGACGAGGTCCCGCCCGGGCCGAGCGAACCTCGAGAGCGTCGCGGCGGCCGCCGGCGTCTCCCGCGCGACCGTCTCCCGGGTCGTCAACGGCTGGGCGTCCGTGGCGCCGGAGCTGCGGGAGCGCGTGGAGCGGGCGATCGCCGAGCTCGGCTACGTCCCCAACCAGGCCGCGCGGTCGCTCGTCACCCAGCGTGCCGACGCCGTCGCCCTCGTCGTCGCCGAGCCGGACCCCCGGGTCTTCGGCGACCCCTACTTCAGCGGCATCGTGCGCGGCGTGAGCACCGAGCTCCTGAGCGCCGGGGTGCAGGTGGTGCTCCTCATGGCCCAGAGCGACGAGGAGCTCAGCGGCATCGAGCGCTACCTGCGCACCGCCCCCCTGGACGGCGTGCTGCTCGTCTCCGAGCACAGCTCGAACGACCCCATCCCGGCCGCGATGATCGAGGCCGGGATGCCGCTGGTCATCGGCGGTCGCCCGATGCAGCCGGGGCTGGACGTCCCGTCCGTCGACAACGACAACGTGGGCGGGGCCCGGGTCGCGACCGAGCACCTCGTCGCGCGCGGCTGCCGCCGGGTCGGGACGGTCGCGGGCCCGATCGACATGGCGGCCGGCGTGGACCGTCTCGAGGGCGTCCGCCTCGCCCTCGGGGGCGACCTGCCGGCGGACCGGGTCGAGCACGGCGCCTTCACGCAGGCCTCCGGCGAGGAGGCCACGCGCCGGCTGCTGGACCGCGTCCCCGACCTCGACGGGCTGTTCGTGGCCTCGGACCTCATGGCGCTGGGGGCCCTGCGGGCGCTCCGGCTCGCCGGGCGGCGCGTGCCCGACGACGTCGCCGTCGTCGGCTTCGATGACATCCCCCTCGCGAGCGCGACCGAGCCGCCGCTGACGACGGCGCGCCAGCAGACCGTGCTGCAGGGCCGGACCATGGCACGCATGCTCCTGGCGCGGGCCCGGCCGGACCTGCGGCTGCGGGAGGCTCCCGAGGTGCCCGACGTCACGCCGGACCGGGTCGTGCTCCCGGTCGAGCTGGTCGTCCGCGACTCCGCCTGACCGGCCCGCCGATCGGCCGTCCGGGTGAGGCCCGTCCGACGGCGCCGCAGGTCGGGCGCCGTTTCTGAAGCCGCTCCCAGGAACCGTGCTCGGGGTCCTTGCGCCGCGCGCGATAAGCCGTTTACTGTTCAACCAGACGCCCCGCTGCCGCCCCCCCTGAGCAGCGGGGCGTCTTCATGCCCGGGTGGTGGTCGCGACGGGGGCGGGGCACGCTGGGACCTTCCCCGAGGAGGACCGCCGTGCACGTCTCCCTGTCCGTCCCCGAGGCGGTCGCCCTGGCCACCGCCGCGGAGCCCCTGCCGCCCTTCCTCCGCTCGGTCGACACCGACGACGACGCCGTGCGCGTCACCGTCGACCTCGGCCGGATGCCCGAGCTGCCCGGGGCGCTGCGCATGGTGGCCTCCCTGCTCGGTGCGGTGGAGGTGGTCGCCCGCTACACCGGCTACGACGACGGCGTCGCGACGTTCGCCGTGACCTCCCGTGCCCGCGCCCTGCCGGTGCACACCCTGCTCAACGTCCTGACGGACACGGTGACCGCGCAGCTGCGGCGCCGTGGCCTGGGCGAGCTGGTCGAGGTGCGCCGCGGGGACCCGCCGGTGGTGGCGGTCCGGATCCAGGACGCGGTGCGGCAGAGGGCCGACGGCGTCGTCGTCCAGGGTTTCGAGGTGCGGGACGGGCTGGTCCGGGTCGACGTCGCCGTGGGACAGGTCCGCCTGCGGCCGTGAGCCGGCGGGCGCTGTGAGGATGGCGCACATGATGCTCGCGCGCTCCGTCGCCCTGTTCGTCCTGGCCGCCCTGGCGGAGATCGGCGGGGCGTGGCTCGTCTGGCAGGGGATCCGTGAGGAGCGGGGCCTGCTGTGGGTGGGGGCGGGGGTGCTCGCCCTGGGCACCTACGGGCTGCTCGTGACGTTCCAGCCCGACGCGAGCTTCGGTCGCGTGCTCGCCGCGTACGGCGGCGTGTTCGTCGCGGGCTCGCTGGCGTGGGGCGTCGTCGTCGACGGCTTCCGGCCGGACCGCTGGGACCTGACGGGGGCGGCCGTGTGCCTCGCGGGCGTCGCGCTGATCATGTACGCACCGCGCCCCTGAAGGGTCGTCGGGCGGCCTGGACGGGCGGCTTGTACGCCCGCTCCCGCGAGGGGTCAAGGGTGCCAGCACCCAGCCGCCGGGGTGAGGGTTGACGGAGCAGACCTGCAGGTCAGCGCCCTGGGACGAAATCCCCCCCGGGTATTTCGCCAGATTCACCCGAACGGCCCCGCCCGGGCCTTGCGTCGGCCCCCGAGGCCGGTGTTACCGTTCACATGGGCCCGCTGCTCCCCCCCTGCGCAGCGGGTCCACCTTTGTCTCCAGGGCCCGCGAGGGGCCCGGCCGAGCGACCGTCCGACGACGTCGCGCCGGGCCCTCGCGGAGGCCCTCAGCCGCGCGGCTTGAGCCGCTGGTTCGGCATCGGCGGGGCGGGCAGCGGCGGGTGCGGGTGCCCCTCGACGACGCCGAAGCGGACGCCCCCGTCGATGCGCTCCGCGCCGATCTGCGCCTGCCACTGCGCGCGGGCCTGCGTGACCTCGTCGTGGTCCCGGCCGATGAAGTTCCACCACATGACGATCCGCTCGCCGAGCGGCAGACCGCCCAGGAGGAGCACCCGCAGGTCGCCGTCGTCGGATGCGCGGATCGTGAGCGTCCGCGCGCCCGGGGCGACGTAGAGCAGCTCGGACGACGCGGCCCCCACGGACCGCTCCCCGCGGGCGGCCGTGCGGTCGGTGCGCACGGCCGCGGCACCGGTGTCGACGAGCACGCCGTGCTCGTGCCCGGGGTCGACGTCGACCGTCCAGGACGCTCCCGCACGCAGGACGAGCTCCGCCCCGAGCAGCGGGGAGAAGGTCGCGACCGGCGACGACGCCCCGGCCAGCCGGCCCAGGAACACCCGCAGCTCGCCGTCGGGCAGGGCGACGGGGTCGGGCACGTGGTGGTCGAAGGCCGGGTCCGTGCCCCGGGAGCGCTCGGGCAGCACGGTCCACAGCTGCACGCCGTGCAGGACGGTGGTCGCGGCCGTGGAGTCCTCGGAGTGGCTGATGCCGCGGCCCGCGGTCATGAGGTTGAGCTGGCCCGGCCGCACGAACGCGTGCGTGCCGAGGCTGTCGCGGTGCTCGACCTCGCCGGAGAACAGCCAGCTCACCGTCTGCAGGCCGGTGTGCGGGTGGGGCGGGACCCGCATGCCGCCGGTCACGGAGACGTCGTCGGGCCCGTAGTGGTCGATGAAGCACCACGCGCCGATGAACGACCGCCTGCGCTGGGGCAGCGTGCGGCGCACGGTCATGGCCCGCGGGCCGCCCAGGGGCACGTCCCGGGCGGTGAGGACCTCGATGCTGCCCGGGTCCACGGCCGTGCCGGCGGCGGGCCGGTCGTCGCACAGCACCTCGGCGGGTGCGGGCTCGAGGTTCGTCATACGGAAGGCAACACCGCGCCCGGCGTGCCTATTCTCGGTCGATGAGCGACGTCACCGTGAGCCACGACGAGACCGCCTCCCGCTACGAGCTGCGCGACGGCGACGACGTCGTGGGCTTCGCGTCCTACCGGTGGGAGGGCGGCCGGCTGGTCATGGACCACACGGTCGTCGACCCGGAGCACCGCGAGCAGGGGCACGGGACCACGCTCGCCCGGGGTGCCCTGGACGACGTGCGCGAGCGCGGTCTGCGGATCGTGCCGGAGTGCCCGTTCATCCGGTCCTTCGTCGAGGAGAACCCGGAGTACGCGGACCTGGTGGACGAGACGCCGGACGACGTCTGAGCCCTGATCCACCGGTCGTC
>NZ_AXCW01000222.1 GCF_000603945.1 Actinotalea ferrariae CF5-4 | reverse complement strand
ATCACCACGAACCACGAAGAGCCCCATTGTGGCGGTGCTTGGCAGACACAACGCAAATGCGGACCGCCTCTCGGAGGACGTTCGGGCGCTCTTTGAGGACTACCACGACACATTCAATCTCGGGAGTAAGCCAAGCGCTCACCTTTCCGCGCTCGCCGAGCTAAGTGACACACAACTCCTCGCAGGCCTTCCCGAGGTGCTCGATCGGCTGATCAAGTTCGTACGCTCTGCATTGGAAGCAGTTCCGGAATGATTCGGCAAGAGGAGTGGCGCCCAACCGGGGGCCTGATCCTGGAACCGAACGCCATGGCTGCGGCGACTATGGGACAGGCTAATACCGTTGTCTCCGCGGGGCCTGGCGCCGGCAAGACTGAACTCCTCGCGCAACGGGCGGACTTCGTGCTCCGAACCGGGCTATGCCCGTACCCTCGACGGATACTCGCGGTTTCCTTCAAGACCGACGCCGCCCGGAACCTTCGTGATCGAGTGCGGCGTCGTTCGGGTCCCGAATACGCAGCAAGGTTCGACAGTTTCACGTTCCACGCCTTCGCCAAGCGCCTTATTGACGCCTTTCGACCCGTACTCTCCGGATACAACGCCCTCGACCCGGACTACCGCATCGACCCCACCAGCCCTGGCGCCCGCATCGAGCGAGAACAGATCAGGTTCGCGGACCTGGTTCCCTTGGCGCTCGAGATCCTCGAATCGAGCGCATATGCCCGTGGGGCCATCCGTCAGACCTACAGCCACGTCTTCCTGGACGAGTTCCAGGACTGCACCGCCGACCAGTACAAACTGATCAAGTTGGCATTTGGTCGCACCACGTCCGCACTGACCGCCGTCGGCGACACCAAACAACGGATCATGGCGTGGGCCGGCGCGCTGGACGGTGTGATGCAGGCCTTCGCCGAGGACTTCGCCGCGAAGCCGCTCCCGCTCTACCAGAACTTTCGGTCCGCGCCGAGGTTACGACGCATGCAGAACGCGATGATTGCGCATATGGATCCCTTAGCGGTCAGCCCTGACGAGGACCTCGCTGGCGACGGCGGTGCAATCGAAGTGCTGGCCTTCGATGACGAGGCGACCGAAGCAGAGGCATTGGCCGGTCTCATCGAAGGCTGGCTCGAAGAGGGCGTCGAGGCTCACGAGATCGCCGTGCTGGTGCGACAACAACCCCACCTCGTGGCGGCGCCGCTCGGCCGGGAACTGACCAATCGGGGCGTCCCCTATCGAAATGAACAAGAGAGCCAGGATCTCGCGGCCGAGCCCGCTGCCGCCCTCGTTTTCAACCTCCTCCGGGTCATCGCCCTAGATCGGCAGCCCGGAGCCTACGTCGAACTCATGCGGGTGGCAGCTCGACCGAGTGCGTCGGAAGAGGATGCATCGCGCTTTGACCGTGAACTGAAGCGAAAGATCGTGGCGATCCGGGCGTCCGTCCGCGGCGATCAGTTCGCTTCGCAAGACCTGGCCGCGTGGAGAGCTCCGGTGCTCGAGCTACTGGCACTCATTACCCGACCGGTTCTGACCGCCCTCTCGCCGGCGTACCAGCAGGGGACAAGGCTCGACGACGTAGTCGAGCAAGCACTGCTTGCGTTCGAGCGAGAGTTGGCTGTCGACGACGATCCGCGCAAGGCGCTGCGGCGGCTGTCCGAGGAGGATGCCGTGCGCCTCCTCACCATCCACAAGTGCAAAGGACTGGAGTTCGAGAAGGTCATCGTTCTCGGTGTGGAAGAAGAACTCTTCTGGGGCGAAGGCCAAGCACCGACTTCCGAGTTCTTCGTCGCGGTGTCCCGCGCGAAAGAGCACCTCGTGCTCACTCATGCGAACCGCCGCCGCCGCCCAGCCACCGCCGTTAGGCGATGGGACGTGCGTCGCACGCCACACCGCGAGTTCCTCGCTTTCTGCGACACACGCTAGTTGGCGATCCTGCTGCTCACTGCAGTCGGCGGTCGGCCACGGCGCCTATCCGGCGGCGCGGTGCGCCCCGGGACGGCAGCCCGCCCGAGCCACCCAGTCGGCGAGCCGGAGACGCGCCGCTCCGAGGCGCTCATGCCACGCCAGGGGCGCGTCGGCCCTTGACGTGGTCGCGTACGCCGACTCCCAGGCGAGGTGGAGCGCCGAGAGCTCCTCGATGAGCTCCCAGTGCTTCGTCCAGCACTCGGGGATGTAGCGCCGGTCGAGCTTGTAGTGGTCGACGACCCACGTCACCCAGACATCCAAGTCGGCAAGGCGGTGTCGTCGTTCATCGGGTGTGTGAGCAGTCCACATGATCGGCATCGGTGGACCGACAGGCTGGTTCATGACCGGCTCGGTGAAGAAGACGTCATCAGCTGCGGGGCTCATGTTCGTCATTGGTCCATGCTCCTCTGGGTCTCGGGGGAAGGCATCGGCGCGAACGGCGTCCGCGACGGAACCTCGTCGACAGCGGCTTCGGGGTCGCCGTGCGATGCCACGGATAGCTCGAAGCCACTCAGGGCGGGTGCGCGCGCGGCGATGAGGCCGTCGATCTGGTCGAGGACAGCGACGGTTTCCGGTGGGGCGTCCGAGGCATCATCAACTGTCGGCACCTCGGCCGGGTCTTCTATGTGCGCCCGTAGCCACTCGTGGACGCGGTGGTGGAGCACCGATGCGGTCTCGGCCGCCGGGTGTGTGCCGTCGAGGGGCCGGGCGGCGATGAGACCCGCGAGGACCTCGTGCATCGGGTGGCCGAGTGCGCGGCCTCGTTCGAGTGCGGTGAGGAGCGGTCCGCGGGCGGGCGACGTCGTGATCTGGTCGCACTGGTCCGCCGTCAGCCCGACGGTTGGGAACGCGGCACCCCAGCGCTCGGCTGCGGCGTCGGCGAGGAGCGTGTGCCGGATGCGTAGTAGGCGCCTGGGCGAGGCCACTTCGTCCTGCGAGGCTGCGATGGTCTCGGTCGCGGAGAGCTCTGCGCCCGGCGTCGTGAGGATGGCTTCCAGCGCGTCGCGGCCGCCTTGGGAGATCTGGTGCTCGGGCGGGTAGTCGCAGGCGGCCTCGATGGTGTCCAGGGCGAGGTAGACGTGGTTGTCGTGGCGGCCGCGGGTCATGGCGACGTAGAGGTTCTCGCGGACCATGCCGGGCCCGGCGAGCACGTGCGCACGGTCGACCGTGATGCCTTGGGCGCGGTGGGTCGTGGTCGCGTAGCCGAGCTCGACGTGCTGGCCTGCGTAGACAGCCGGGATGACGACCTCGTCCGCCCGCGCGCTCGCTGTGCGGTCCCGGCGGGAGAGCGGCACGACGGTCAAGGCACCGTCGGAAGCGACAGCCGTGACCTGCCACAGGTCGCCGTTGCGGACGTGCCCGCCGGGTGTGCGAAGGCGCCGGTCGTTCGCCCGCGTGATGACGTGGTCGCCGACGCCGATCTCCGTGCCGGTGCTGGTGGTTACCCCGGTGGGCGTGACGAGGCCGTCTGTGACCCGGTCGCTGTGGGCACGGGTGTTGAGGATGTCGACGGTCCGGGAGTCGGAGGCGATGAGGATGGCGCTGACTCCGCGTTCAGTGTCGGTCTGCCAGGCGGTGTAGGCGTCCTCGCACATGGCCTCGGCAGGGCCGGCGCTGATGCGGTCGTGGTCGGCGTAGTCGTCGATGACGTGGATATCGCCGGTGCGCAAGCGCAGCGTCGCGGCGGCCTCCCACGGGTGGGTGAAGCGCCACAGCGAGGTCAGCGTGGCTGGTCGCCCGCGCTCGGCGAGGAGGTGGAAGGCGCCGCCGGCGTCGACGGCGGAGAGCTGCTTGTGGTCGCCGACGAGCAGAACCTTCGCGCCGACGTCGCTTGCTTCGGCTGTGAGGGCGTCGAGTGCGAAGGTGCCTGCGAGGGATGCCTCGTCGACGATCAGGAGCTGGCCGGGACGGAGTCGGAACCGGTCACCCAGGGCGGTCAGGGTGGTGATGGCGGTATCGATGGTGCGCAGGCGCGTCCGCTGGTCGAAGCCCGTGGCGTCGGCGCGTTCGGTGTGGAGGCGGGCGAGGAGTTCGGTGCGCCGCTGGGCGCCGGGGCCCGTGGACTCGTAGAGCCACTTGGCCGTGTTCTCGCAGGCGATCCCGAGCGCGTGGCCGAGCTCGGCGGCGGCTGTCGCGGACGGGGCGAGTCCGACGACGCTGCCGCGTCCGTGGCCCTGTTCCCAGGCGGCCTTGAGGGCCGCGAGGGTTGTGGTCTTGCCGGTGCCGGCGGGACCGACGAGGACGTTGAGGAGGCGGGTCGAGCCGGCGATGTGCTCGACGGCGGTCGCCTGGTCCTGCGCGAGCGTGACGGTGCGGCCGTCGGTGCTGTGGATCGGCCGGGAGGTGACGGCCTTGGCGAGCCACGCGGCGGTCGTGGGTGCGTCGGCGTCGCAGATGGCGGCGTGGAGGAGGCGGGCTTCGGCGTCGAGCACCTGGTGGTGGGTGTAGCGGCCTTCGTCGACTCTTGTGAACTGCGAGGTGCCGTCGGGTCGGGTGTAGCGAGTGGGGACGGCGAACGGGTCGGGCGCCTGCAGGCTCGTGCATGAGCGGAGTGCAGCATTGGTGACACGCTCGAGCAGGGCACCGCGGTCGGTAGGGCCTGTCATGCGGATCGCCCGGGTCGCGCGGGCTGCCTCGGCCATGACATTCCACCGGGTCCAGGTCGAACGGCGCGTCATCACCTGCTCAAGCGTGTGCTCGGCGAGCCGATCGATGACGGGCCCGGGGATGCGATCACAGGCGAGCGGCGCGGCCTGGGACGCCCTGAGCACCGCGGCGGTGAGTTCGGCGGGCGTCTTGCCGGTGCGCTCGCTGGCGCGGGCGCGCCACATCGTCATCAGGTCGGCCAGGGGCGTGACGTGCTTCTTCGGCCGGACCGAGCGGGTCACCTGTTGGCGCAGTCGGACGATCTCGATGCGGTTCGGGCCGCGCCCGTGCGTGGCGTAGAACTCGGCGAGCACGCCCGTCATCGCCTCGTCGATCTGCGTCGCACGGCTGGAGAACTCCGTCATCAGTGCGTCATCGACGCCGTCGAGCTCGAACGCCGGCGAGCGGCGCGGGCCGCGATGACGCCACCCGAACGCCACCGGCAGGCGACGGGCGACCTCGTCGGCCAGCAGGTCGTCATACATCTCGGAGACCATCACGACGGCGTGGTGCAGCGCCCGGGAGTCCACGGATAACCATGCGCCGCCGGGGCCCTGGACCTTGTTCGCGACGACGAGGTGGGTGTGCAGGTTCGGGTCCCCCGCGCGGGAGTCCCAGTGGTCGAAGCCGGCGGCGATAAGCCCGGAGACCTTGTGCTGGCGGCAACCTGCGGTGCCCGTGCGCGTGAACGCGGCGGTGTCCTCCAGGAAGGCGAGAGCCTGCCCGACGGCGGCCCTATGCGCCGCCAGCAGGGCAGCGCGCGTGCCGTCATCGGCCAGCGCCCACAGGGTGGAGACGGACTTCGTCGCGGTGAAGGTCAGGTCGAAGCCCGCGACGGCTGTGGACGTGCGCTTGGCGAGCTCGACGCGGGTGATGGCCGCTACCGCGGCGTCGCGTGCTTCGTCGGCGAGGTCGGCCGGAAGGGCGGCTACCTGCTTGGCGATCCGCTCGGCCGCAGGGGTGTGCCTCGGGTAGGGCCGGCCGAGCGAAGCGCCGGTCCGCGGGTCCTTGCCCTCGCCGTACAGGTTCGCCATCTCCTCCTCGGTGACGTGAGCACCGTCGCCCGGGCCGCCGCTGGCGAGCCCGACGAGCCCACGTCCGTACCAGCGACCGGGCGGGTTCCCCGAAGCCGCGTAGTACGTCGTCAGGTCCGAAGCTGCAGGACGGTCGCAGTCCCCCGACGCCGTGCTGCGCATCAGGTACTGGTAGCCACTGCCCGCGGTCAGGCGGTGCATCGTCATCACCACGGCGATGCACCGCCGACCGGGACCGCACTGCACGTCCACGGAGGCCGGGGCTCCGGGACCCGGTATCGATTCGTTTCCACGCCAAGATGTGTGCCCGCGAGCACACCAACGTGAGGCCGCCCCGACGACGCCCGTCAGGGCGGCGTCCCACAAGTGCCAGACGAGTCCGGGACCTGATCTTGCGGCAGGCGTCCATCTCGCGTGGCGCTCTAGCGCGAGCCGAGGTTCGCACTCGGCTCGCATCGCGGAGCGCCAGCTCGCGCCACCCACCCGAGCACCACAAGATGTGGCGGCCTGGGTCGTGTCGGACCCCAGGGGTAGCATTTGCACTAGTTCCAACCATGTAGTTCCCGCAGCACCACGAAGGCCCCGGCGCCTACTTGACGGGTGACGCGCTCTCCCGCCACGGACGTCCGGCATGGCGGAGGGAGCAGGGAGTGACCCAAACAGCAGCGCCAGCACCGGTCGGCGATCTCGGACACCTCATCGGCGGCGGCCTGGCGGCTCTCGACATCACGCCGTCCGAGTTCGACCTGGCAGTCCGTCGGTACGGGCAACTCGGAGAAGTCCTCGACGAGCAATGGTCCACGACCCTCGGGCAGAACTCGGTCTTCCCGCAAGGTTCGTTCAGGCTCGGCACCGTCGTCCGCAACGTCGCCCGCAACGACGACATCGACATCGACATCGTCGCCGTCCGGGACGTTGCCCGGTCATCCATTAGCCAGGAGGAGCTGAAGCGGGACGTAGGGCGAGCCGTCCGCACCTACGCCCGCACACCCGGCAGCGGGCACCCGGAAGTCGAGGAAAGCTCTCGCTGCTGGACCTTGACATGGCCGGAGATGCACATGGACGTGCTGCCCGCGATCCCCAACCGAGGCAGCCGCCGCAACGACCTACTGATCACCGACAGGGGCGTCCGCCAGTGGCTCCCCTCGAATCCCACGGGTTACGCCGTGTGGTTCCGGACCCGCATGGCCACGACCACGCTGACTGCGCGAGCCGAGGAAGCCAAGCGTCTGGAAGTCGAGGCCGTTCCTGAGTGGCACCGTCGCACGACGCTGCAGCGAGTGGTCCAGGCCCTCAAGAGGCACCGAGATATCCACTTTGCACATCGTCTGCACGATCGGCCAGCGTCGATCGTCATCACGACCCTGGCGGCACACGCGTATGCAGGCGGGTCCGACCTATACGGCTCTCTTCGACAGGTCGTCGCCGAGATGGCCAACCACATCGAGTGGCGGGACGACACCTGGACACTCAGCAACCCCGCTCAACCTGAGCCCTGATCCACCGGCCTG
>NZ_AXCW01000221.1 GCF_000603945.1 Actinotalea ferrariae CF5-4 | reverse complement strand
TCGGGCGCGGCCGTCGCTCCCCGGGCGAGGTCCCGGACCTGCTCCAGCGGCACCCGGACGCCCTCCAGCGCAGCGCTCGCGTGCGCCGCGCGCACCCCGGACTCGGCGCGCGCGACGGCCCACTGCCGACGCAGGGCGCGGTGCCACCGCAGCTCCTCGCACGCCCGCCGCGCCGCCTCCACCTCCGCCTGGACCGGGAGAGCGGCGACACCGGTCAGGGGATGGGCGACCACGGGCACGCGGTCAGCCTAGGCGCCCCCTCCGCACCGTCCGACCCGCGTAGCACAATGGCGCGCATGAGCTCAGCGCCGAGTGTCTCCTCCTCCATCACCGTCCGCCTCCAGGTCCGGGCCCGGCCGACGGCGATCAGCGACCTCACCACCGCGATCGAGCAGGCCGGCGGCATGGTGACCGCGCTGGACATCACGCGCTCCGAGCACGAGCGCATCGGCGTGGACGTCACCTGCGCGACCCGCGGCGAGGACCACGCGGAGCAGATCGTCGAGGCGCTGCGCGGCCTGGACGGCATCACGGTCGAGCGGGTCAGCGACCGCACCTTCCTCATGCACCTGGGCGGCAAGCTCTCCATCGAGTCGAAGGTGCCGCTGCGCAACCGCGACGACCTGTCCATGGCCTACACCCCCGGCGTCGCGCGGGTCTGCGAGGCGATCGCGGCGCGACCGGAGGACGCACGCAACCTCACGATCAAGCGCAACACGATCGCGGTCGTGACCGACGGCACCGCGGTGCTGGGCCTCGGCGACATCGGCCCGCTCGCCGCACTGCCGGTCATGGAGGGCAAGGCGGTCCTGTTCAAGCGGTTCGCGGGGATCGACGCGTTCCCCATCGCGCTCGACACGACGGACGTCGACGAGATCGTGGACACCGTCTGCGCCATCGCACCGGTGTTCGCCGGCATCAACCTGGAGGACATCTCCGCGCCGCGGTGCTTCGAGATCGAGCGCCGGCTGCGGGAGCGGCTCGACATCCCCGTCTTCCACGACGACCAGCACGGCACGGCGATCGTCGCCCTGGCCGCGCTGACGAACGCGCTCAAGGTGGTCGAGAAGGACATCGCCACGGTGCGCATCGTCATGTCCGGCGCCGGCGCGGCGGGCACGGCCGTCCTCAAGCTCCTCCTCGCGGCCGGGGCACGGGACGTCGTCGTCTGCGACATCGAGGGGATGGTCCACGTCGACCGGCCGGGGCTGCACGAGTCGCTGCTGTGGACCGCCCGGAGCACCAACCCGCGCGGGATGACCGGCTCCCTCCAGGACGCCGTCGTCGGGGCGGACGTCTTCATCGGCCTCTCCGCGCCGGACGTGCTCACCGGCGACGACGTGGCGCGGATGGCGCCCGGCTCGATCGTCTTCGCGATGGCCAACCCCCGCCCGGAGGTCGACCCGGACGAGGCGGCGAAGTACGCGGCCGTCGTCGGCACCGGTCGGTCGGACTTCGCGAACCAGATCAACAACGTGCTGGCGTTCCCCGGCGTCTTCCGGGGCCTGCTCGACGCCCAGTCGCACGAGGTGACGACCGAGCTGCTGCTCGCCGCGGCCCAGGCGCTCGCGGAGGTCGTCACGGACGACGAGCTCAACCCGACCTACATCATCCCCAGCGTCTTCAACCCGGAGGTGACCACGCGGGTCGCGAGCGCGGTGGAGCAGGCCGCGCGGGCGGGCGCCGCGCGCACGGCGGCGACGGCGGACCATCTCGAGGCGGCCGTCGTCCTCTGAGGTGGGGGGCCTCCAAGTCGGGGGCACGTCCGCCGACGCCGGCGGCGGGCCTCTGACGCAGGCGCAGTCCTCCTGACGCGGGGCCGCGCCCGGTCGCTCAGCCCCAGGTGCCGCGCAGGTACTGCGCGGGCCACAGCCGCGGTGCCGCCGCGCCCGGTGCGTCGTCGGCAGGCTCCTGGGCGGGGCTGCCGTCGACCGGCACCCCCAGCTCGTGCGCCGCCCGCAGCACCCAGTACGGGTCCCGCAGGGCGGCACGCCCCACCATCACGGCGTCGACGCCGCCGTCGCGCAGGACCTTCTCCACCTGCGGGCCGTCGGTGAGCATCCCGACGGCGGACACGGGCAGCCCGCTGACCTCCCGCACCCGCCGGGCGAGCGGGACCTGGTACCCCGGGCCGACGGGGATGTCCGCCAGGGCGTTCCCCCCGCTCGAGACGTCCACGAGGTCCACGCCCAGCGGTGCGAGCGTGGCGCACACCGCGGCGACGTCCTCGACCTCGAGGCCGCCCTCGACCCAGTCCGTCGCGGAGACCCGCACGACGAGCGGCTTGTGGTCGGGCCAGGCGGCGCGGACCGCCGCCACGACCTCGCGCAGCAGGCGGGCCCGGTTCTCGGTCGTGCCGCCGTACGCGTCGGTCCGGTGGTTCGACAGGGGCGAGAGGAACTGGTGCAGGAGGTAGCCGTGCGCGGCGTGGACCTCCACGAGGTCGAAGCCGGCCGCGTCGGCGCGGCGCGCCGCGTCCGCGAACGCCTCGACCACCGCACCGATCTCCGCGACCGTGAGGGCGCGTGGCTCGGCGAGCCCGGGGAACGCCACCGCCGACGGCGCGAACGTGGCCCAGCCGCCGTCGTCGAGCGCCACCGAGCCCCGCGAGGTCGCCCAGGGGCGGTGCGTGGACGCCTTGCGCCCCGCGTGGGCGAGCTGGACCCCCGCGAGCGCCCCGGCGGCGTGCACGGCCCGGACCACGCGGGACCAGGCCACGACGTGCTCGTGGTTCCACAGGCCGGCGTCGTGCGGGGTGATGCGCCCCTCGGGCACGACGGCGGCCGCCTCGGTCATGACCAGCCCGAAGCCGCCGACGGCACGGGACCCGAGGTGGACGACGTGCCAGTCGTCGACCAGGCCGTCGACCGAGGAGTACTGGCACATGGGCGCGAGCCAGGCCCGGTTGCGGGCCGTCACGCCGCGCAGCGACAGCGGCTGGAGGAGGTGGGGCATCACATCGGGTGACCAACAGCGCCGGTCCGGCCACCATTCCTGGGGACCGGACCGGCGCTGCCGGCCCGCCTCGGGCGATGCGTCGAGGGGCAGTCGCCGCACGGGTCAGGCGAAGAGCGCGGCGGCCTTGAGCGCCGTCTGCAGGATGCCGTAGCCCAGCAGGCTGCCGACGACGCCCCACAGCGCCACGGCGGCGACGCGGATCGCGGTGCCGGAGCCGGCGGGATGCTCGGCGGGGACGTCGGCGGACACCTGGGGGTCGGTCGCCACGGCGTCGGTCTCGATCACGGCCATGTCAGGACTCCTTCGTGGCGTCGACGAGCGGGCGCTCGTCGGACGGGGCGGACGCGGTGGGCGGGGCGTCGTCGGCCGGGACCGCCGGGGCCGGGACGGCCGTCTGCTCGTGGTGCCGCTCGTGGACCGGCCGGATGAGCAGGTTCGCGACGAAGCCGACGACGAGCACGCCCGTCATGGTGATGAGCGACGGCGTGTAGAGCGCCGCGCCCTCGATGCCCTGGGCGGCGCGCGCGTCGGCGAAGCCGTTGACGATGAGGGGGCCGGCGATGCCCGCGGCGGACCACGCCGTGAGCAGGCGGCCGTGGATGGCTCCGACCTCGAGGGAGCCGAAGAGGTCCTTGAGGTAGGCGGGGACGGTGGCGAACCCGCCGCCGTAGAAGCTGACGATGAAGAACGCGACGAGCACGAACAGCCCGACGGCGGTGCCGGCGACCGAGGCGAGCGTGCCGTAGAGGACCGCGCCGACGCCCAGGTACATGACGTAGATGCGCTTGCGGCCGACGACGTCCGACGTCGAGGACCACACGAACCGGCCGGCCATGTTCGCCAGGGACAGGAGCCCGACGAAGCCCGCGGCCGTGGCGGGGGTCACCGAGGAGAAGAAGTCCTGGATCATCGGGGACGCCTGCTCGAGGATGCCGATGCCCGCGGTGACGTTGGTGAAGAGCACGACCCACAGCAGGTAGAACTGCGGCGTCCGCACGGCGCGGGAGACGCGGACGTCGGCGTGCGTCTGCATGGCGTTCTTCTTGGGCGAGGGCACCCAGCCCTCGGGCTTCCAGCCCGGCGCAGGGACCCGGATGACCGCCGCGCCGGCGGACATGAGCACCGCGTAGATCGCCGCCAGGGTGAGGAGCGTGGGGACCAGCGCGTCGGCCGGGGTGTCCGCGTAGGCGCCGAGCAGGGCGTTGGTCAGCGGGCCCGCGACCATCGCGCCGCCGCCGAAGCCCATGATCGCGAGGCCCGTCGCCAGGCCCGGCCGGTCCGGGAACCACTTGATCAGCGTGCTGACCGGGGAGATGTACCCGATGCCCAGGCCGATGCCGCCGATGAAGCCGTAGCCGAGGTAGACGACCCACAGCGACCCGACCTGGATGCCCAGGGAGCCGATGAGGAACCCGGAGACCCAGAAGGCCGCGGAGAGCACCATGGCCTTGCGGGGCCCGTTGCGCTCCATCCACTTGCCGCCGAACGCGGCGGAGAGCCCCAGCATGACGATCGCGATCGAGAAGATGATCGCGACCTGCGTGTGGCTGGCGTCGAAGCGGTCGATCAGCGCCTCCTTGAGCACGCTGAACGCGTAGATCTGACCGATCGACAGGTGCACGGCGAGCGCCGCGGGCGGCACGAGCCACCGGTTGTACCCGGCGGGTGCCACGGTGCGGCGGCGGTCGAGCAAGTTCATGGGGGTCCTTCCCAGTGGGGCCCGGTGGACGGTGCCTTCGGCGCCGCGGGCGCGCGCTCGACGAGGGCGCCTCGGCCGCGAGGTCGCGCATGCGGTCGTCCCATGGTTGCCGCCCGCCGACGGCGCTCGCGGGACCTTGGTCTGTGCGGGGCGCGGGCGGGGCGCGTGCGGGACCGGGCCGGAGCCGGGGTGCAGCCGGCCGGCGCGGCCCTCCGGAGGGCGGAGGAATAGCATCGCCCCGAGCACCACCGCCGTTGCGACCGGAGGACCAGTGACCCACGACGCGCCCAGCTCCACGCCGCTGGAGAACCTGCTCACGGAGGACCGCCGGTTCCCGCCGAGCGCCGAGTTCGCCGCCCAGGCCAACGCGCACGGCGACCTCGGTGCCTGGGCCGCGGCCGACCCGGAGTCCTTCTGGGCGGACCAGGCCCGCGAGCTCCTGACCTGGCAGACGCCGTTCACCGAGGTGCTGGACTGGTCCGGGGCGCCCCGAGCGCGCTGGTTCGCCGACGGGCGCCTCAACGCGTGCCACAACGCCGTCGACCGGCATGTCGAGGCGGGGAACGGCGACCGCGTCGCGCTCCTCTTCGAGGGCGAGCCGGGCGACACGCGGACCCTCACCTACGCCGAGCTCCAGCGCGAGGTCTCACGGGCGGCGAACGCGCTGCTCGCACTCGGCGTGCAGACCGGCGACCGCGTCGCGATCTACCTGCCGATGATCACCGAGGCCGTCGTCGCGATGCTCGCCTGCGCCCGCATCGGCGCGGTGCACTCGGTCGTCTTCGGCGGCTTCTCCGCCGAGGCGCTGCGCTCGCGCGTCGACGACGCCGAGGCCGTCCTCGTCATCACCGCCGACGGCGGCTACCGGCGCGGTGCGGCCAGCGCGCTCAAGCCCGCCGTCGACGAGGCCCTCGACCCCCACCACCACCCGCACGGCCACCAGGACGAGGAGGCCGGGCCGACGTCGGTCCGGCACGTCCTCGTGGTGCGCCGCACCGGCCAGGACGTGGCGTGGGTGGAGGGACGCGACGTGTGGTGGCACGAGGCGCTCGCGGCGGCCTCGGATGAGCACGAGCCGGTCTGGGTCGAGGCGGAGCACCCGCTGTTCATCCTCTACACCTCCGGGACGACCGGGAAGCCGAAGGGCATCTTCCACACGACGGGGGGCTACCTCACGCAGTCCGCGTTCACCCACCTCAACGTCTTCGACCTCAAGCCGGAGACGGACGTGTACTGGTGCACGGCCGACGTCGGCTGGGTCACCGGGCACACGTACGTCGTGTACGGCCCGCTCGTCAACGGCGC
>NZ_AXCW01000220.1 GCF_000603945.1 Actinotalea ferrariae CF5-4 | reverse complement strand
ACCCAGGTGATCTACGAGGGCACGCCGGACACCCCGCACAAGGGCCGCTGGTGGGAGGTCGTCCAGAAGTACGGCGTGACGATCCTCTACACGGCCCCGACGGCGATCCGGACGTGCATGAAGTGGGGCGAGGAGATCCCCGGGCAGTTCGACCTGTCGAGCCTGCGCGTGCTCGGCTCGGTCGGGGAGCCCATCAACCCCGAGGCGTGGATGTGGTACCGCCGCGTCATCGGCGGCGACCGGACGCCCGTCGTCGACACGTGGTGGCAGACGGAGACGGGCGCGACCATGATCTCGCCGCTGCCCGGCGTCACCGCGACGAAGCCCGGCTCCGCCCAGACGCCGGTGCCCGGGATCAGCGTCGACGTCGTCGACGAGGAGGCGAAGCCGGTCCCGAACGGGTCCGGTGGCTACCTCGTGGTGACCCAGCCGTGGCCGTCGATGCTGCGCGGCATCTGGGGCGACGAGCAGCGGTTCAAGGAGACGTACTGGTCCCGCTTCCCGGGGCTGTACTTCGCGGGCGACGGGGCCAAGAAGGACGACGACGGCGACATCTGGCTGCTGGGCCGCGTGGACGACGTCATGAACGTCTCCGGCCACCGCCTGTCGACGACGGAGATCGAGTCGGCCCTGGTCTCGCACCCGATGGTGGCCGAGGCTGCCGTGGTCGGCGCGAGCGACGAGACGACGGGTCAGGCCGTGGTGGCCTTCGTCATCCTGCGGGCGGACTACACGGACCGCGTGGACGAGGGCGCCGACGTCGCGACGACCCTGCGCGCCCACGTGGCGCGGGAGATCGGGCCGATCGCCAAGCCGCGGTCGATCCTCGTGGTCAACGAGCTCCCCAAGACGCGGTCCGGCAAGATCATGCGGCGCCTGCTGCGCGACGTCGCGGAGCACCGGCCGGTCGGGGACGTCACGACCCTCGCGGACTCGTCGGTCATGGACCTCATCGCGTCCGGGCTGGACAAGCCCGCCGAGGGCTGAGGGGACGGACTCAGACCGTCAGCGCCTCGAGGAACCGCGTGACCTCCCGGTCGAGCGTGGCGACGGACGGCACGAGCGGCATGACGCCGTCGCGCGACCCCCCGTCCACCCGGTCGGCGAGCTCGCTGACGTGGTCCCCCATCGAGCGGACGGCGCCCTCGATGCCGTCGAGCACGCCGGCGACCTCGCCGACGGCGGCCTGAGCCCTGATCCACCGGT
>NZ_AXCW01000219.1 GCF_000603945.1 Actinotalea ferrariae CF5-4 | reverse complement strand
CCCAGGCCACGCCGACGACGCCCCGCGAGCCCGCCCGGGACGCGAGCACCGCGCCGGTGGCCTCCGCCCAGCCCGCGACGGCCCCCTACGCCGAGCAGCCGTCGTCGCGCCTCGAGCACCGCGACGTCCCCGAGCCCGCCGTCGAGCGGCTCCGCGGGCCTGCCGCCCGCGTCGTGCAGAACATGGAGGCCAGCCTCGCGGTCCCGACCGCGACGTCGGTCCGAGCGGTACCGGCCAAGCTGATGGTCGACAACCGGATCGTCATCAACAACCACCTGTCCCGCACGCGCGGCGGCAAGGTCTCCTTCACGCACCTCATCGGCTATGCCGTGGTCGAGGCCCTCGCCGAGATGCCGGAGATGAACGCCGGCTACACGCTCGTCGACGACAAGCCCGCTGTGGTCCAGCCGGGTGCGGTGAACCTCGGCCTCGCCATCGACCTGGCGAAGCCGGACGGCTCCCGACAGCTGCTCGTGCCGAGCATCAAGGGCGCGGACCGGATGGACTTCGGTCAGTTCGTCGCCGCGTACGAGGACGTCGTGCGCCGCGCCCGTGGCGGCAAGCTCACCACCGACGACTTCGCCGGGACCACCCTCACGCTGACCAACCCGGGGACCATCGGGACCGTGCACTCGGTGCCGCGCCTCATGGCCGGCCAGGGCGCGATCGTCGGCGTCGGCGCGATGGACTACCCGGCCGAGTTCCAGGGTGCCTCGGACGAGCAGCTCGCGCGGCTGGGCGTCTCGAAGGTCCTGACCCTCACCTCGACCTACGACCACCGCATCATCCAGGGCGCGCAGTCCGGGGACTTCCTGCGGGTCGTCGCCGCGAAGCTGCTCGGTGAGGGCGGCTTCTACGACCGCGTCTTCGCGGCCGTCCGCGTGCCCTACGAGCCGGTGCGCTGGGTCCGCGACAACACGGTGGACGCGGACACCGAGGCCGCCAAGCCGGCCCGGATCGCCGAGCTCATCCACGCCTACCGGTCCCGCGGGCACCTCATGGCGGAGACCGACCCGCTGGCGTACCGGCAGCGCCGCCACCCCGACCTCGACATCCAGAACCACGGGCTCACGCTGTGGGACCTGGACCGCGTGTTCCCCACCGCCGGCTTCACCGGCAAGCCGAAGGCCACCCTGCGGGAGATCCTCGGGCTCCTGCGCGACTCGTACTGCCGGACGATCGGCATCGAGTACATGCACCTGCAGGACCCGCGCCAGCGCCGCTGGCTCCAGGAGCGGCTCGAGGCGGGCTACGCCCGGACGCCCCGCGAGGACCAGCTGCGCATCCTGCGCCGGCTCAACGCGGCGGAGGCCTTCGAGACGTTCCTCCAGACGAAGTTCGTCGGCCAGAAGCGGTTCTCCCTCGAGGGCGGCGAGTCCCTCATCCCGCTGCTGGACGGCGTGCTGTCCCGCGCGGCGGAGAGCGGTCTGGACGAGGTCTGCATCGGGATGTCGCACCGCGGGCGCCTCAACGTGCTCGCCAACATCGCCGGCAAGAGCTACGGCCAGATCTTCGCCGAGTTCGAGGGCAACCAGGACCCGAAGAGCGTCCAGGGCTCGGGTGACGTGAAGTACCACCTCGGCACCGAGGGGACGTTCACCGCGGAGACCGGCGCGACCACGGGCGTCTACCTCGCCGCCAACCCCTCGCACCTCGAGGCGGTCGACCCGGTCCTGGAGGGCGTCGTCCGGGCCAAGCAGGACCGGATCGACCTGGGCGGGGACGGCTTCTCCGTCCTGCCGGTGCTCATCCACGGCGACGCGGCCTTCGCCGGGCAGGGCGTCGTCGTCGAGACGCTCAACCTCGCCCAGCTCCGGGGGTACCGCACCGGCGGCACCGTGCACGTCATCGTCAACAACCAGGTCGGGTTCACCACCGGCCCGTCGTCGTCGCGGTCGACGTACTACACGACCGACGTCGCCAAGGGGCTCCAGGTCCCCGTCTTCCACGTCAACGGGGACGACCCGGAGGCGTGCGTGCGGGTGGCGGAGCTCGCGTTCGAGTTCCGCGAGGAGTTCGCCCGCGACGTGATCATCGACATGGTCTGCTACCGCCGTCGTGGTCACAACGAGGGCGACGACCCGTCGATGACGCAGCCGCTCATGTACAACCTCATCGAGGCCAAGCGCTCGGTCCGCAAGCTGTACACGGAGGCGCTGGTCAGCCGCGGCGACATCACGGTCGACGAGGCGGCGCAGGCGCTCCAGGACTACCAGTCGCAGCTGGAGCGCGTCTTCACCGAGACGCGCGAGAGCGGCGTCACGCCGCCCGCCAGCGCCGAGCCGGTCGCCGGGCTGGAGAAGCCCGAGTCCCAGCTCGAGGACGCCGGGACCATGGTCGGCTGGCGGACGGCCGTGGACCCGGAGGTCCTGCACCGCATCGGCCGCGCCCACGTCCGCCCGCCCCAGGGCTTCAGCGTCCACCCCAAGCTCGAGCAGCTCCTCGCCAAGCGCGAGCAGATGTCGCGCGAGGGCGGGATCGACTGGGGCTACGGCGAGCTCCTCGCGTTCGGCTCCCTGCTCCTGGAGGGCACCCCCGTGCGCCTGGCCGGCCAGGACTCCCGGCGCGGGACGTTCGTGCAGCGGCACGCCGTCCTGCACGACCGGCGGACGGGCGCGGAGTGGACCCCGCTGCTGTACCTGGCCAGCGACCAGGCCAAGTTCTGGGTGTACGACTCCTCGCTGTCGGAGTTCGCCGCCCTCGGCTTCGAGTACGGCTACTCGGTCGAGCGTCCCGACGCCCTCGTGCTCTGGGAGGCCCAGTTCGGCGACTTCGTCAACGGCGCCCAGACGATCATCGACGAGTTCATCTCGTCCTCCGAGCAGAAGTGGGGACAGCGCTCGTCCGTCGTCCTGCTCCTGCCGCACGGGTTCGAGGGGCAGGGGCCCGACCACTCCTCCGCGCGCGTCGAGCGGTTCCTCCAGCTCTGCGCGGAGGACAACATGACCGTCGCGATGCCGACCACGCCCGCGTCGTACTTCCACCTCCTGCGCCGGCAGGCGTACGACCGGCCGCGCCGCCCCCTCGTGGTGGCCACGCCCAAGTCGATGCTCCGGCTCAAGGCCGCGGCCTCGGGTGTGGAGGACTTCACCTCGGGGACCTTCCGCACGGTGATCCCCGAGACCTACCTGGACGCCGAGCGCCACGGGTCGGTCGACCGCGTCGTCCTCAGCGCCGGGAAGGTCTTCTACGACCTCCTGGCCGAGCGGGTCAAGCGCGGCGACGACCGCACGGCGCTGGTCCGCCTCGAGCAGCTGTACCCGCTGGACGAGGACGCCCTGCACGCGGCGCTCGCGCCGTTCGGCGACGCCCAGGTCGTGTGGGCGCAGGAGGAGCCGGCGAACCAGGGCGGGTGGAGCCACCTGGCCCCGCGGCTGCGCGAGGTGCTGGGCAAGGACGTGACCCTGGTGTCCCGCCCCGCCTCGGCCTCCCCCGCCGCCGGGTCGGCCAAGACGCACGCCCGCGAGCAGGTCGCCCTCGTCGAGGCCGCGTTCGACCGATGACCACCGCGGGCCGGGGGCGGGCGCCCAGCGCGCCGCCGTCGGTCCGTCGTGCGTCTGCGCCAGACTGGCCGCACGACCGACAGGAGGAACGGTGACGGATCGCGCGCTGCGCATCTGCGTCGTGGGCGACGAGCTCGTCGCCGGCTACGGAGACCCCAAGGCCCTCGGGTGGGTCGGCCGTGTCGCCGCCCGCACCCCGGCGGACCCTCCTGCCCTCGTCATGCCCCTCGCCGTCCCGGGCGAGACCACGACGGCGCTCAGCGCCCGCTGGGAGGCCGAGACGGCGACCCGCCTGGGCCAGGACCCGGCCGTGGAGGCCCGGCTCGTCGTGGGGCTGAGCCACGCGGACCTGGCCGGCGGCATCTCCCTGGCCCGCAGCAGGCTCAACCTGGCGAACGTGCTCGACGTCGCGGAGCAGCGCCGGATCCACACGTTCGTGGTCGGGCCTCCCCCGTCGACGCGCGAGGACGACGAGCGCCAGGCCGAGCTGTCCGCGGCCTTCGGGGACGTCGCACGGCGCCGCCAGGTGCCCTACGTCGACACGTTCACCCCGCTCGTGCACCACGAGCAGTGGCTCACGGACCTCGCCGGCGGTGACGGGCGCACGCCTGGTCAGGCGGGGTACGGCCTCATGGCCTGGCTCGTCCTGCACGGCGGCTGGCACCGCTGGCTCGGCCTGCCCGACGACGACGCCTGAGCCCCGCCGACCGCACCCCCGGGCCGCAGCCCGCCGGCGTCAGTGGACGACGCCCGCCCCGCGCAGCTGGACGGTGAGGTCCTGGGGCTTGGTGGAGACGGTGAGCGCGTCCTCGTAGGTGATGACGCCGTCGCGGACCAGCTGGAACAGGTGCTGGTCGAACGTCTGCATCTTGTAGAACTCGCCGTCGGCGATGAGGTCCTCGATCGGCGGGTTGTCGTACGGCTCCTGGATCGCCTCGGCGGTCCGGCCCGTGTTGACCATGACCTCGACGACCGCGGCGCGGCCCTGGCCGTCCGCCCGCCGCACGAGGCGCTGGGAGACGATGCCGCGCAGGGCCTGGGCCAGCGCGTGCCGGATCTGCTTCTGCTCGTACGGCTGGAAGAAGTCGACGATGCGGTTGATCGTCTCCTGGGCGTCGATGGTGTGCAGCGTCGACATGACGAGGTGGCCGGTCTCCGCGGCGGACAGCGCCGCCCGGACCGTCTCCACGTCGCGCATCTCCCCGACGAGGATGACGTCCGGGTCCTGCCGCATCGCGGCGCGCAGCGCGACCGTGAAGTCGGCGGTGTCGTGGTGCACCTCGCGCTGGGAGATCATCGCCTTCTTGTCGGCGTGCAGGATCTCGATCGGGTCCTCGATCGTGACGATGTTGACCTCGCGGAACGTGTTGATGAGGTCGACCATCGACGCCAGCGTCGTCGTCTTGCCCGAGCCGGTCGGCCCCGTGACGAGCACGAGACCCCGGGGCTCCAGCGCCAGCTCACCGACGACCTCGGGCAGCGCGAGCTCCGCGAGCGTCTGTGCGGAGTGCGAGACGCGGCGGAAGACCATGCCGACGGTGCCGCGTGCCTGGTAGGCGTTGACGCGGAACCGTCCGACCCCGGAGAGCGAGTAGGCGAAGTCCGCCTCGTGCGACTCCCTGAAGCCGTCGTGCAGGTCCGCCGGCAGCACCTCCTCGAGCATGCGCTCCGTGTCCGCAGGCGTGAGGGAGGGGACCTGGAGGCGACGCAGCCGGCCGTCGACCCGCAGCCGGGGCGGCGAGCCCACCTTGCAGTGCAGGTCGGAGGCGTTGGACCCCCCGAGCGCGTGGAGGAGAGGGACGACGGACTGCGGTGCGGTGCTCACGCCCTTCTATCGGCCGCCGCAGGGCCCGACCTGAGGCATCGGGGCGATGCGCGCTGGATGCAGCGGGTGTGGGACGATGACCGCTCGTGTGCCCGGCCCGCCGGGAGCAAGGTCCCACCCCACGAGGAGTCACCATGAGCAAGCGCGGACGCAAGCGCCGGTCCCGCAAGGGCAGCGCCGCGAACCACGGCAACCGACCCAACGCGTGAGACGAGGGCGGCCGGTCCGGACGGGCCCGCCGCCCTCTCTCGTCCTTCCTAGAGCTCGCCCACCTGGGTGCGCAGGACCGTCAGCTGCTGCCGGATGCGCACGTGGAGCTCGGACGGCGCGGCCTCCGTGCAGGAGCGCCGGATGAGCTTCTTCAGGTGGTCCTCGACGTCGTACTCGGCCAGGCACGGCTCGCAGTCCGCGAGGTGCTGCCGGATGCGGTCGCCGTTGGACTCGGCGACCTCCTCGTCGAGGAACTCGAACAGCCGGGACAGCGCCTCGGCGCAGTCCACCGGGGCGTCCCCGCCGGAGGTCCCGGCGGCGGGCGGCACGTGCTCCTGGCTCACCGGCCCCCACCCTCCGTGCTGGCCGGGACGAGCCCGCGCTCACGCGCGTAGTCGGTGAGCAGCTCGCGCAGCTGCCGCCGGCCGCGGTGCAGGCGGGACATCACCGTCCCGATCGGCGTCCCCATGATCTCGGCGATCTCCTTGTACGCGAAGCCCTCGACGTCCGCGAGGTACACCGCGATGCGGAACTCCTCGCCGATGGACTGCAGAGCCTCCTTGACGTCGGAGTCCGGGAGGTTGTCCAGCGCCTCGGCCTCGGCCGAGCGCAGCCCGGCCGAGGTGTGCGACGCCGCCCGGTGGATCTGCCAGTCCTCGATCTCGTCGGACCCGGACTGCAGCGGCTCCCGCTGCTTCTTGCGGTAGCTGTTGATGAACGTGTTCGTGAGGATCCGGTACAGCCAGGCCTTCAGGTTCGTGCCCGGTCGGTACTGGTGGAAGGCGGCGAAGGCCTTCGCGACGGTCTCCTGGACCAGGTCCTCGGCGTCGGTCGGGTTGCGCGTCATCCGCAGCGCGGCCGAGTAGAGCTGGTCGACGTACACCAGCGCCTCGGCCTCGAACCGCTGGGCGCGCGCGCCGTCGTCCTCCTCGGCCGGAGCCCGGTGCGTGTCCTCGCTCATCGACACCGAGCCTAGCCGCCCGGGAAGGGCGGCGGGGGCGGCGGGGCCGACGGCCGGCGCCGACCGGCGGGGCGGGCCCGCTGTCGGGGTCAGGGGTCCCCGGGAGCGGACGGGACGCGGCGGGGCCGTCAGGCTCGGCGACCACCGGTCGCCCAGGGAAGGGGCGTGTCGGACCGGTGCGCGGACGCCGACGACGCCTGTCGACGGCGCGGTCCCCACGGCCGCCGTGCAGGTGGCAGTCATGCCAGTTCGAACACCGGCCGAAGGGCGGGGCATTCCCGGCCGCCCGGGGCCCTGCACATCCGGCGGGCGTGGGGCAGCGGGAGCGGCTAGCGTGATCAGCGCACGTCCGTCGCGGAGAAGGAGACGTCCATGCTGGTCCGGCGTATCGCTCGCCCCCTGCTCGCCACCGCGTTCGTCGCCGACGGCGTCGACGCCGTCCGGCGCCCGGAGGCGCACGTGGACCGCGCCGAGGAGGCGTACGGCCGGCTCGCGGAGCGCGTCGACCTGCCGACGGTGGACCGGCGTCGGATGACGACGGCGGTGCGTGTGCACGGTGCAGCCGTCACCGCGGCCGGTGTCGCGCTGGCCGTGGGTCGCGCACCGCGCAGCGCCGCGCTCGCCCTGGCCGTCCTGACCGCACCCGTGGCCCTCGCCCACGCCCCCTGGCCC
>NZ_AXCW01000218.1 GCF_000603945.1 Actinotalea ferrariae CF5-4 | reverse complement strand
GTCCTCGCGCCGGCGCCTCGCCCCGGCCGTGCGTCCACCGCGCCCGCCGCACCCGCCGCACCCGCCGGAGCGACGCCCCGACGTCGCGCCTCGGCGGCCCTCCCGGAGGTGACCCGATGATCCGGTTCACGGACGTCACCGTGACCTACCCGGGCGGCCGCGCCCCCGCCCTGCGGGACGTCGACCTCGAGGTGGGCGAGGGTGAGCTGTGCCTCGTCGTCGGCCCCACCGGCTCGGGCAAGTCGACGCTGCTGCGGGCCGCGTGCGGGCTCGTGCCGCACTTCACCGGCGGCCTCCTCGCCGGAGCCGTGACGGTCGCGGGCCGTGACACGCGCACCCACCCGCCGCGCGACCTGGCCGACGTGGTCGGCGTCGTGCTCCAGCACCCCGCCGACGGCTTCGTCACCGACAGCGTCGAGGAGGAGCTCGCCTACGGGATGGAGCAGCTCGGCCTGGCACCGGCGGTGATGCGCAAGCGGGTCGAGGAGGTGGTCGACCTCATGGGCCTGTCGGCGCTCCGGCACCGGCCGCTGGGCGACCTCTCGGGCGGGGAGCAGCAGCGCGTCGCGATCGGGGCGGTGCTCGCCGCCCACCCGCGGGTGCTCGTGCTCGACGAGCCCACCTCGGCCCTCGACCCGGCTGCCGCCGAGGAGGTCCTGTCGGCGCTCACGCGGCTCGTGCACGACCTGGGGCTGACGGTGCTGCTCGCCGAGCACCGCCTCGAGCGGGTCGTGCAGTACGCCGACCGGGTCGTGCTGCTGGGCCCGGACGGCACCGTGCGCCACGGGGACCCCGCTCCGCTGCTGGCGGACAGCCCCGTCGCTCCCCCGATCGTCGAGCTCGGCCGGCTCGCCGGCTGGTCGCCGCTCCCCCTGAGCGTGCGCGACGCACGGCGCCGCGCCGCGCCGCTGCGGGAGCGGCTCGGGAGCCGACCGGTCACCGGGCCTGCCCGGGGCACCCGGCCTGCCGTCGTGCCGTCCGGCAGGGCGACCGCCGCACCGGACCCGATCACCCCCCGCGTGCTGCTGGAGGCGACCGGGGTCCACGTGCGGCACGGGCGCGTGCACGCCGTCCGGGACGTCTCGCTGCGCGTGGCGGCGGGTCAGACGCTCGCCCTCATGGGCCGCAACGGTGCGGGGAAGTCCTCCCTCCTGTGGGCACTGCAGGGAGCGGCACCCCGGAGCGCGGGACGCGTCGCCGTCGGCGCGGACGGCGCGGACCCCGCGCGCCTCGCACCGCGGGAGCAGCGCCGGCGCGTCGCGCTCGTCCCCCAGGAGCCGCAGGTGCTGCTGTACCTGCCGACGGTCGCCGCGGAGTGCGCCGCCGGTGACCGGCAGGCCGGGGCGCCGGCGGGGACGACGGCGGCCCTGCTGGGACGGCTCACCGGCCCCGTCCCGCCCGACGCGCACCCCCGCGACCTCTCGGAGGGCCAGCGGCTCGGACTGGTCCTCGCCGTGCAGCTGGCCGCCCGCCCAGAGGTCCTGCTGCTGGACGAGCCCACCCGGGGGCTGGACTACGCGGCGAAGCGCCACCTGCGCGACGCGCTGGCCGCCCACACGGCGGCCGGCGGCGCCGTCGTGCTCTCCAGCCACGACGTGGAGTTCGTCGCCGAGTGCGCGGACCGGGTGGCCCTCCTCGCGGAGGGCGAGTTCGTGGCCGACGGCACCGCGCGGGAGGTCCTCGTCGCGTCACCCACCTTCGCTCCCCAGGTGGCCCGCATCCTGCATCCCGCCGAGCTCCTCACCGTGGCCGACGTCGCGGCGGCCCTCGCGGTGACCGCATGAGCGCAGCGGCACCGGCATGAGACGGGCGGCAGCGGCCCGTGCCACCGCGCACGGCGACGCCCCGGCACGGACGACCCGCGACCCGCGCGTCGTCGCGGTGCCCGTCCGCACGGCCGTGGCGCTGGCGGTCGCGTCCGTCGCCGGGCTCCTCGCGTTCGCCTGGCCCCTGGTCGTGACGCCCGGGGCGCACCTGTCCGACGCGACCCAGGCCCCGCTCGTGCTGGCCCTCGTCGTCGTCGCGGTCCTGGCCGTCGTCCTCACGGCGCTGTCCGACGGCGCCCTGGACGCCAAGGGTGTCGCCGTCCTGGGGCTGCTCTCCGCCGTGGGGGCGGTCGTCCGTCCCCTGTCCGCGGGCACGGCCGGCGTCGAGCTGGTGTTCGTCGTCATCGTGCTCGGCGCGCGGGTGCTCGGCCCGGGGTTCGGCTTCGCCCTGGGCTCGACGACGATCCTCACCTCCGCGCTCCTGACCGGCGGGGTCGGCCCCTGGCTCCCGTTCCAGATGCTCGCCGCGTCGTGGGTGGGCCTGGGTGCGGGGCTGCTCCCCCGGCGGCTGCGCGGTCGGGCCGAGGTCGCGGTGGTCGCCGCGTACGGGGCCGTGGCGGCGCTGGCGTTCGGGCTGCTCATGAACCTCACGTTCTGGCCGTTCCAGCTCGGTGGCGCCACCGCCCTGTCCGTGGTCCCGGGCGCGCCGCTCACGGAGAACCTCCAGCGGTTCGTCCTGTACACGGCGGCGACGTCCCTGGGGTGGGACGTCGGCCGGGCGGTCACGACGGTCGTCGGCGTCGCCCTGCTGGGCAGGCCGTTCCTGGCCGCCCTCCGCCGGACGGCGGCGCGGGCGTCGTTCGCGCCGCCGACGGTCCCACCGGACCGGGACGCCGTCCCGGGGACGCCGTCGCGCTGAGGCTCGGCCCCCGCGCGCGACCGGGCGACACGCCCGTCCGTGGCGACACGCCGGGAGTTGCCGGGCGCGTCCACCGGACCGTGCACAGGCCGCCCCGGGCATCCACAGTCCCGACCTGCGACGACGCGCGTACCTGTGGACAAGCACCACCACTTATGGGGGTGAACAGGAATGCCGCCACTACATCTAGTGGTTGCACCGGTGTAAGTTGCTGCTCACGCACAGCACCAGCCCACGGTCGTCGCGGCACGCGCGACCTGGCCCCTCGGAGGAACACATGACAGAGACGTCGGAGAGCACGGGCCGCTCGACGGGCCGTTCGGCCAAGGGCCGCAAGCGGGGCCTGACCGTGGGGCGCGTGTTCACCACGCCCGGCGTGCACCCGTACGACCAGGTCGCCTGGGAGCGTCGGGACGTCGTCCAGACCAACTGGAAGTCGGGCGAGACGATCTTCGAGCAGAAGGGCGTCGAGTTCCCCGAGTCGTGGACGATGAACGCCACGACGATCGTGACGACCAAGTACTTCCGGGGCGCTCCGGGCACGCCGCAGCGCGAGTGGAGCCTCAAGCAGCTCATCGACCGCGTGGTGCTGACCTACACCAAGGCCGGCCGTGACCACGGCTACTTCGCGACCGACGAGGACGCCGAGGTCTTCGAGCACGAGCTCACGTGGATGCTCCTGAACCAGGTCTTCTCGTTCAACAGCCCGGTCTGGTTCAACGTCGGCACGCCCTCGCCCCAGCAGGTGAGCGCGTGCTTCATCCTCGCCGTCGACGACACCATGGAGTCGATCCTCAACTGGTACCGCGAGGAGGGGATGATCTTCAAGGGCGGTTCCGGCGCGGGCCTGAACCTCTCCCGGATCCGGTCCTCCAAGGAGCTGCTGTCCTCCGGCGGCACGGCGAGCGGCCCCATCTCCTTCATGCGCGGCGCCGACGCCTCCGCGGGCACCATCAAGTCCGGTGGCGCGACCCGCCGGGCGGCGAAGATGGTCGTCCTCGACGTGGACCACCCCGACATCGAGGAGTTCGTCGAGACGAAGGCGCGCGAGGAGAACAAGATCCGTGCGCTGCGCGACGCCGGCTTCGACATGGACCTCGGCGGCCGGGACATCGTGTCGGTCCAGTACCAGAACGCGAACAACTCGGTCCGCGTGAGCGACGAGTTCATGCAGGCGGTGGAGCAGGGCACGAGCTTCGGCCTGCGGGCGCGCAGCGACGGCTCCGTCATCGAGCAGGTCGACGCCAAGGGCCTCTTCCGCAAGATCGCCGAGGCGGCGTGGGAGTGCGCGGACCCCGGTCTGCAGTACGACGGCACGATCAACGACTGGCACACGAGCCCCGAGTCCGGGCGCATCAACGCCTCGAACCCCTGCTCGGAGTACATGCACCTGGACAACTCCTCGTGCAACCTCGCCTCGCTCAACCTGCTGAAGTTCCTGCGCGAGGACGACACGTTCGACGTCGAGCGGTTCGAGAAGGCCGTCGAGCTCGTCATCACGGCGATGGACATCTCGATCTGCTTCGCGGACTTCCCCACCCAGGCGATCGGCGAGACCACGCGGGCGTTCCGCCAACTCGGCATCGGCTACGCCAACCTCGGCGCGCTGCTCATGGCGACCGGGCACGGCTACGACTCCGAGGGCGGTCGTGCGCTCGCCGCCGCCATCACCTCGCTCATGACCGGGACCGCCTACAAGCGGTCGGCCGAGCTCGCCGGCATCGTGGGCCCGTACGACGGCTACGCCCGCAACGCCGAGGCGCACCAGCGCGTCATGCGCAAGCACGCCGCGGCGAACGACGACGTCCGCACGCTCCACGCGATGGACGCCGGCATCCACGCCGCGGCCACCCGCGTGTGGGCCGAGGGCAACCGCATCGGCACCACCCAGGGCTGGCGCAACGCGCAGGCCTCGGTGCTCGCCCCCACCGGCACCATCGGCTTCATGATGGACTGCGACACGACGGGCGTGGAGCCCGACTTCTCGCTGGTCAAGTTCAAGAAGCTCGTCGGCGGCGGCTCGATGCAGATCGTCAACCAGACGATCCCCCGGGCGCTCCGTCGCATGGGTTACGCCGAGGAGACGGTCGAGGCGATCGTCGAGTACATCGCCGAGCACGGCCACGTCGTCGACGCCCCCGGGCTCAAGACCGAGCACTACGAGGTCTTCGACTGCGCGATGGGTGCGCGGGCGATCTCGCCGATGGGCCACGTGCGGATGATGGCGGCGGTCCAGCCGTTCATCTCCGGGGCGATCTCCAAGACGGTCAACCTGCCCGAGACCGCGACGGTCGACGAGATCGAGGAGATCCACTTCCAGGCCTGGAAGATGGGGATCAAGGCGCTCGCGATCTACCGGGACAACTGCAAGGTCGGCCAGCCGCTGTCCGACGCGAAGGCCAAGAAGGCCGACGCGCCCGTCGCGGAGGCGCCCGTGGTCGAGAGCGCAGCCCCGGCGCGGGCGACCCGCAAGCGCCTGCCGCGCCAGCGGACGTCGGTCACCACCTCCTTCACGGTGGGCGGCGCGGACGGCTACCTGACGGCGGGCTCCTACCCGGGCGACGGCCTCGGTGAGCTCTTCCTCAAGCTCGGCAAGCAGGGGTCCACGCTCGCCGGCGTCATGGACGCGTTCTCGATCGCCGTGTCGGTGGCACTGCAGTACGGGGTGCCGCTGGAGACCTACGTCCAGAAGTTCACGAACATGCGGTTCGAGCCCGCCGGCCTGACCGACGACCCGGACGTCCGCATGGCTCAGTCGATCATCGACTACGTGTTCCGCCGCCTGGCGCTCGACTACCTGCCCTTCGAGACCCGCTCGTCGCTGGGGATCTACACCACCCAGGAGCGGGCCCGTCAGCTGGAGACGGGCGTGTACGAGCCGGTCGACGGCGACGAGGAGGCGCAGGTGCCGGCGGCGCAGTCGGCACCGCTGCCGACCGTGGAGACGCCGGTGGCGCCCGCTCCGGCTCCGGCTGCCGCGCCGGCGGCTCCCGCGGTGTCGTCCGACCCCGTCCTCGCGGCCTCGCCCGCAGTGCGGGCGGTCGACGCGTCGGTCCACTCCTCCGCCGAGCTCTTCGAGCTGCAGCAGGGCCGGACGGCCGACGCGCCCCTCTGCATGAACTGCGGGATCAAGATGCGCCCCGCCGGCTCGTGCTACGTCTGCGAGGGCTGCGGCAGCACCAGCGGCTGCAGCTGAGGCGACCCCGGCTCCTGTCGGAGTCATGGCCCGAGGGGGCCCGGTCCTGGACCGGGCCCCCTCGGTCGTCTCCCGGCGTGTCGGATGCCGCCGCCCCCGGCGCGGCGCCGCCACCGCTCTGTGCCACCACGTGCGCCGCCGCGGTGGGGCACGAAGGTCACGGAACGGTCACTTTCGGCTCTGACCAGCCGGGACGGCACCGTGACAGATGGCCGAGGGTGGCGCACGCCACATCGCGCACCACCTGAACCACTGCTGGCACGCCGCTGGCGCGCTTGGTGTGTGGGAGTTGTGGACACGGCTCACAGATCCGTTCAGGTTCGGGTGAGGGTGACCGACAGGTAGACGAGGGCACCCCAGGTCGACCGCCCCCGGTCCGGTCCACGCCGGCTCGGCCCCCGCCCGGACGACGCAAGGACACGACGCATGACCCAGCAGGACGGAGCGCTGCTCACGCGGCGCGCCCTCCGGACGCAGGCCGCCGACGCGACCCCTGCCCCGTCGACGAGCCCTTCCCCCTCCCCCAGCGCCGGGACCCCGCCGGAGCCGCCCGCCCGCGCGCTGACGCGCCGCGAGCTGCGGATGGCGGCGATCGACCTCGCCGTCGACCCCGGCACGACGGGCCAGGACCCGCGCCCCGACGAGGCGGCGCCGGCGCTGCCGACCGGGTCCGCAGGGCCGACCGTCGCAGCAGTGCCGACGCCCACGGTGGCCGACCGGCCCCTCACACGACGCGAGCTCCGGCTGCGGGAGCGTGCCCTCACCCTGGGCGACGACCTGGGTGACGACCTGGTCGCCCGCTCGACGGCGGCCGAGGTCGCCGGCGCGTGCCGACCGCCGTTCATCGCCTCCCTCGTGCTGCCGGTCCACGTCCCGGACGTCCTCGGCACCACCGCCGACGCTCCCGAGGTCGCCGCGAGCACCACCGGGGCGGGGACCGCCTCGATGACGACGGCCACGCGGGCCGCCGCCCGGCCCACGACCACCCGCCCCGGTGCGCCGTCCCGCCGCCCCGGCGAGGCTCGGCCCGGCCGGCACCCCGTGGCCGGCACCGTCGTCGGCGCCCGACCGCTGCTGGCCCACCTCGGTCGGCGCCCGGTCGCCGTCGTCGCCCTGTCCGCGGGTCTGCTGACCGCCGGGGTGACGCAGGTCCACGCGGAGCAGACCACCGT
>NZ_AXCW01000217.1 GCF_000603945.1 Actinotalea ferrariae CF5-4 | reverse complement strand
TACACCACTATCCGGGACGCGACTGTGCCCGTAGACGACGCGGAGGCCGTGGGCGGCCGCTACCTCGGCGTACTTGACCTCGCGAAGATGGTCGATGAGCGCTTGCTTCTGCGCGAGCAGCGCGTCCATGACGACCCCACCGGTGCTCGTGGCCACGCCGCGGAAACGGTTCACCGCGGCGCGGTGGCGCTGGTCTGCTGCGGCCAGCAGGTTCTTGCTCGCCACGCAGCCGATGTTCAGGCAGGTTCCGCCGAGGGCGTTGTGCTCGACGAGCAGGACGCTTGCCGCGCGGGAGCGGGCCTCGATCCCGGCGGCCATCGCTGCGCCTCCGGTGCCGATCACGATCAGCTCGTACTCGTCCATGGGGTGCTCCTAGCGCGTCACCGACCGTGCCCACCTTCTAAGGGGCCGACGGTAGACGTTCCACTGCGCGGGAAGGTCAAGCGTAGGGTTAGCAGATGCGTATCGGTCAGCTGGCCGCAGCGAGCGGCGTGACGACCAAGGCCATCCGGTTCTACGAAAAGGCCGGAGTGCTGCCTGCGCCTGCGCGGCAAGCGTCGGGTTATCGGCAGTACGACCACGGCGCCATCGAGCGGCTCGCGTTCGTCAGGGCAGCGCAGGCGGCGGGCCTGACACTCCGGCAGATCACCGACGTCGTCTCTGCCCGGGAGAACAGCGGGCCGCCCTGTCAGCACGTCGTCGACCTGCTGGAGCAGCACGCCGGCAGTCTCGAGCGACGGATCGCCGAGCTGACCGCTCTCCTCGCACAGGTGCGGCGCCTGGGCCACCGCGCGACCACCTTGGACCCTGCCCAGTGCCACCCGTCGCAGGTGTGTCACGTCATCCCGCCCTCCGATGGAGGAACGCCGAGCTCCTGACCCGAGCAGGTCAGGCCCGACCCTCTCAGCCGCCCCTGGCCCGCATCCGGTGCGCTGCCCCAGCGCGTGGCATGGCAGCGGACGTACGGGCCCGGCCCCGCCGTTCCGGGATGGGTTCGGGCGGTGTCGGTCGAGGTACTCACTTTGGCGCCGGTCTCCCATCGCGCCGGGACAAGGGCGTCGAGGACCGCCGCGGCCGTGGGCTGCCAGAAGATCGAGGGTTGTGGCGGTCCGCGCTCCCGGAAACCGCGCCGGCGCGTTTCGTCGACTCTGGGCGGGGATCGACCAGCGCGCAAGCCGGAAGGGCTAGAGCCCGAAGGCGCCGCCCTCGACGAGGATGACGATGCCCAGGCCGATAAGGACCAGGGGGAACAGCACGTGTTCCCAGCGCTCGAGGACCTCGGCGATGGGGCGTCGGGTTGCGACGTAGCGGGCGGCGATGACGAGGACCGCGACAAGTGCGAGGAACACGACCGCGTAGGCCGCGATCGCGGCGGGGCCGACGGTGAGGAAGACGGGGACGTAGACGCCGATGTTGTCCCCGCCGTTGGCGAAGGTGACGGCGGCGACGGTCCAGACGGCGACGGCCTTGCCGGGGTCGTCGTCATCGTCGTCGCCCCGGTTGCGCCAGGTCTGCCAGGCGGCGTAGAGGCCGAGAAGCAGAGGGATGAGCCCGAAGTAGGGGATCGCGTCCTCAGGCAGGAAGGCGCTGGCGCCGAGCGCGACGAGGACGGACGCGATGAGGATGCCGCCGAAGCCGATGTACTGCCCGGCGATGATCTTGGCGGTGGTCCCTGGAGCGCCGGCGCCGCGGGCGAAGAACAGTGACAAGACGATGATGTCGTCGATGTTGGTCACCAGGAACAGTCCGACCGCTTGGAGGGCGGCAACTGCCAGGTCCATGGACACGCCTTTCGTTGTACTGAGGTGGAGCAGCGGAGGAGTCGGCCGATCGGCGGCGGCTAGGGGCGCAGGCGTCCGATCCAGGGGAGGAACCGCCCCACGCGGGCGGCGTAGTGCGCATAGGCCTGCCCGTGCGCGGCGAGCAGGTGGGGTTCCTCGACGGCGCGGACCTGCAGCTGGATGCCGGTGAAGACCACGACCAGACCGGACAGGGCCACGACGTTCGCGGTGGTGAGGGCGAGCCCGGTGAAGGTGATGAGCGCTGCGGTGAAGATGGGGTTGCGCACCAGTGCGAACGGCCCTGAGGTGACCAGGTCGGTGCATTCGGTGGGATCGACACCGATCCGCCAGGCGGTGCCCATGGCGAGCTGTGCCAGGTAGGTGGCCACGACGCCCGCGGCGGCCACGACGGCTGCTGCGGTCCGCAGGGACGGGGCGCTCAGTGCGGGGGCGACCTGGCCAAGGCCGAGGAGGTCGGCGACCGGTGCGGCGACGCCGACGAGGACCGACCCGGCGGCGCTGATCCGGTTGGCCCACCACTGCCGGCTGCCCGCGGTGGCGGCCGCGAAGCGGAATCCGCTGTTCCCGGTGCGCCGGCGCTGGAGGGCCATGCGACCGACCCCGGCGAGCAGAGCCCACGTGGCGAACAGGGCCAGGGCGACGACGGCGTAGCCGCTCACGCACGCCCCGTTCCCATGGTCGCGGGCTTGACCGCGACGCCGATGACGAAGTCACCGAAGAACCGGGTCACGGCCGGTCGAGGCAGCGTGAAACCGATCCGTGCGAGCTCGGCGAGGAACTCCTCAGCGCTGAACCGGTCGTGCTCGGGGTGCTCGAGGAAGGTGCGGTAGGACCACCGCTGCAGTGCGTGGCGGGTCACCTCCTCGAAGACGAACTGCCCGCCCGGGCGCAGCACCCGCGCGACCTCGGCGACCGCGTCGCGCCAGGCCGGCACGTGGTGGATGACCCCGAAGTCGACCACCGCGTCGACAGCGGCGTCGGCGAGCGGGAGCTCGCACGCGTCGCCGAGCTCGACGTCGACCCGGGTCGCGTACCGGGCCAGGCGACGCCGGGCGCGCTGCACCATCGCCGGGTCCAGGTCCAGCGCGGTCACGTGGGCGGCACCCATCCGCCGCAGGAGCAGCTCGGTCCCGACCCCGCGCCCGCACCCGATCTCTACCACGTCGGCCCCGTCGAGCTCGACGCCGAGCCGCTGAAGGAGGGGAACCTCGTAGGCTCGCTGCAGCCAGGCCCGGGCCGGGTTGTTCATCAGGAACGTCTCTGCCCGGTTCATCAGCACCGCACACCCTCCTCCCACGACATCGATCAGCGCGACGTTGTATCATCAGCACATGCAGATGATTGCCGCAAGTACTGATGTCGCGGGGCGCGCGGCGTTGGCGCCTGCCGTGGCGCTATTCCGGGGCCTAAGTGATCCCACCCGGTTGGCACTGGTGCGCCGGCTGGCTCTGGGCGAGGCGCGGGTGGTGGACCTGTGCGCCGCGCTCGGGCTGGGCCAGTCGACGGTCTCCAACCACCTGGCCTGCCTGCGCGAGTGCGGCCTGGTCGACTTCCGCCCGCAGGGCCGCGCGTCGGTCTACCACCTGACCCGCCCGGAGCTGATGGACCTGCTGGCCGCAGCGGAGGGCCTGCTGGGCGCGACCGGGACCGCCGTCGCGCTGTGCCCCACCTACGCAACCCCGCCGGTCGACGAGCACGACCCGACCCCGGCAACGAAGGAGAGGGCACGATGAGCGACGCCTGCGGCTGCAGCGACGACGAGACCACCCCCGCGGGCAAGGAGGCCGAGGAGCACGAGGCCGAGCGGCTGTGGGAGGTCAGCGAGCTGCGCTCCGCCGCGGTCGCCGGCGTCCTGCTCCTTGCAGCGTCCGACGCTGGCCACACGATGACCGCTGCGACCGCCACAAAGCAGCTGGGCGTGGCCAGTCCCACCCGGCGACGGCTGGCGGCAGGGCTGGGTGCGGGCGCGGTGGCCGCCATCGACCTGGGCGCGAAGGCCTGGGCGGTGAGCGCGCTTCAGGAGCGGGTCATCCCCTTGGGTCCGGTGGAGCTACGGCTGGCCTACAACCCGGGGGTCGCCTTCTCCGTCGGGGCCGGCGCCCCGACCTGGCTCGTGCTGACCGTCACCGCACTCGTCACCGCCGCGGTCGGCGTGGTCGCCTGGCGGACCGCCGCCGCTGCCTCGCGCGGCCGGCTAACCGCCCTCGCCCTGGTCCTCGGAGGTGCGATCGCGAACGTCGTGGACCGAGCCGCAGACGGGGTCGTCACCGACTACCTGCACAGCGGGTGGTTCCCCACCTTCAACCTCGCCGACACCGCCATCGTCACCGGCGCCGCCCTGCTGATCCTGACCACCCTGCGCGAGCCCGCACCCACGCAGAGCTCGACACCGGATGCCGACGCCCGCGCGCAGTGACGCCTGCCGGCTGCGGGGTGCGGCGCCGGACGGGCCCGCGATCCATGGGCGGCACCCGGTCATATCAAAGCCCGTTAGGATGACAGTGTGACCGGACAGGAATGTGACCTGCTGTGCCTGGACCTCCCTCGAGCTGAGGCGGTCCGTGCGGCCCTGCCGGACGCGGCCGGCTCGAGGGTTATGGCGCTCACCGCCAAGGCACTGGCTGACCCGGTGCGTCTTCGTGTAGCCGCCGCCCTCGCCCTAGGGCAGGAGCTGTGCGTGTGTGACGTGGCGTGGATCATCGGCGCCCCACCGAACCTGGTCTCTCACCATCTCTGGGTCCTTCGCCGAGCAGGGCTGGTGTCCTCCCGTAGGAACGGCAAGCTGGTGATGTGCCAGCTGACAGGCCACGGTGCGGCGCTGCTCGATCTGCTCAATGCCGGTTCAGGCAACGAGTTCCCCCTGGCAGGTCACCCGAGCACCGAACGCGGCCCTCGCCACGACGGCCGGCTCCGACCTGGCCGCGCGACCGCTGCCAGCGGCGCGCAGACGCGACCGGCGGTGCCTGGCCGTGGATGAGCCTGCGGTCCAGAGCCGACCGCGGACGGAGGAGACAGCTGTCGAGCCCGCGCGGAGGCCGCTCCTGACCGCGCCGAGAATGGTTCTCGTGGCCCTGGTTCTGCTCATCGGGGTTGTGGTGATGGTGCAGCTGAGGGGCTTCTTGTCCGATGGTGGCGCCGCGACGGCTGGGCAGGGCTCGTCGGCGATCGGCAGCACGACGGTCACCGAGTACCCGGTGGCTACCCGAGCAGCACCGGTGGACCTGTCCGGGACCAGCCTGACCGATGAGGCGATCGACATCGCGGCGTGGCGGGGGCAGGTCGTGGTGATCAACGTGTGGGGATCGTGGTGTGCTCCCTGCCGTGAGGAAGCTCCGATCCTGGCCGCGACCTCGGCGGCGTACGCCGATGACGGGGTCCAGTTCGTCGGCGTCAACGTCCGCGACAACCGGGCCGCGGCGATCGCCTTTGAAGAGGCCTACGGCATTACCTACCCGAGCATCGACGACAGCGACGGCAAGGCCCTGCTGAGCCTGGCCGAGCACCTGCCGGCCGCGGGGGTGCCGGTGACCTTGATCCTGGACCGTGAAGGGAGGCCTGCGGCGCGTGTCCTGGGAGCGGTCCAGGAGTCGACCCTGACCGCTTTGTTGGACACGGTCCTGGCCGAGGCGACCGCGGCGGGGTCGTGAGCGCGGGGGTCCAGGATGTCGTCGCGGCCGGGCCGATGCTGGCCGCAGCAGCGGTGGCAGCCCTGGCCGGGTTGATCTCATTCGTGTCCCCGTGCGTGCTGCCGGTGGTGCCCGGGTACGTGTCCTACGTCGCCGGCGGGCCCTTGCTCGATCAGGCAGCCGCTACCCGGCGGCGCCCGGTGGTGATCGGCACCGCACTGTTCATCCTGGGATTCGCTGCGGTCTTCGTGGCCTACGGCGCCCTCTTCGGCAGCCTCGGGGCCACGTTGCAGTCCTCCCAGGCGGTGCTCACCCGCGTCCTGGGCGTCGTGGTCGTGATCATGGGTCTGATCTTCGCCGGCTGGATCCCCGGGTCCCAGCGCCAGCTGCTTCCTCGACTGCGCCCCAAGTCGGGCCTCGTGGGAGCCCCGCTGATGGGGATCACCTTCGGGCTGGGCTGGACGCCGTGCCTGGGCCCGACCCTGGCCACGGTGCAAACATTGGCGTTCACCGAGGCCAGCGCCGGACGCGGTGCGGTGCTGGCCGGCGTCTACGCCGCAGGCCTGGGTCTGCCGTTCATCGCGGTCGGTCTGGGCATGCGCCGGGCGCTGACCGCGACCGCATGGGCGCGTCGGCGCGCCGTGGGGATTAAGCGCGCTGGTGCGGTCGTGCTCATCGCCACCGGTCTGCTGCTGGTCACCGGGGTGTGGGACCACCTCATGCGGGGGCTGCAGTCCACGATCTCTGGCTACACCACTGTCCTGTGAACGACGTCGACGAGCGAAAGGCCCCTACTGATGGCGAACCGTAAGCACGAAGCGGCCGAACGCGCCGCCCGTCTGGCCGAGATCCGCGAGCAGCAGCGGCGCGCCGAGCGTCGCCGCACCGCGGTCATCACCGGCACGAGCGTCTTCGTGGCGGGGGCCCTCATCGCGGCGACGGCTATCGTGCTCGTCGGCGAGCAGCGGCGCACCGCCGAAGTCGCTGAGGCAGCCGCCGGAGACATCGACGGTGTTGCGACCTTCAGCGACCTGACGGCCGGCCACGTCCAGCAGCCGGTGCAGTACGAGCAGACACCGCCGGTCGGTGGTGATCACGCGGGCGTGTGGGCCAACTGCGGCACGTACACCGAGCCGATCCCCAGCGAGCTGGCGGTGCACTCCCTGGAGCACGGTGCCGTGTGGATCACCTACAGCCCCGACCTGCCGGCCGACCAGGTGCAGCAGCTGGCCGACCTGGCCGACGGCAACGCCTACGTCCTGCTCAGCCCCTTCGACGGGCTGCCCGAGGAGCCGGTGGTGGCCAGCGCCTGGGGGACCCAGCTGGCGCTGGAGACGGCGGATGACCCGCGCCTGGAGCAGTTCG
>NZ_AXCW01000216.1 GCF_000603945.1 Actinotalea ferrariae CF5-4 | reverse complement strand
GTCAAGTACCAGCAGGGTGAGCAGACACCGGAGCCGGGTGCGCCGTGCACCGGTGGGGTGGACGCCTGATGAGCGAGAACGCTGCCGCGCCGCGCAGGGTCCCGACCGCTGCGGTGGTGGTCCTGGTGGCCGCCGTGGTCGGGGTCGCCGGCCTGGTCGCCGGCGCGGCCCTGACGAACGGTGGCGACCCTGTCTCGCGGCCGGCCGAGACGTCAGCCGAGGCTGGGTTCGCCCGCGACATGCAAGCTCATCACGCCCAGGCGGTGCAGATGTCCACCATGGTGCGTGACGCCACCGACGATCCTGAGGTCCGGTCCCTGGCGCTGGACATCATGCTGACCCAGCAGCAGCAGGCCGGGCAGATGTACGGCTGGCTCGAGCAGTGGGACCTGCCTCAGCCCTGATCCACCGGTCGT
>NZ_AXCW01000215.1 GCF_000603945.1 Actinotalea ferrariae CF5-4 | reverse complement strand
GCCACCACGACGCGCCCGGCGACTGCGCCGGGTGACGCACCCAGCACCAGCCACGCGAGGGCGCCGCTGGTCGCCCCGCAGAGCAGCACCGCCGCCGCCAGGGCCCGGCCAGGGTCGCCCGCGCCCGGGGTGGCCCGGCTCCGGGCTGCGACCGCCCACCGCGGTGCGGTGCTCACGTCCATGGTCCGACCATCGGCACCGGTGCCTCCCGCGTGAGCGACTACTGTCGGCACCTGTGACAGCAGCGGAGCACCACCAGCAGCGCCCGGTGCGGGTCGCCGTCCTCGGAGCGGCCGGACGGATGGGCAGCACCGTGTGCCAGGCCGTCGACGCGGCGGCGGACCTCGAGCTCGTCGCGCGCGTCGACGTGGGCGACGACCTCGCGGTGGTGGGCGAGGCCGGTGCCGACGTCGCCGTCGACTTCACCGTGCCGTCCGTGACCGAGGCCAACGTCCACACGCTGCTGGACCTGGGGGTGCACGCCGTGGTCGGCACCACGGGGTGGGACGACGAGGCGCTGCTGCGGGTCCGCCGCCACCTGGACCGCGCGGACGGCATCGGGGTCCTGGTGGCGCCGAACTTCGCCCTCGGCGCGGTCTTGGCCATGGCGTTCGCCGCGCGCGCCGCGCGCTGGTTCGAGTCCGTGGAGGTCGTGGAGCTGCACCACCCGGACAAGGTCGACGCACCGAGCGGGACGGCCCGGCACACCGCGGAGGGGATCGCTCGGGCGCGCCGGGCCGCGGGCCTGGGCCCGGTGCCGGACGCCACGACGCAGCAGCTCGACGGGGCGCGCGGCGCCGTCGTCGACGGCATCCACGTCCACGCCGTGCGGCTGCGCGGGCTCGTCGCGCACGAGGCGATCCTGCTCGGCAACCCGGGAGAGCAGCTGACGATCCGGCACGACTCCTTCGACCGGACGTCGTTCATGCCGGGCGTCCTGCACGCGGTGCGCAGCATCGGCGCCCGACCCGGGCTCACCGTCGGCCTCGAGCACCTGCTCGACCTGGGCTGAGCCGTGCGTCGCGGACTCGCCGGTGCGCTCCTGCTCAGCGCGCTGCTCGTGCTGTACATCGTCGCGGTCGCGGACCGCGGGCTCGCGCTCGCGCGCACCGGCGAGCCGGTCGGCGTGGCGCTCGGCCTCGCGGTCCTGGTGCTGCCCGCCCTCGGGGTCTGGGTCCTCGTCCGCGAGTGGCGCACCGCCGTGACCGTGCAGCGGATGGCCGACGAGCTCCAGCGGGAGGGCCGGCTCCCGGTCGACGACCTGCCTCGTAGCCCTGGCGGGAGGATCGACCGCGCCGCGGCCGACGAGGCCTTCGCGACGGCCCGTGCCGAGGTCGAGGGGTCGACGGACGACTGGGGCGCCTGGTTCCGCCTGGGGTTCGCCTACGACGCCGCCGGTGACCGACGCCGGGCTCGGGAGTCGCTGCGGACCGCCGCCCGCCTGTACCGGCGCGCCTGACCCCGCCGCCTGTACCGGCGCGCCCGACCCCGCCCCGGGGCCGGGCGCAGGGACGTCTAGATCTCGGCGGACCAGCGGTGCTCGGCCACGCTCCGCGGGCCGGCACCGTCGACGTCCGGACCGTCCGAGGCGAGCTCCCGACGCGACCCGTCCGGTCCCAGCCCGGCCGCGCCGAGGAACTGCTCGCGCGCGACGTCGCCCTCGAGGACCCACGTCCGGACGTGGCCCGCGCCCGTCTCCCGGGCGAGGTCCACGCAGGCGGCGAGGAGCCGGGAGCCGTGCCCCCCGCGCTGGTGGTCGGGGTCCACCTCGAGCGCCACGAGCTCCACGCCGTCCTCGACCGGTGCGGACGCGACGAACCCCACGACCCGCGGTCCGTCGCAGGCGACGAGGACCCGGTGCGCGCTGCTCGGCGGGGCCGAGACGGCCTGCGCCCACTGCTCCTGCACGGCGACGGCGTCGAGGCGGTCCAGGACGTCCGCGCCGAGGACCTCGGCATGGCTGGACCGCCACGCACGGAGCTGGGTCCGGGCGATGGCCGCCTCGTCCCCGGGCGTCGCGGGCCGGACGGACACGTCGGCGGTCTCACGGAACAGGGCCATGGGTCGCCAGGCTAGCAACGCACCGGACCCCGGGCCGCCGCCGTCAGGACAGGGCGCGGAGCCCCGCGGCCACCACGGCCGCCAGGACCACGACGACGACGAACGGCGCGCGCAGCGCCAGCGCGACGGCCGCCGCCGCGAGCGCCGCGGCCCGAGCGTCCAGCACGACGGCGTCGCCCGTGGTGAAGGCCTGGACGGCGACGAGGGCACCGAGCAGCGCCACGGTGACCAGGGACGCCACCCGCGCGACCCGGGGCTGCGCGAGCCAGTGCTGCGGGACGCGGTGGCCCGCGAGCTTCGTCGCGAAGCACACGGCGCTCGCAGCCAGCACCGCGAGCCAGGTGGCCGTGTAGGGCGTCATGCCGAGGGCACCCCCTCGGGCCCGGGGCGCGCCTCGTCCGCTCGCGGTCGCGCGCGTCGGCCCAGCGTGGGCGTCGGGGGCGTGCGCCACCCGGCGAGGACCGCCACGAGCGCGGCGGCCAGGACCGGGATCCCGGCGGGCGCGACCGGCGTGAGGAGGAGCGCCACGACGACCGCGCCGGCCGCGACCCCCTGGGCTGCGCGGCCACCGAGGCGGGGCCACAGCAGGCCCAGGAAGGCGGCGGCCGCCGCGGCGTCCAGGCCCCACCGGGTCGGGTCGCCCAGGGCGTCCCCGACGACGGCGCCGAGGACGGTGAACGCGTTCCACAGCACGAAGACGCCCACGCCGGTCCACCAGAACCCGAGCCGCGCCGTCGGCGGGTCGGGCTGGGCGTTCGCGACCGCGACCGACTCGTCGATCGTGACGTGGGCGGCGGCGAGCCCCCGGAGCCCGGGCGTGCGCACCAGGGGTGCCATCACCGCGCCGTAGAGCGCGTTGCGGGCGCCGAGCAGCCCCGCCGTCGCGACCGCCGCGACCGGGGCGCCGCCGGACCCGACGACGCCGATGAACGCGAACTGCGAGCCACCGGTGAACATCAGCAGGCTGAGCGCGACCGTCTGGGCGAGGTCCAGGCCCGCGGCGACCGCGAGGGCGCCGAAGGAGATCCCGTAGACGCCGGTGGCGACCGCGACGGACATCGCCTGCCGCACCACGGCCCGGCGCACGGCGCGGGCGTCGTCGGCGGGAGGCACGCGGAGCAGTATCGCGTGCGGGCCTACCATGACCCGCATGCCGGACGCCGCAGCCCCGCCCCAGCCCGGGACCACGCCGTACGAGGACCTGCTCCGCCTCGTCATGACGACCGGGACGCCGAAGGCGGACCGGACGGGCACGGGTACCCGGAGCGTCTTCGGCCACCAGATGCGCTTCGACCTCCGCGCGGGCTTCCCGCTCGTCACCACGAAGCGGGTGCACCTGCGCTCGGTCGTCCTGGAGCTGCTCTGGTTCCTGCGGGGCGACCCCAACGTCCGCTGGCTCCAGGAGCACGGCGTGACGATCTGGGACGAGTGGGCGCGGCCCGACGGCGACCTCGGGCCCGTCTACGGCGTCCAGTGGCGCTCCTGGCCCACCCCCGACGGCGGGACCGTGGACCAGCTGGCCCAGGTGCTCGAGACGCTGCGGCGGGACCCGGACTCCCGGCGGATGATCGTCTCCGCGTGGAACGTCGCGGACATCCCGCGCATGGCCCTGGCGCCGTGCCACGCGTTCTTCCAGTTCCACGTCGCGGACGGCCGGCTGTCGTGCCAGGTCTACCAGCGCAGCGCCGACCTCTTCCTCGGGGTGCCCTTCAACATCGCCAGCTACGCGCTGCTCACCCACATGGTCGCCCAGCAGACGGACCTCGAGGTGGGCGAGCTCATCTGGACCGGTGGCGACTGCCACGTCTACGACAACCACGTCGACCAGGTCACCGACCAGCTGTCCCGCGAGCCGTACCCCTGGCCCCGCCTCGAGCTGCGGCGGGCCGCGTCGATCGACGCGTACACCCTCGAGGACGTGCAGGTCGTGGACTACCGCCACCATCCCGCCATCAAGGCGCCCGTGGCGGTGTGACGGCGGTGCTCGGGATGATCTGGGCCCAGGCGCGCCGGGGGGTGATCGGCCGTGACGGCACGATGCCGTGGCACGTCCCGGAGGACCTGGCCCACTTCCGCGCCGCGACCCGCGGCCACGTCGTCGTCATGGGGCGTGCCACCTGGGACTCCCTGCCCGAGCGGTTCCGGCCGCTCCCGGACCGGGAGAACCTCGTGCTGAGCCGCCGACCGGGGCTGCGGCTGGCCGGTGCGCGCGTCGTCGCGTCGGTCGAGGAGGCGCTGGACGCCGTCGGCGGGCGCGATGCGTGGGTCATCGGCGGGGGCCAGGTGTACCGGGCCTTCGAGCCGGTGGCCGACCGGCTCGAGGTCACCGAGCTCGACCTGGACGCCGCCGGCGACACCTCGGCGCCCGCGGTGGACCCCGAGCGCTGGGCGGAGGTGGCCGTCGAGCCGACGACCGGCTGGGCGGAGTCCACGGCCGGCGTGCGGCACCGGTTCCGGACCTACGCGCGCCGCTGACCGGCCCGCCGACCAGCGCGCCGCCCGTGCCGGACGCCGTGCCGGCGGCGGCCCGTTCGCACGGTGGTCCGGCCGGACGCCGGTCGGTGCGCGGCGGTAGTTTGTCGGCCATGGCGCCGACCACTGCCCACCGCCCGTTCGGGGCCGTCCTCACCGCGATGGTCACCCCGATGACCGACGACGGCGCCGTCGACCTCGACGCGGCCGCCGCCCTGGCCCGCCACCTCGTGGACCACGGCCACGACGGCCTGGTGCTCAACGGCACGACGGGGGAGGCCCCGACGACGCACGCGCCGGAGAAGGCCGACCTCGTCCGGGCGGTCGTGGACGCGGTCGGGGACCGCGCCGTCGTCGTGGCCGGTGCCGGTTCCAACGACACGGCCCACGCGGTGCGGATGGCGCAGCAGGCCGCCGACGCCGGCGCGCACGGGCTCCTCGTCGTGACCCCGTACTACTCGCGGCCCTCGCAGGAGGGCATCTACCGGCACACCGTCGCCGTCGCCGACGCCACCGACCTGCCGGTCATGCTCTACGACGTCCCGGCCCGCACCGTCGTGCGGTACGCGGACGCGACCCTGGACCGACTGGCCGAGCACGACCGGATCGTCGCCGTGAAGGACGCGACGGGCGACGTGTTCGGGGCGCTGCGGGCGACGCTGCGGACGGGCCTGGCGTGGTACTCCGGGGACGACCCGCTCACGCTGCCGTTCCTGGCCCACGGGGCCGTCGGCGTCGTGAGCATGGCCGGTCACCTCGTCGGGGACCACATCGCCGCGATGGTCCGGGCGGTCGACGCCGATGACCTCGCGGCGGCGCGCGAGGCCCTGGTCCGGCAGCTGCCCGCGATCGACATCATCTGCGGGAGCGGCAACGGCGCCCTGAGGTCGAAGCTCGCGCTGTGGCTGCTCGGCGTCATCCCGAGCCCCGCCCTGCGCCTGCCGCAGGTCCCGGCGGACGCCGACGAGGTCGCCGCGGTCCGCACCGCGCTCGTGGCGGCCGGCCTCCTGGAGGCGGACGCCTGATGTCCCACCCGCACCCCGAGCTCGGCCCGCCCCCCGCCCTGCTGCCGGGCGCGCTGCGCGTCGTGGCGCTGGGCGGCCTGGGGGAGATCGGCCGGAACATGACCGTGCTGGAGCACGAGGGCCGGCTGCTCGTCATCGACTGCGGGGTGCTCTTCCCGGAGGACCACCAGCCCGGGGTCGACCTCATCCTCCCGGACTTCGACCACATCGCCGACCGCCTGGACGACATCGAGGCCGTGGTCCTCACGCACGGTCACGAGGACCACATCGGCGCCGTGCCCTACCTCCTGCGCCTGCGCCCGGACCTGCCGGTGGTCGGCTCGCAGCTGACCCTGGCCTTCGTCGAGGCCAAGCTCAAGGAGCACCGCATCACCCCGTTCACGTACGCCGTGAAGGAGGGCCAGCGGGAGACGTTCGGGCCGTTCGACTGCGAGTTCGTCGCGGTGAACCACTCGATCCCCGACGCGCTCGCCGTCGCCGTGCGCACCGGCGCCGGGCTGCTGCTGCACACCGGCGACTTCAAGATGGACCAGCTCCCCCTGGACGGCCGGATCACGGACCTGCGCGCGTTCGCCCGACTGGGGGAGGAGGGCGTCGACCTCTTCCTCGTGGACTCCACGAACGCCGAGGTCCCGGGCTTCACCGCGCACGAGCGGGAGATCGGCCCGGTCCTCGACGCCGTCCTCGCGGGCGCGGAGAAGCGGGTCATCGTCGCCTCGTTCGCCTCCCACGTGCACCGCGTGCAGCAGGTGCTCGACGCGGCCCACGCGCACGGCCGCCGCGTCGCGCTGGTGGGACGCTCGATGGTGCGCAACATGGGGATCGCGGCGGACCTCGGCTACCTCACGGTGCCCGACGACGTGCTGGTGGACGTCAAGCAGGTGGACGACCTGCCGCCGGAGCGCGTGGTCCTCATGTGCACCGGCTCGCAGGGCGAGCCGATGGCCGCGCTGTCCCGCATGGCCAACCGCGACCACCGGGTGCTGGTCGGGCCGGGGGACACGGTCGTGCTCGCCTCCTCGATGATCCCGGGCAACGAGAACGCCGTGTTCCGCGTCATCAACGGGCTCATGCGGCTGGG
>NZ_AXCW01000214.1 GCF_000603945.1 Actinotalea ferrariae CF5-4 | reverse complement strand
GCCCGCGTCCACGTGTCCGGCCACGCGAGCGCCGGCGAGCTCCTCTACTGCTACAACATCCTGCGTCCGCGCAACGTCATGCCGGTGCACGGCGAGGTGCGTCACCTCGTCGCGAACGGTGCGATCGCGGTGCGGTCGGGGGTCCCTGCCGACCGGGTCGTGCTCGCGGAGGACGGCGTGGTGGTGGACCTCGTCGACGGCCGGGCGTCCGTCGTGGGGGCCGTCCCGTGCGGCTACGTCTACGTCGACGGCTCCAGCGTCGGCACCATCACCGACGCGGAGCTCAAGGACCGCCGGATCCTCGGCGAGGAGGGCTTCATCTCGATCTTCGCCGTGGTCGACTCGGCCACGGGCAAGGTCGTGGCCGGCCCGCAGATCCACGCCCGGGGGTTCGCCGAGGACGAGTCGGTGTTCGCCGACGTCCTGCCCGAGGTCGCCCGGGCCCTGGAGGAGGTGGCGATGGGCGGCAACGCCGACAACCACCAGCTCCAGCAGGTGATGCGCCGGGTGGTGGGCCGCTGGGTGTCGAACCGCCTGCGCCGACGCCCGATGATCATCCCGGTGGTCGTCGAGGCCTGAGCCCGGCGCGGGGCGTCGGGGCCGCCGCCATCCCCGCCCCGGCACGACCGCACCGATCACGGGCGCCGACACCGGCCCGGGCCTCCCGGGCCCGGGAGGCCC
>NZ_AXCW01000213.1 GCF_000603945.1 Actinotalea ferrariae CF5-4 | reverse complement strand
GGGGGGCAGGGCCGGCGGGCAGGAGCGGCAGGTGTGTCGTGCCTGCGGTCAGGCAGACGGGCCGCGGTCAGGCGGGCTCGTCGTGGCGGCGGTAGACGTCGCTCATCCGGCCGGTGGGGTCCAGGCGCTGCAGGAGTGCGTCGGTGATCTCCTTGAGCTGCGCGACCTGCTCGGGGGTCAGGGCGTCGACCACCAGCTCGCGCACCGTCGCGACGTGCCCGGGTGCGGACTCCTGCACGGTGCGCCACCCCTCCGCGGTCAACCGCGCGTTGGTGGCGCGGGCGTCGTCGGCGCACGGGAAGCGCTCGACCAGGCCGCGCTCCTCCAGCCGGCGCACCACGTGGGAGAGGCGGGGGAGCGTCGCGTTGGTCTGCGCCGCCAGCCCCGTCATGCGCAGCGTGCGCTCGGGCGCCTCGGACAGCATCGCGAGCACGTAGTACTCGAAGTTGGTCAGCTCGGCGTCGCGGCGGAGCTGCTGGTCCAGCCGCCCCGGCAGCAGCTCGAGCACGGCTGCCAGCCGCACCCACGCCGCGAGCTCCTCACGGGTCAGCCACCTCGTCTCCATGGCGAGCATTCTGCCTGAGGTTGTTGGAACAACCAACTGCCTGCTAGGGTTCAGTTGTAGCAACAACTAAAGCCTCGGCGCCACGAGCGCCCGACAGCAAGGAGAACGCCATGAGCACCGTCAGCATCCTCGGGACCGGGAACATGGGCTCGGCCATCGCGGGCCTCGTCGAGAAGGCCGGCCACGCCGTCCAGCTGCTCGGCAGCCAGGACGCCGGCACCCCCGTCACCGGCGACGTCGTCGTCCTCGCGGTGCCCTACCCGGCCGTGGAGCACGTGCTCGCCCAGCGCGCCGACCAGCTCGCCGGCAAGGTCGTCGTGGACATCACCAACCCGCTCGACTTCGAGACCTTCGACTCCCTCACGGTCCCGGCGGACTCCTCGGCCACGGCCGAGATCGCCGCGGCGCTGCCGTCGTCGCGCGTGGTGAAGGCCTTCAACACGAACTTCGCCGCCACGCTCGCCTCCGGTGTCGCCGGCGACCAGCTCACGACGGTGCTGCTCGCGGGGGACGACGCCGACGCCAAGGCCCAGGTCGCGGACGTCGTCACGGGTGCCGGCCTGCGCGCCGTCGACGCCGGCTCCCTGCGTCGGGCCCGCGAGCTCGAGGCCGTCGGCTTCCTCCAGATCACCCTCGCCGCCGCCGGCAAGACGGCGTGGACCGGGGGCTTCGCCCTCCAGGCCTGACCAGACGGGGCCCGCGTCCCGACCGGCGCGCCCGCCCACCCGCGACGTCCCGGACCGCGACCAGGTCCGGGACGTCGCGCCGTGCTCGACCCGCCCCCGCAGCCCCAGGAGCCTTCCGTGACCGCCTTCCCCGAGCCCACCGTCGCGTGGGCGGACGACGACGACACCCGCCCCCTCGTCGTCCTCCTGCACGGCCGCGGCGCCGACGAGTCCGGGATCCTCGGCCTGGCCCGGTACCTCCCGCCGACGGCGTCGTACGCGGCCGTCCGCGCGCCGATCGCGGAGAACGGCGGGTACGCCTGGTTCGCCAACCGGGGGATCGGGCGCCCCGTGGCGGAGTCCCTCCGCAGCACCCTGACGTGGTTCCGGGAGTGGCTGGACACGGTGGCGCCGGCGGGTCGGCCCGTCGTCCTCGTCGGGTTCAGCGGCGGTGCGGCCTTCGCCGGGGGCCTCGTCCTGGACGACCCGCAGCGGTTCGCCGGTGCGGCGGTCCTGCACGGCACGCTGCCCTTCGACGCCGGCGTGCCCGTCACGCCCGGCCACCTGGAGCGCGTGCCCGTCTTCCTCGCGCGCGGTGCCACGGACGTGGTCATCCCCGCGGACCTCCTTGACCGCACGTGGGCCTACGTCACCGGCGAGTCCGGCGCGGTCGCCCGCACCCACCTGGACCCGGGCGGCCACGGGCTCACCGCGCCCGCCGTCAACGCGCTCGCCGCCTGGGTCGAGGACGTGCTCGCGGGGCGTCCCGGTCGCGCCTGACGGGTGAGGGCCCCGGCCGTGGCTAGCCTGCGACCATGCCCGCGAGCCCGAGCCGGCGGACCCGGTACGCCCGGCGGCGCCGTCGTCGGATGGCGGCCGTCGAGCACGACCTGCACCCGGAGCAGTGGGCGGCGCTCGTCGAGGCCTGGGGCGGGTGCGCCTACTGCGGCGCGACCGGGGTCCCGCTGCAGCGCGACTGCGTCCTGCCGATCTCCCGCGGCGGCCGGTACACCCTGGAGAACATCGCCCCGGCCTGCGCGTCGTGCAACGCCAGCAAGTGCAACGACGAGGTCACCGGCTGGCTGCGCCGCAAGCGCCTCGACGAGCGCACGTTCCTCGAGCGGCACGCCCGCATCCAGGCGGACCTGCGCGCCCTGACCCCGCCCTGACCCGCGCCCACCGGGTCTGGAGCGAGGCTGGTGGGTGACGGCGCCCCGCCCCGAGGCCGCCGACGTCGTCGCGTGGCTGGCCGAGGACTACGGCCTCGGCCGCGGTCACGCCATGGCTCTGTGGCACGTCATCAGCAAGGGCCCGGGGATCAGCACGAAGCACGTCGGCACGGACGGCGTCCACCGCGACGCCTCCGACACGCTCTGGCTGGACGGCAAGGCGTCGCGCCCCGCGGTGTGACAGGGCCGTCCACCTCGAGGGAGCGGAGAGGCGTGCGAGCGGGGGCGCGCCCGATCAGCCGCGCGTAGCGTCCGGGGCATGAGCTCCGACGAGCAGCGCAGCGGACAGATCGTCGACGTGCTGAGCGACGCCTTCCGGGACCTCATCGACGCGGACGCGCGCGCCTTCCGCCGCAAGTTCCGCGCCATGGCCGCCGACCCCTTCGCGTTCTACCGGGGCACCGCGTGCCTCTTCTACGTCGACCTGGTCGGCACGGAGGACCGCTGGGCCGACGAGCGCACCGGCCGGGTCTGGATCCAGGGCGACCTGCACGCGGAGAACTTCGGCACCTCCATGGACGGGCACGGCGTCCTCGTCTTCGACGTCAACGACTACGACGAGGCCTACCTCGCCCCGTTCACGTGGGACCTGCGCCGCATGGCGGCGAGCCTCGCGGTCCTGGGCTGGACCAAGGCCCTGCCCGACGCCGTGATCCGCCGGCTCATCGAGGTGTACCTGCGGGCCTACCTGGACCAGGTCCACCACTTCGTCGAGAGCGATCGGGACCACGAGTGGTCGCTGCGGCTGGGCACCGCCCGCGGGGCCGTCCACGACGCCCTGCTCGAGGCCCAGCTGAAGACGCGGGTCGGTCTCCTCGACGAGGTCACCGTGATCGAGGACTACCGGCGCCGGTTCCGGGAGTCGCCCCACCTGCGGGTCCTGGAGGACGAGGAGCGGGACGCCGGCGTCCGGGCCTACGAGGCCTACGTCGAGACCCTGCCCGGGTCCAAGCGCCTGGGCAGCCTGACCTACGAGCTCAAGGACGTCGTCGGGGCGTCCGGCTTCGGGATCGGCAGCGCCGGGCTCCAGGCCTACAACCTCCTCGTGGAGGGGCACACCCAGGCGCTGGAGAACGACGTCGTCCTGAGCATGAAGCAGGGCGCGGTGCCGGCCGCGGGGCGGGTCGCCCCGGACGAGGAGGCCGAGCGGTACTTCGAGCACCAGGGCCACCGGACCGCCGTCTCCCAGCGCACCCTCCAGGCGCACCCGGACCCGTGGCTGGGGTGGACGCGGATGGAGGGCGGCCCCCAGGACGGCGTCGGGTTCGTGGTCAAGGAGCTGTCCCCGTACGAGGCGGACCTGGACTGGGAGGCGCTGTCGGAGCCCGACGAGCTCGCGGAGGTCCTCGAGCAGCTCGGCCGGGCGACCGCCAAGGTGCACTGCGTGTCCGACGTGGACAGCCCGGACGTGCCGCTCGTCGACTTCCAGACCGAGGACGCGATCGCCGACGTCGTCTCGGGCGCCGAGGACGAGCTGGTGGAGGACGTCGTCGAGTTCGGCATGACGTACGGGGAGCGCGCCCGTGCGGACCACGCCCTGTTCGTGGACGCGTTCCGCAACGGGCGGTTCGAGCACGTCGACCCCGAGGCGGGCTGACCCGCCGGCCCGACCCGCCGGGCTGACCCGCCGGGCTGACCCGCCGGGCCGGCGCCGCCCCCGGAGAGTCGCGCGGTCAGCAGCGGCTGTGGCCCGGCGCGCACCACCGGTGCGCGACGTCGACGACGAGCCGCGAGCCGTCGCCCGGACCGTCGAGCACGAACACGCGGAACGGGAGCCGGGCGCGCACGCCCAGACCGACGGAGGTCATGCCCTCGAAGCTGCCGGCCCAGACGACGTCGCGGAAGGTCCGGTACCCGGAGGTGTTCACGAGGCGCCCGTCCGGGAGGAAGAACGCGTCGGTGGCGATGACGCCCGCGTGGGCGACGACCTGCAGCCGGGCGCCGCCGCGGACCGGGACCTCGAAGCCCGACCCGTCCTGGACGACCGCGTCGACGTACCGCACCGAGTACCCCTCGATGGGACCGTCGGCGTCGAGGACCAGCCGGTCGAAGCAGGCGTGCCGGCCGGCGCGGATGTTCGTGACCTGGGCGGCCGACATGTCCGGGTCGCGCTCGGCGAGCGATCCCCAGACCTGGCCGCAGTAGGGGTGGGCCGACGCGGCGGGGGCCGCGACGACCGTCAGCCCCAGCAGCATGGCGACGGCGGCGAGGAGCGAGAGCAGTGGACGGCGCATGATGCCACCAACCTTTTTGTCCTGTTATGGGTCCACGACTCGCACGGTCCTCCGGCGGCGGGGACGTGTCAACGGGCGTGCGTTGCGGTTCGGCAACGGTCCCGCCGCGCACAACCGAGAACCGGCCCGCATGCTGGACGGAAGGGGGCTGCCACAGCGGCCCCGGCACACCCGACGTGAGGAGTGGACCGTGACGACCCAGGTCGAGAAGTCCCTGATCGTGAACGTGCCCGTGTCCGTGGC
>NZ_AXCW01000212.1 GCF_000603945.1 Actinotalea ferrariae CF5-4 | reverse complement strand
TACAACCAGTGGACGCAGTTCGAGGAGTTCCCCCACTTCATGAGCGGGGTCCAGAAGGTCGAGCAGCTCAGCGACAGCCGGCTGCGCTGGGTCGCCGAGATCGGCGGCGTCAAGCGCGAGTGGGAGGCGGACATCCTCGAGCAGGTCCCGGACCAGGAGGTCGCGTGGGCGGCGAGCGAGGGTGCGACCAACGCCGGCGCGGTCCGCTTCGAGGACCTCGGCGGCGGTCAGACGCGGGTGCACCTGTCGCTCGACTACGAGCCCGAGGGCCTCGTCGAGAAGGCCGGTGACGCCCTCGGCGTCATCGGGCGGACCGCCGAGAAGGACCTCGAGCGCTTCAAGGCCTTCATCGAGGACGAGGGCTACGCGAGCGGCGCCTGGCGGGGCGCGATCGCGACCGCAGGCCACACCGGCACCCCGGACACCGACGACGCCGCGGCCTCCCGTGGCGACTCCGGCAAGGCGGGGATCTCGAAGAAGGCCGCCGCGGCCGGCCTCGGCCTGGCGGCCGCCGGTGTGGCCGCGATCGCCTCGGCGACCGGCAAGGACTCGGACTCGGGCGCGGCCACGACGGCCGTCCCGGACGACGCGCCCTTCGACCCGGCCACGCCCATCGGGGTCGAGGCCGGGGACCTCCACCGCGGCGACCCGAGCACCCCGGTCGCACCGGACGCCCGCACGGGCGTCGTCGACCCGACCGAGGGGCAGTCGGGCACCGAGTCCCGGCTCTGAGCCGGATCGACCGCGAGGGCCGGGGCACGCGCCCCGGCCCTCGCGGCGTCCCCGCCGGTGACCGCGTCGCCCGGGCCCCCGGATGCGCGGCTCCGCCGGACGCGCCAGGCTGCGAGGACACCGACCCGAGGAGCGCCCACCGTGTCCGCCCCCCGCTACCGACCGCCCCGGGAGAGCGCCTGGCAGCGTGTGTGGCAGCCCTTCTGGGTGCTCCCCGTCGTCCTGACGGTCGCCTCCGGTGTGCTCGCCGTCGCGCTGCCGGCGCTGGACCGCTCCCTGAGCGCCTCGGTGCCGTGGCTGTTCCAGGGCGGCCCGGACGGCGCCCGCTCGCTGCTGAGCACCATCGCCTCGGCGATGATCTCGGTCACCGGCCTCGTCTTCTCCATCACGATGGTGGTGCTGCAGCTGGCCAGCAGCCAGTTCACGCCCCGCGTGCTGGGGTCGTTCCTCGACAGCCGGGTCACCCAGTCCACGCTCGGCGTCTTCACGGGCACCTTCGTCTACGCGCTCACGGTGCTGCGCTCGGTTCGGGGCGAGAGCGACGAGCTCCAGGCCTTCGTCCCGCAGACGTCGGTCACCGCGGCCTTCCTCTTCGTGCTGGCGAGCGTGGGGTTCTTCCTCGCCTTCATCCAGCACATCACCAACTCGATCCGCGTCTCCCAGGTGGTGCTCGGCACCGCCGACGAGGCACGGGACGTCGTCGGCCGCCTCTACCCGCAGGAGCCGCCGGACGAGCCCGCCGACGACGGCCCGCCGCGCCCCGCCGCGCGCACGGTCACCGTCGGCGACCGCTCGGGCCACCTGCGGGAGGTCGACCTGGACGGGCTCCTGCGGATCGCCGCCGAGCACGACGTGCTCATCGAGGTCGTGCGGCAGATGGGTGAGTTCCTGCCGGAGGGCGGCCGCGTCGCCGTCGTGCGCGCGGGGTCGCACGCCGCCCTGACGGACGAGCTCGTCGAGGACGTCGGCAAGGCGGTCGTGCTCGCGCGGGAGCGGGGGGTGGGCCAGGACCCCGCGTTCGGCCTGCGCAAGCTCGTCGACATCGCCGAGCGCGCGCTGTCCCCGGCCGTCAACGACCCGACGACGGCGAGCCAGGTGGTCGACGCCGAGCACCGGGCCCTGCGGCTCGCCGTGCAGCGGTACGACCCGCCCGCGCGGCTGGTCGACGACGAGGGCCGCCTGCGGGTCGTGCACCGACCGCAGACGGTGGCGGACCTCCTGCAGCTCGCCGTCCGGGAGATCGCCCACTGGGGGCGCGACTCCCTGCAGATCCCGGTGCGGCTGCGCGCCATGCTCGACGACCTCGACGAGGTCGCCCTGCCGCGGCACCGGCCGGCGCTCGCGGCGGTCCGCCGGGAGATCCCCCCGGACCACCCCGAGGAGTCACCGCGGGATCGGTGAACCGCCCGTCGCCGCCGCGCACAGCGCGGCCGACCTCCTCGGAACCGTGCCCGCCGGCATGCTCGCGGCCGCCGCCGGGCTCCCCTCGAGCACTCCGGCAGTCGTGCCGTGCGTGCCCTGCGTGCCGGCCGTCCGCCGGGTGCGGAGCAGGGGCACGGCGGCCAGCGCGACGACGACGACGACCAGCGCGGTCGCCCCGAACAGCAGGAGCGGCCCCCCGACGGCGTACCCGAACCCGGACGCGGCGGAGGTCACCGTCGCGGCGAGCAGCCCCGCCGCGCG
>NZ_AXCW01000211.1 GCF_000603945.1 Actinotalea ferrariae CF5-4 | reverse complement strand
AGACCGGTGGATCAGGGCTCAGGCGTCGACGACCGGCGACACCCAGGACGGGATGTTCCCGTTCTTCGGGGAGAACATGACCCGGTACGTCGCGGCGGCGGCGTCGTCCGGCAGCGCGAGCCGGGTGCGGCCCAGACGTGACGCCGCCCTCCGGGTGACGGTCTCCCAGCCGTCCGCGTCCTGCCGCTGCAGGAGCACGGTGCCGGGCAGGGCCGTGCGGAGGAGCAGGCCCTGTCCCTCGCGGCGCAGGGCGGTCCTGTTAGCCCGCTCACGGTCCTTCCGGCTCACCGCGCCGACCGGCGCGGCGACCCCGAAGGAGGCGCTCATGCCGGGACCGGAGTTCATCGGCACCTGGGCGGCGTGCGTGGCGCGTTGCGGCTGGTCGTCCATGGTTTCCCCTGGTAGTCGGTGCGTGGCGGTGCCGTGGCTCAGCGGTCGAACGGCTCCGAGACCCATGACGTGAGGTTCGGGTTCTTCGGCGAGAAGACGACGCGGTACGTCCGGGTCGATGTGTCCTGCGGGAGCGCGATCGGCGTGCGTCCCTGGCGGGACGCCGGCTCGGTCGAGAGCGTCTCCCACTCGCTCGCGGCGGTCCGACGCTGCAGCAGCGCGCTCCCCGGCGTCTGGGAGAGCAGGGCCACACCGGACGGGCCGTCCGGCTCGAGGGTCGTCCGCGCGGCACGCTCGCGGTCCTTGCGGCTCACCGCCCCGACGGGCGCGGAGACGGCGACGGCGGCGTTGCCCGCACCGCCCCCGGTCCCGGGCCACGACACGGCCTTGAACGACCTCTCGGGCTGCTCGCTCATGGGATCCCCCTCCATCGGCGCAGGTCAGACCCTCACGCTACCGCGGTGATCACTGCGGCGGACAGGGCCGTTCGGCGGCGTCGTAGGTGTGGCCCGCGGCGCGCAGCCGGTCCACCAGCACCGCGCCGAGCGCCGTCGCCGGGGTGAGGGATCCCATGCGGTCCGGCAGCCGGTCGCCGTCGTGCGCGAGTGCCAGGGCGGACTGGCCGAGCATGACCGCCGTCGCCGCGTACCCCGGGTCGCCCGGTCCGGCGGCGACGGCGTGGTACCGGCGGCCCGTCGTCGTCACGGCGCGGACGTCCATGCGGAACCAGCCGGAGGTGCGGCTCTGCTCGTCGGGGCCCTGCCCGGGCGACGGCAGGACGCGGTCGAGCAGGGCGCGCGTCGGCGGGAAGGCGAAGGCACCGGCGGCCAGGGCGAGGCCTGCGGTCACCGCGACGGCCCGGGCCGCGCCCCGTGGCCCGTGCCCGGTCCCGCTGACCTCGCCGTAGCGCAGGTGCCGCCCGTAGGCCCAGTCCTGCAGCGCGTTCGAGCGGCGGACGATGCGCGAGTTCACCGACGCCATGGGGAACGGCGCGTGCCAGCGCCCGTCGCTCAGCCGCCCCGGGCCCGGGGAGTCCGACGGCTGGCGGGTGACCGGCTCGGCCTCGCGGTCGGGGCTCAGCGAGAAGGGGTCGCCGAGCAGCCGGCGCGCCGAGGGGTCGCTCGCCGCGAGCTCCACGAGCCCGCGCATCGACGCGATCGTCCCGCCGCTCACCCCGCCCCGCGCCCGGGCGACGGTGAGGACGTGGCCGAGCGAGCCGGCGTCGTCGGCGGTGACCTGGCGGTGCAGGGTGAGCACGGCGAGGTCGGAGGGGACGGAGTCGTACCCGCAGCCGTGGACGAGCCGCGCCCCGGTCGCCCGCGCGAGGTGGTCGCACCGGTCGATGGCGTCGCGGACGAACGGCACCTCGCCGGTCAGGTCGGCGTAGTGGGTCCCCGCCCGCGCGCACGCCTCGACCACCGGCAGGCCGTGGCGCAGGTAGGGCCCGACGGTGCTGACGACGACGCGCGCCGAGCCCGCCATGGCGGCGAGGGAGGACGCGTCGGACGTGTCGGCCACGAGCACGGGCCAGGCTCGCGCACGCTCCGGCAGCCGATCGCGTACCCGCTCGACCTTCTCCCGCGAGCGGCCTGCCAGGGCGACGCGTGTCCCCGCCGGGGCGTGCTCGGCGAGGTGCTCCGCGGTGAGCGCCCCGACGAAGCCGGTGGCGCCGAAGACGACGACGTCGTGGTCACGGGTCTCGGGGGTCATCGGTCGATGATCTCCCGCAGCCACCCGGCCCCGCGCGTCCGGGCACCCAGCGCCTCGACGCGCTCGCGGAGCCCGCGGTCGGAGGTGACCACGAGGACGTCGTCGTCGGGGTGCGCGGCGACGACGTCGACCACGGCGCTGTCCCCGTCCCGCGGCGCCCGCACGACCTGGAGCCGGTCCCCCGGCGGTGGGCTCGCGTCGACCGCACGACCCTCGAGGACGACCACGACGCGACGCCCCGCGACGTCCGGGTCGGCGCCGTCGCCCAGACCCACGAGCTGGACCATGAGCCGCTCGGCGGCGCCCGCGCGATCCTTCCACCAGCCGTCCGGCCGGGCCCCGACGACGTTCGCGACGTCGACGACGAGGACGGCGTCGCGGGTCGTCATGCGTCCCTCCCGTTTCGGTGCGGCGCTCCGGTCGCCTGGCGTGCAGGGTCCCGGCGCGGTGGCGCCACTGTGCCACGACGGCACCGTCCGGCTCCGGGCCGGGTTGTTGACACGCCTCCGCGGCTCCGAGGACGCTGCGGTCATGAGCGAGCCGCCGGCTTCGGCGGGCCTCGACCCGGGGCCGTTCTTCCACGGGACCAAGGCGGACCTGCGGGTCGGGGACCTGATCGAGCCGGGCCGGCGGTCGAACTTCGGTGCGGGCCGCAGTGCCCACCACGTCTACCTCACGGCCACGCTGGACGCGGCCACCTGGGGAGCGGAGCTCGCCGTCGGCGAGGGGCGCGGGCGGATCTACCGGGTCGAGCCGACCGGGCCCATCGAGGACGACCCGAACCTCACGGACCAGCGGTTCCCGGGGAACCCCACGCGCTCCTACCGGACGCGACATCCGCTGCGGGTGGTCGGGGAGGTCGAGGACTGGCAGGGGCACCCGCCCGAGGTGCTCCAGCACATGCGCGACCGGGTCGAGGAGCTCCGGCGGCAGGGCGTCGAGGCGATCGACGACTGAGGGGACCCGTCCGTCCCCGACCCGGACGGTCCGCCGCGCTACGGCGCCCCGAGCACGCCCAGGTCCGGGGCGTAGACCGTCATCCAGTGCGGCCGGAGCCGGTAGTAGACGACGTCGGCCTCCCAGTCGAAGGCGTCCGCGCCGTAGTGCCCCTGGAGGTACGCCAGCACCTCGGGCCAGTCCGCGACCGTCTCGCCGCCGAGCGGGTTCAGCTCCTCGACCGTGCCGTGGGCGAAGACGCCGAGGTCCTCGCCGCGCAGGTGCGCGACGCTGGCCGCCGGACGGGCGGCAAGGTGCCGCGCCTTCGCGGCCGTCCGAGCCGTCCCGAACACCCACCGACCGTGCAGGAAGTGCCCGTCCGCCCCGCTGACGCGCGGCTCGCCGCCCGCCGTGACGGTCGCGAGGGCCAGCGTGCACATCCCGGTGAGGACCGCCGTGAGCTGCTCCGCCGTGATGGTGCGACCCTCCACGATCGAGCGCAGGTGACCCGTGGACCGGGACAGGGAGGAGTCGAGCAGGGTCTGGAGCTCGGCGAGTTCGGCCGGCGTCTCGTGCATGACGCGACGCTAGCGACGCCCACCGACATCCGCTGCTCCCGGTCGCTCAGTCACGGGTGGCTGTGGCCGACAGTCACGCATGAGCATCTTCCGACGGCGGGCTGGGCGTGACGGGGACACGCACGGCACGGAACCGGTCCGGTCCTCCCCGCAGGTCCTCGCGCTGAACCCGGCCGAGCTGGCGTGGGTGGCCGACCTCCGCGCCTCCCTGCCGGGCGGGGGCGTCGACCTCGACCCGGTCGCCGTCGGACGCGTCTACGACGACGCCCTCGACGCCTGGCTCGCCGCGCCGCCGTCGGGCCGGTTCGACCCGAACGGTGTCATCAACGCGATCGGGGTCGCGGTGGGGGACGCGATCTGCGCGCGGGTGCCGGGCGCACGCTGGGCGGGGGTCACGGAGGACGGCTCGACCGAGCTGGCGATCGTCCTGCCGCCTCCGGTGGGTCCGACGGTGTTCCCGACGAGCTCCGTCGGCCAGCGGTGGGCGGCCGGCGAGCGCGCCTGGATCCCCGAGTTCGTCGAGTGGGTGACCGGTCGGCTCCTGGCGCTCGGCGCGGAGCCGTCGGCGCAGGTCCACGAGCTCGCGTCCTTCGCCCTCGCGCACGCGGTCCGGTCGGTCGTGCCGGAGGGTGGGCCGCTCGTCCCGTTCACGCTGCTGGAGACCGCGGAGGGGCGGTCGCTGCACCGGTTCGCCGGCGAGCTGGGCGAGGCCGTCGAGCACGCGCGCCGCCATGCCCGGGGCTCCGGCGCGGTCCGCGTGGCGGTGGCGTGGGACGGCTACCTGACGGGGGAGGGCCGCCGCGAGGACGCACTCTTCGTCGAGGCGTCCGAGCCGGGGCAGCCGAGCGTCGTCGTCGCGCACCGCTACGTCGAGACGGCCGACGGCGCGCAGGCGGTCGGCGAGCCGCTCACCGTCGGGCACGGAGCGCCCCTGCTCTGACCGGCAGTCCTGGGCACCTCGGCACCGTGGGGCAGAGTGGGACCGTGATCAGCCCCCGCTCCGTCGCCCGTGTCGCCCTCGGTGGGGTTCTCGTGTTCGCCGGCACCACCCACCTCACGGTCGCGCGGGAGGAGTTCCAGGCCCAGGTGCCGCCGTGGTTCCCGGCGGACCCCGACGTCGTCGTCGTGGTGTCGGGCTGGGTCGAGGTCGTCCTGGGCCTCGCCCTGCTCCTGGCACCCCGGCGCGACCGCTGGGTCGTGGGCTGGGTGGTGGCGGCGTTCTTCGTCGCGATCTTCCCCGGCAACGTCTCGCAGCTGCTCACCCGCACCGACGGGTTCGGCCTGGACACGGACGCGGCACGCGCGATCCGGCTGCTCTTCCAGCCGCTGCTGGTGGTGTGGGCGCTGCGGTCCACCGACGCCTGGCGGACGTGGCGCGAGCGTCGCCGGGCGGGGGACCGCTGAGGGCGCTCAGCGACCGCCGGTGAGCTTCCGGTCCCGCTGCTGCACGCCCGCGACCCCGTACGGGTAGTCGTCCACCCGCGGAGTGCTCGCGTCGCCGAGGCGCCGGAGCTCCTCGGTCGTGAGCTCGAGGTCCGCGGCGCCGAGGTTGTCGGTGAGCTGCTCGACCGTCCGCGCGCCGAGGATCACCGACGTCACCGCGGGCTGGGCGGCGAGCCACGCCAGCGCGACCTGGGACATCGTCACCCCGCGGCCCTCGGCCACCTCGCCGACGGCGTCGATGACCTGCCAGGTGCGCTCGTCCGCGTTGCGCGCGGCCCAGGCCTCCATGCCGCGCTGCGGGTTCTCGCCGAGGCGGGTGGCGCCGGTCGGGTCGACGTCGCGCCGGTACTTGCCGCTCAGCCAGCCCCCGGCGAGCGGCGACCACGGGAGCAGGCCCATGCCAGCGTCGAGCGCCGCGGGCACGACCTCGTGCTCGATGTCGCGCACGAGCAGGTTGTACTGCGGCTGCAGCGTGACCGGGGCCGCCCAGCCGTGGGCGCGGGCGACGTGGACCGCCTTGGTGAGCTGCCAGCCCAGGAAGTTCGAGAAGCCGTAGTACGCGATCTTGCCGGCGGACACGGCGTCGTCCAGGAAGCGCAGCGTCTCGTCCAGCGGGGTGTGGGCGTCCCAGGCGTGCAGCTGGTACAGGTCGACGTGGTCGACGCCCAGCCGGCGCAGCGAGGCGTCGAGGGCCTCGCGGAGATGGCGGCGGGACAGGCCGACGCCGTTCGGCCCCTCACCCATCGGGAACCGGCCCTTGGTCGCCACCACGAGCTGCGCGGCGTCGGTCGGGTGGGCCGCGAGCCAGCGGCCGATGATCTCCTCCGAGACGCCTGCGCTGTAGACGTCGGCCGTGTCGACGCAGGTGCCGCCCTCCTCGACGAACGCCGTGAGGATCGCGCCGGCGGTCTCCTCGTCCGACTCCGCGCCGAAGGTCATCGTGCCGAGGGTCTGCGTGGAGACGACCGTGCCGCTGCGGCCCAGCGTGCGGTACTGCATGGGGAACCTCCGAAAGGTGGGGACCGTGCTGCCACCCCATCACCCTGCGCGACCGACGGCCAGCGCTGCGCCGGCGGCCACGGGACGTTCACCCGCTCGCGTCGATCATCGCGGGACTGCCGCGGTCGATCAGATCGTTCTCACGGAGGAGGTGAGGACGATGGCAGCACCGGTGACCACCCACGACCGACGGACGGTCGTCCTGCACGGCACGCACCCGACCCTCGGCGTCGAGGTGACCTGGCGCGTGACGCCCCTGCCGGTCGACAGCCGCGGGCACGCGAACTACGCCGTCCACTGGGCGGTCGGGGACCTGACGCGCCGGCGCAGCTGGGCGGGCCTGGCGACGCACACCGCGGTCGTCAGCACGGACGGTCTGCGCGAGATCGTCCGCCTGGCGCACCCGCGCGCCTGAGGGCCGCAGCCCTCCACGCCTGTCAGGCGCCGGCCGCCGGGTCCCGCTGGGCCTCGAGCGACGTGTAGTCCGCCACGAGGGCCTCGACCCGCGCCCGCTCCGCGGCGACCGCGGACTCCTCGGCGGCGAGCGCCGAGGCCCGGGCCGTGAGGGCGGCGTCGTCGCGCGCCAGGAGCTCCGCCGCGCGTGCCAGGGTCTCGGCGGCAGGCGCCATGGTCAGGTCGGTGCCGTCCCACCAGCGCCAGGACAGCCGCAGGCGCTGCTGCTCCTCGGGCGGCAGCGCGGCGACCTGCGCGGACTCCTCGGCGAGCGCGTCGCGGTAGGAGGCCACCGCCGCCGCGTCGGCGTCGAGCTGCGCGCGCTGCTGCGCGACGGCCCCCTGCCGGCCGGCGAGCGCCTGCCCGGCGGCCTCGACCTGCGCGCGCAGCACGTCCAGCGTCCCGGTCCACCCGGTGTGGACGGTGACCAGGGCGGCCCGGTCGACGACGAACCGCGCGTAGACGGCCTCGAGCTCCGGAGCGAGACCCCCGTCCTGCCAGACCTGCGTCCCGACGTACGCGAACAGCTCGGTCGGGCGGTTCTCGGGCGAGGAGCCCACGGACCCGGCGAGCTGCTCGTGGAGCGGGTCGTCACCGGGCACCCCTGCGAGCGCGGTCTCGAGCGCCCCGGTCAGAGCCTGCCGCTCCGAGGGTGCCAGCGTCACCCACGCGGCGTGCAGCGTCTCGTGCGCCACCGTCTCGACGACGAACCCCCGCAGGCGAGGGTCGGGCGGCGCGTAGACCACGATGGTCCGGCCGTCGAAGCAGCCCACCGCCCCGGTCGGGGCCCAGCGCGGGGCGTGGCGGTCGCACCGGCCCGCGAACGACGCCGCCCCGAGCACCTCCGGCCGTGCCCGGAAGAACAGCTCGCGCCCCTCCGCGGACAGGAACGCCTCGTCGGCCAGGGCGGCCAGCTCGGCCGACGGCGGCTCGGGCGCGGGAGCCGGGGCGACCTCGGGAGCCGGGACGGCCCCCGGTGTCGGGG
>NZ_AXCW01000210.1 GCF_000603945.1 Actinotalea ferrariae CF5-4 | reverse complement strand
GGATCAGGGCTGAGGAGAACTTCCTCGACAGCTGGGCGGAGGACCCCTCGCGCGCCGAGCACTTCTTCTCGTGGCTCCGGTCGGCGCAGAACGCGTTCGCCACGTTCGAGTCGAAGTCCGGACTGCACGAAGTCCTCCCGGAGCTCCAGGCCACTTTCGGCTCACGCTTCATGCGGGGCGCGAACCAGGCGCTCGTCGGGAGCCTTGACACTGCTCGGCAGCAGAGGACCCTGAGGATGGGGGCGGACGGCGCGCTGACCATCTCGTCAACAGCGTCCGCTGCCTCGGCTCCAGCCGGCTCGCGTCCAGTGAGAGGACACGGCTTTGCCGGTGGAACACCGCGGTGACCCCAACCTCGCGCTTCAAGCGCTCTGTCTCCTCAGGGCCTTTCCCGCGAGTTCGGTGGACCTGAGCCCCGGGCGCCTCATCTGGACAGGCCACGTGCGCCCACTACCGGTATGTGACAGCTACCTCTTGCGGCTGGAAGCTGAGCGCGCGAGGGTCCCTTCGATCCGGGTGATGGAGCCGGCCCTTACGTCGGATGACGCCGGCCTCCTTCCCCACGTCTACGATACGGGCGACCTCTGCGTCTCAGAGCTCGGCGACTTCCGCCCAGGGATGCTCTTCGTGGACACCGTCATCCCATGGGCTCTTGAATGGCTTGTCTACTACGAGCAATGGCGGATCGCGCGCATCTGGTACGGCGACGGACCAGACCGCCTCGACCCCGATTCCCAAGCAAGCGTCCTGCATCCCTACGGCACCGAGTCTCCCTGGCCGACTCCCCGGGGGCCGGTGTACCCGCAGGAGCCACATCGAGCCGGCTTACACCGGCGGCAGGCACTTCCCGCAGCCCGAACAACGACAACCCGAGGCGCCGGTGACATCCGCAGACGACGTACAGGACATGCGTGAGGCAGTCGCACGAGAACTCCAGGACCTCTCCGAGGACATCCTCTGGACGGAGAAGGCGCACTTCGCAGAAGCGGAGGCCCTTGCCCGAACAAACCTTCGGCTCGGGCTCACGTCTACGATCGCCGCCAGCCTCGCTGCGGCCACCGTCCTCACCGAAGTCGCACCGGTCATCACTGGGGCCGCCGCGCTTGTAGCCGCCATTACCGCCGGCCTGCTCACGTTCCTGAAGCCACAGGAGAAGGAGACGCGCCACCTCACCGCAGGCCGAGAACTCAACGCGCTCCGCGTCCGGGCTCGACAGATGATCCGCATCGACCTTGCACCGTTCGTACAGCCTGATCCGGGATCCTGGCTGGGGTTCCCCGCGCACGTCGCCACTGAGAAGGCGAGAATCGATGGAGACGCGCCTGGACTCTCTGCGGCGGCCTTCGATCGAGCTCGGGCGAAGATCGAAGCCGGTCACTTCAGCCACGAATCGGACTCGACGCAGGGGAACTGACGGTCTTGGCCGGTAGCCGAGCCGCCCAAGCCACTCGTGGAGCGACGTCGGTCGCCCGATCTCCGTCGTGCCACGTGCTCGCAAAGACCGGCGCGCTGTGCCCCTCTGGCGGGAGCCACCTCGTCGTCGCAGGAAGCGGCGCTGACTAGAGCCGGTCGAAGTCCTCGGTGCTAGTGACTTCCAGCGCGACCAGAGAGACGCCGCCGACCTCGGCTGCGATGGCGATGGCCATGTCGGCGGCGTGCGGGATGTCGTGGGCGACGAAGGTCACGTCGGCCTGCACGCGGCCGAGCTGTGACAGTGACACGGCCGGGTGGTACGCCTTCAACGTCTCGATGAGCTCGTCACCGAAGTGGTGGGTGTCCGTGCGGTCGAACTCGAGGCGAGCGTTGTGCCCTCTGAGCATGGGTTCTCCGATCGTCGTGACGGGCGGCCGCTGACTGCGGCCCAGATACACGACGTCGCCCATGGCAGCCCACGGTAGGCGAGCCGACCACGGCTTGGACAGATGTCCACCCCCAGCGCGCTCGCCCCGCCTCGCCGCCAGCCCGGAGGTTGGCACGTTCGCTGGCACACCTCTTGGCAGGAGCGACGGCGACGTCGCAGGGCCACTGAGGAGGAAGCGATGACGGCGACGTGGACCCACTCCGCGGAAACGCTGCTGAGCGAGGCGGACCAGAGCTGGTCCGGCATCTGGGCCCTCACCCACGCCGCGGCGATGGGCGCCCTCAACATGGCGATGACCGTGCCCCTGGGCGTGGGCGTGTCCATCTCCTACGCGGCGATGGACTTCCGCGAGGCTCAGGACGAGCTCGAGTGGGCCAGGCCGGACACCCGGGGTGCAGCCGCACCGGTGCGGTTCGGAGCGCTCCGGCTCGAGGACGTGCCGGAGGCGCGTGAGGTCCTCGACCGGCTCGCCGCCTCCGCCCTGAACCGTGCGGCAGGCCTCGCGGAGGTCGAGACGGACCTGGGCGCCCAGGCCGCCCTGTCCCGCGTGATGGCCCGACTCATCACAGGTCGCGCGAAGATCAGCGGGCGGTGGGCATGACCACCTACGCCGAGCTCCTCGCGCAGGCGACAACGCACCTGCGCGAGGGCTCTACCACCCTCCGAGCAGACCGGTTCTGGACACCGGACGAGGCGCTCGACGCCATCGGGGACTTCCACGGGCTCCTCGACGCCATCGCCTCCCACGGCCGTCGCCTCCTGCGGCCGGCCCAACTCGGCCGGCTCGGCCTGACTCGACACCGTGACGGTCTCCCGGCGGTGGAGCGTGCCTCGATCGACCTCGTCACGCGGCTCGAAGCCGTGACCGGGGAAGCGAGGCCCCACCCGTCCCAAGTCCGCAGTGGGACAACACCGTGGGCACGATCGGCTCTTGCCCTGCGCGCCGCCGCCGACCTCGTAGGAACGCACTTCTCGACGGCCGGGCGACCCCGGAGCCCGGACGCAGCTGCGGCCACGACCGCGAGCTTCGACGCGGGCCTCGTCGACCTCGGCCACCTCGCCGTGGCCGCGCTCGCACACGAGGATCCCCTCGCGCTCCGTGCCCTCCAGGCTGGCGTGCCCCGCACCGTCGTCACCAGGCAGCTGCCTGGGTTCGAAGCCCTCGCCGACGCCGCGCGCGAGCTCTCCACTCAGGGCGTGGGCCGCCCCGAGACCCTCCTCAACTCTCTTGGCCAGACCCAGAGCCGCGTCCGCACCGACGACCCGGCGACAGAGCTCAGTGACCGCATGGTGCGGCTCCGCCAAGGTGTCTGGAACCTCATCGCCGACCACTCCGACGTCCTGCCTTCCCTACGGCTCACGGCCGGCCTTGGCGTTGCTGTCCACGCACACGCCGCCGCGTTCCACGGCGCCGACCTCACCACACCGGACGCAGTCGGACTGACCGGGCCTAGCGCCCTCGTCGCGCACGGCCGCGTCTGGCAGCGCCTGCACGGGGCGCTCTCCCAGTTCGCGGTCTTGGCGCCCCCCGTCGCGAGCGTCCGCGACGACATCGTCGCGGCCGCCCGGCTGCTCGGCGAGCTCGCGCCTATCGACGCCCATCGCGATCGTGTCCCCATCGCGACCGCGGATCGCCACATCGGCGCGGCGCTCAACGGCGCCGTCCAAGTCATGGCCGACATCGCTGTCCACGAAGGCACCGCCTTCGACCGACTCGCGCGCACGGGCCTGCTCCACGTCCCCGCACGCGCACTCCCCCGCGACCTCGTCACCGATCACCCCGACGTTGCGGCGGCACGACTCAACGGCCGAACGGTGCCGGCACCCGCCGAGATCCTCCAGGGGGTTGCCGGGCTGTATGCGCAAGTCGCGGCCCACCCAATCGGCCTTCCGACACCCCAGCCCGTCGGTCATCGGACCGTCGGCGCTCCCGCCGAGGCGATCTCGATGGGCTAGTTCTCGGGAGAGCCTCGATCACCGCGTTGCCGGCGGGCACGCTCCATGACCTCCCTGGTGACCCGGTCGGACACCGCCCTTGTCTGATCGACCGCTCCAACGCCCGCCCGTCGCACGACCTCGATGCCGTCCTCGCCCGTCTCCCGCACCCTGTCCCTGACATCCGTTGCCGCGTCCAGCCAGCGCCGGGCGTCCACTGCCTGCGCGCCCACTTCGATGCCCAGATGGGCGTGGAGATCGGCAACGGCGCTCGCAACTTCGTTTCGAGAGCGGACCACGGCAGGCGACGCGGTCGGATGGAGCAGCACCTTCGCGTTCGCGGCGCGAGCGGCAGCATCGATGCGGCTGAGAAGCCGCTGCGTCGTGTCGGCGATCATGTCCCTGCGGCCCGCGCGGGCGGTTCCAAGGGCGATCCGGTGGCGGTCGAGCTCATCCGGCGACGCATCCACCACACGGTCCAGCTCGAGCACTGCGATGGCCTCGTTGAGTTGGAAGCAGCGCGCAAGGACGGCCAGCCACTCTCCGACAGTGGGCTCGATGGTCTTGGCGACGTCGGCAAGCTCGCTGACTCTCGTCGTGCGCTCGACCTTCTCAGCGAGCCTGCCGAGCTGCCCGAGCGCGTAGGCCTGCGTCCTGGCGATCGTCATCGCCGTCGCCTGGACCTTCGACCACGTGACCTCGGATACCCGACCCACCTGCTCCCGAACGGTCATGGCCTCGTCGATGACGATCCCCGCCCCGATCATGTCGGCGAGCACGGCGTCCTTCTGGTTGCGCAGGACGTCGTCGACCTTCGCATCGATGACCGCGAGGTAGTCCGTGATCTCGTCCATCGTCTGCTGCATTGCCAGCTGCGCCATGAGCCCGCCAACGCCGGCCAGCAGCGCCGGGCTAGCGGCAAGGGCACCAGGCGTTCGGACCAACTCGAGGATCATCTTGGTCTTGCCGTCCTCCATGCTGATCGCTCGGCTGACACCGGGCCGGGAGCCCTTCATCAGCGGGCTCTTGCTCAGGGCCTGAGCCGACTCCTTCGTGAGCTTCACCCATCGGCCGGAGTTGGCGGCGATCTCCGAACCTGCCTGTGCGGCCGCGCCGCCGGAACTGAGCAAGGATCGGAGTCGCGGCAGCTCGAGGTCCCTCGACTCCGCGAACCCGGCCGCCGCGAGATACCGCGCGACCGCGGATGCCGGCCCGATCACCGCCAACCCTTCTCCGTCGCCGATGAGCTCGACTTCGTGATCGACGGCCAGCAGATCTAGGGCCGCGCCGTGCTGTCCGGTGGGTGCCTCGGCGCCAGCGGCAACGTCGCGGCTCCCACTCAGAGCTTCAACGGTCGAGGACGCGTCATCAGTCACAGAGACGATGGTGCCACCCAAGGGTGACGCATCCCCGAGAGCTGCGAGGGCCCGGGTTCGCCGATGTGCGGCCCCGTTCGTGGCATTCCGTGCATGTCCGCGAGGCGGCCGCCGTTGACCACCTGTTGACCACAACGCAAGAGGCCCTCCCGATCTCTCGATCGGAAGGGCCTCTGACGTGGTACTTCACTTGTAGCGGGGGGATCACCGACAGGTGCGACCGTCGTCTGCGACATCGGGCATCACCGCAGGTCAGCGGCTCGTGCATGGGCATCTGCACACCCCCGCTCCCTGTCATGCACCGATCGAACCATGTGGCTCGGACAGCATCCTGATCGCGAAGCACTTCAATAGGCTTCGGTGACGCCGCCTCCTCGCCGGCGACTGGAGCACCCGTCGCCGGCGCGAGTGCTGTGCAACTCGCCTGGAGTGCGCCCTGTCGTTTCCGAACGGCCGTGGCCAAGCACGCAAACCACGATCGGCTTGAGCTGCAGACGGCAGCCATGACGCCGCAAGCGCCCTTGGGCATGGGCTCGATGGGCTGATCTTGCTCCATGCGCCACCGACGCTCGATCCACCACCTGGTACAGGAGGGTAAGTCCGAGTGAGAGGGCTCTCACCCAAGAGAGTCGCTGTCGCCTTCGGCCGGATGGGTGAAGGGCCGGTACCGCATCTAGCCTGCGCGCCGCTATCGCACCCTGCTCAGCTGTCGCATTGGCACAGAACCGTTGCCTGCCAGTTGCCCGGGGCCCTAACGTGCGAAGCGCTCGGCAACTTGGAGGAGGCGCAGTGACGAACCGCGGCTGGGTTGACGACGCCGCCCACGCCGCCTCCGAAGCCATCAAGGGCGCCGCCGTCGCGGGTCAGATCGCGTTCGCGGCCATGAATGGACCGCCCGCCGAGGCCGCGATCCGAGGGGCCGACCTCAACTCGGACCTCGAGCGGTCCGCGATCACCCTTTTGACGAACGCTGGAGAGGCCCAAGAAGAGGCCGCTAGCGGGCGGCAGTCGAACGAAGTCGCCGAACCCGCTCCTGAGTCAGAGTCGTCCGAGCACCGCGACCCCTGGTGGGCAGAAGATGCCGACGGGATGGCCGAGGACGAGATAGGAGCCCGAGATCCCGACGAGGGCGACCAACCCGACACCGAGCCGGCAAACGAAGCTGACGACTGGGCTAACGCCGGAGACGAGTGGGCCGCCGACACGGAGCGACCCGCTGGCCCCGACCAGGGCGACGAACCGGACACCGAGCCGGCAAACGAAGCTGACGACTGGGCTAACGCCGGAGACGAGTGGGCCGAGCCAGACGCGACAGACCTCGGTTCAGACGCCGATCTAGGCGAAGGGGATAGGGGCCTTGGATAATCCGTTCGTCGGTCCACCCGAGGACCTCGTCGGCATGCCGCATGCCGAGTGGAGCACGGTTGCGGTCCTGCTCCGCAATGGCAAGCCCGATCGGCTCCTTCAGCCAGGCCGCCGATTCGCGCGGGCATGGGGCGCACCCATCCTGGGCCGACTGCAGCTAGTCCAAGTCAACACCGGCGTTGAGCCGACTAACGTAACGATAAGGAACATTCGGACGAAGGACGTCCGCGAATGGGCTATCAGTTCGTTGAAGCTGCGTCTTTCGGTGCAAATCAACGCCGCGAACGACTACTCAGCGCTTGAGCAGCACGTCCGTTCTTATGGACCGGGATTCGCGAATGCACTTCTCGACGAGTTGTCCAACGGGATTGATCAGTACGTGCGCTCCACGCTGGCCCGCTACAGCCACCGCGAGCTGCACACTTCCTCACTTCCCGACATCCTCTTTCCGACCGGGGAGCCAACGCCGATCGGAAACTCCTCGCTCGCCGTCCGCAGCGCGACCGTCGTTGCCGTGGAGTGGTCTCCGTACTTCCTTGAAGAACTCAAGGGGATTGAGACGGCCACCACCGAGAAGGTTGTCACGGAACGCAAGATCGACCTTTACGAGGAACTCTCTTCTCGTGTCGGCATTCCTGCCTGGCATTTGGCCAACCCCGAAGTGATGAAGTTGGAGCGAGCGGCAGCCATGGAGCTCGTCGGAAAGCTCCTTGAGCCCGCCAACCGCAGTCTTCTACAGCGGGACCCAACGCTGCTGCCGGCTTTGCTTATGCAGGCGGGCCTTACGACACCGCCTGTCGCGGGGGATGGCGGAGCGCCCGGCAGAACCGGACGATCAGGCGCAACTGCGGCGCGTCAGCTGGACGCCCGCCCTTCCGCCCCCGCCCTCCCGGTGGCTCCCGGGGACGACACGCCTGACCTGTCCCTCAACGCTCGCCTCAGCCCTGATCCACCGGTCGT
>NZ_AXCW01000209.1 GCF_000603945.1 Actinotalea ferrariae CF5-4 | reverse complement strand
CCGGCCGGGGCAGGTCGGGAGCGCCGAGCCGCCCGTCCGGCCGGGGCTCCACGGTGGCCACGCCCGTGCCGCAGCGGTCGCTGCCGGTCCGGATCGTGCGCGGCGTCTTCCTGGGCAGCGCCCACGTGGTCGGCGGCACGGCCCGGCGCATCGGCACCGGGGCGCGGGACCTCGACCCGGCGCACCGCCGCGACGGCCTGGCCTTCGTCCTCCTCGGCCTCGCGGTCGTGGTGGCCGCCCGGGAGTGGTGGGCCCTGTCCGGCGCGGCGGGGGAGGCCATCCACGCCGTCGTGGCGGGCACCTTCGGCGTCGTCGGGGTGGCCGTCCCCCTCTTCCTCCTGGCCGGCGCGGTGCGCCTCATGCGGCACCCGGACCGGGTGGACGCCAACGGGCGCATCGTCATCGGCCTCGCCGCGGTGGTGCTCGCGGTCTGTGGCCTCGTGCACCTGGGGGCCGGCGTCCCCTCGCCGCGCGACGGCTTCGGGCCCGTCCGCGAGGCGGGCGGCGTCCTCGGCTACGTCGTCGCCGCACCGCTCGAGGCCCTGGTCACCGTGTGGGTCACGGTGCCGCTCCTGCTGCTCCTGGCCGTCTTCGGCCTCCTCGTCATCACCGCGACCCCGGTCCACCAGATCGTGCCCCGGCTGCGCGCCGGGTACCGCTGGGCGACGGGCCGCCGTCACCCGGACGTCGCGGGGTCCGACGACGAGTCGCTGGCCGACCTGCCCACGCTCGCCGAGCAGCAGCAGGGCCGTCCCGAGAAGCACCGGCGCCGCCTGCCCGGCCGCCGGCGTGCCGTCCTCGACGAGGACGCGGCAGCCGCGGCGCGCGCGGCGGAGGGCGGCTTCGCGGGGGACGAGGCGTTCGAGTCGGCCGCGCTCACCGAGCCCGTGGGCGGTCCGTCCGACGCGGAGGAGGACCCGGAGCTCACCCAGGTCGTCGCCCCGCCGGACGACGTCGTGACGACCGTCCTCGCCGGGGGCTCGACCGCGGGGGCGCCCGCCATGCCCGCGCCCATGCCGCGCGGCGAGCAGCCGATGCTCTCGGGCGACGTCGTCTACACGCTGCCCGCCGAGTCCCTGCTGGCCAAGGGCATGGCGCACAAGGTGCGGTCCGCGGCGAACGACCGCGTCGTGGAGGCCCTGACCGGGGTCTTCGAGCAGTTCGAGATCGACGCCCAGGTGACCGGCTTCTCCCGCGGTCCCACGGTCACCCGCTACGAGGTGGAGCTGGGGTCCGGCGTCAAGGTCGAGCGCGTCACGGCGCTGGGGAGGAACATCTCCTACGCGGTCGCGAGCGCCGACGTGCGGATCCTCTCGCCCATCCCCGGCAAGTCGGCGATCGGCATCGAGATCCCCAACACGGACCGCGAGACGGTCTCGCTCGGCGACGTCCTGCGCTCCTCCGCCGCGCGGCGCAGCGAGCACCCGATGGTGATCGGCGTCGGCAAGGACGTCGAGGGCGGGTACATCGTCGCGAACCTCGCGAAGATGCCCCACCTCCTGGTCGCCGGGGCCACGGGCGCGGGCAAGTCCAGCTTCGTCAACTCGATGATCACGTCGGTCCTCATGCGGTCGACGCCGGACGAGGTCCGGATGATCCTGGTGGACCCCAAGCGCGTCGAGCTGACCCTCTACGAGGGCATCCCGCACCTCATCACGCCGATCATCACCAACCCGAAGAAGGCCGCCGAGGCCCTCGAGTGGGTGGTGCGGGAGATGGAGTCCCGCTACGACGACCTGGCGATGTTCGGCTACAAGCACATCGACGACTTCAACGCGGGGGTCCGGTCGGGCAAGGTCAAGCCGCTGCCCGGCAGCGAGCGGAAGATCGCCCCGTACCCCTACCTGCTGGTCATCGTCGACGAGCTCGCGGACCTCATGATGGTCGCGCCGCGCGACGTCGAGGCGTCGATCCAGCGCATCACCCAGCTGGCGCGCGCGGCCGGCATCCACCTGGTGCTCGCGACGCAGCGTCCGAGCGTCGACGTCGTGACCGGCCTCATCAAGGCCAACGTCCCCTCCCGGCTCGCGTTCGCGACGTCCTCCCTCACCGACTCCCGGGTCGTCCTGGACCAGCCGGGTGCCGAGAAGCTCATCGGCCAGGGCGACGCGCTCTTCCTGCCGATGGGGGCTGCGAAGCCCATGCGCGTGCAGGGCGCGTGGGTCGCCGAGAGCGAGATCCACGCCGTCGTCGAGCACGTCCGGACGCAGCTCAAGCCGACGTACCGGCAGGACGTCACCGCCCCCGCCGCGAAGAAGCAGGTGGACGAGGACATCGGCGACGACCTCGACCTCCTGCTCCAGGCCGCCGAGCTCGTCGTGACGACCCAGTTCGGGTCGACCTCGATGCTGCAGCGCAAGCTCCGCGTGGGCTTCGCCAAGGCGGGCCGGCTCATGGACCTCCTGGAGTCCCGGGAGATCGTGGGCCCGTCCGAGGGGTCCAAGGCGCGCGACGTCCTGGTCCAGCCCGACGACCTCGCGGGAACCCTCGCCCTGCTGCGGGGGGAGCCGGGCGAGCCCGCCGGGACAGGGGACCCGGGAACGGGTCATGACGTCGCGATGCCGACCGATGGGCTCGGTGTGGAAGACGACACCGCACCGGACGACGGTCAGCGATGGTCGCCGACGACCGGCTGAGCCTGGGCGCCCTCGCGCCGACCCTGACCGCCCTGCTCCTGCTGCTGGTGCTGGGCGGCCTCCTCATGCTGCTGTGGCGTCGTCACACGAGGGCCGTCGAGAGCCGGGACCGTCGGGTGGAGGAGCTGGCGCGGCGGCTCGCCGCCGTGCTCGGGGGCGGCCGGGACGCCGTCGTCCTGCACGGCGCCGCCGGTGTGGTGGAGGCGAACGCGGCGATGGCGCTGCTCGCCGACGCCCCGCGCGCGGAGCTGCTCGGCGTCGCGGTCGAGGACCTGCCGGTGCGGTGGATCAGCGAGGCCGCCGAGCCCGTGGCGCCGTCGTCGGTGTTCGCCCGGCAGACGTACGTCGGCCCCTCCGCACCGCCGCCCCTCGTGGTGGGTGCCGTCCCGGCGTCCGGGGCCGCGATCCGCTGGGTGCAGGTGACGACCCACGTCACGGAGACGCCCGACGGCGGTCAGGAGCTGGTGACCGCCTTCACGGACATGACCGGCCCCCGGGAGATCCGGGCGGCGCTGGCGCGGTCCGAGAAGCAGTTCCAGGCGGCGATGGAGAACGCGCCCATCGGCATGGCGCTCCTGGACCCCCGGTGGCGGCTGGAGCAGGTCAACAACGCCCTGTCGCAGCTGCTGGGCGCGGAGCCGCGGGCGCTGCGCGGACGGGACCTGTCGGCGCTGTCCCACCCCGAGGACCGGGCTGCGGAGCGCGCCGCCGTCCACCGGCTGCTCTCCGGCGAGGCCGAGCGCTTCACGCTGGAGAAGCGCTACCAGCGGACCGACGGCCACACGGTGTGGGTGGTCCTCGACGTGGTCCTCGTCCGCACGGAGGACGGCGCGGCGGAGAACTTCGTCGCGCAGCTCCGGGACGTCACCGAGACGCGCCTGCAGGCGGAGCTGCTGTCGCACCGTGCGATGCACGACGCCCTCACCGGGCTGGCGAACCGGGCCCACATGCAGGAGGCGCTCGAGCGGGCCCTGGCGCACCCGGACGTCACCGGCCGCGTCGCCGTCGTCCTCGTGGACCTGGACGAGTTCAAGCCGATCAACGACACCTACGGGCACGCCACCGGGGACGAGGTCCTCGTGCACGTGGCCGGCGTCCTGCGGGCGGCGACGGCCGGCCGGGGCACCGTCGCCCGCCTCGGTGGGGACGAGTTCGTCATCGTCGTCGAGGACCCG
>NZ_AXCW01000208.1 GCF_000603945.1 Actinotalea ferrariae CF5-4 | reverse complement strand
TGGCGGCCGCGATCCACGCGGCGCTGCGGGTCCCCGTGAAGACCCAGCGACGCCGCGTCCCGGTCCACGCCAGCATCGGCATCGCGCTCGCGGACCCGACGGCGATCGGGCCGACGGCGATGACGATGCTCGCCGCCGCGGACACGGCCCTGTACCGGGCCAAGGCGAACGGCCGGTCGTGCACCGTCGTGTACGAGCCGTCGATGGGCTCCTCGACCTCCTCCAAGCTCGCGGTCGCCGCCGAGCTCGCCGCCGCCATCGAGGCCGGCCAGCTCCTGCTGCACTACCAGCCCACGGTCGACCTCGGGACGGGCCGCGTCGTCGGGCACGAGGCCCTCGTCCGCTGGCAGCACCCGCAGCGCGGGCTGCTCCTGCCGGGGGCCTTCCTGCCGACGGTCACCGAGACCGGGCTGGGCATGGCGCTCAACGCGACCGTCATCCGCCAGGCCGTCCAGTACCTGGCGCGCACCGCCGAGACGGGGCGCTGGGTCTCGGTCAACGTGTCCGCGGAGCACCTCGGCGACGGGGAGCTCGTCGCGCGCGTCATCGAGGACGTCCGCGCGCACGGCATCGCCCCGGGCCGGCTGGTGGTCGAGCTGACCGAGGGCGGGCTCGGCGACCCGGGCTCCCGCGTGCGGCAGGAGATCGCGGACCTGCGTGCGGCGGGCGTCCCCGTCCTCGTGGACGACTTCGGGACGGGCGCCGCCCCGCTGGCCTACCTGCGCGACCTGCCCGTCGACGGCGTCAAGCTCGACATGTCCTACGCGGCAGGCATCCCCGAGGACCCGGTCGCCGGGCGGGTGTCGCGCGCGCTCGGCGCCCTCGCGCGCGAGATGGAGATGGTCACGGTGGCGGAGGGCATCGAGACGGCGGAGCAGGCAGCGTTCATGCACCGGTGCGGCTGGCGGTACGGCCAGGGCTGGTTCTTCGGGGCGGGGCAGTCCGAGCCGGTCCTCCAGCTCGCCTACCGGCCGTCGGGGGAGCTCCCCGACGAGCTCGTCGACGTCGTCCCGAACCCTCGGCCCGAGGTCCCGGTGGGGGCGTCCGCCGAGTCCGGGTACCCCGGCCCCGGGGCCTGACCCTCTGCGGTTCGTGCGGCCCCTGCGGTCTCGTGCGGCTCAGGGCCGCGGGAGCACGCGGGGAGCGGGGCCGGAGGCCGTCGCCGGGGTGACGCGCTCGGGTGCGTCGGACCCCATCACCTCGCACACGCGGGCGTGCCGGACGGCCCCCTCCGGCGCACCGAGCACGCCGGCGGGGCGGTCGAGCCGCGTCGAGGGCAGCGGGTGCACCCGGTGCCCGCCGGTGCGCTCGACCGTCAGCGCGGTCCACTCCGCCCCCGTGACGCGCACCGGCCCCGTCGGGGGCACCGTCGCCGTCGCGGTGAGCACCAGGCCCGAGTCCGTCCGGGCCGTGCAGCACGCCGCGTCCTGGTTGGAGATCATGTTCCCCAGGCCGTAGGCGACCCACATGCCGTCGCCGCCCGGCCCGCCGGGGACGCGGCGGAGCGGCTGCGGCACGTGGGCGTGGTGACCGATCAGCAGGTCCACCACGGCGGAGGCGCCGAGGGCCTCGGCGATCCGCACCTGCTCCGCCGTGGGCTCGGACACGTACTCCGTGCAGCAGTGGACGCTGGCCAGCACGAGGTCGGCGCCCGACTCCCGGGCCAGCCGGGCCTGCTCGACCAGCCGGCCCACGTCGATGCGCTGCACCGCCCACGGCGCCGACGCCGGGACCGGGACCCCGTTGGTCCCGTAGGTCGCGGCGAGGTGGGCGACCCGCACCGTCCGACCGGACCGCTCGAGCGCGTAGACCTGCGGCGCTGCGGCCTCCTCGGCCGTGCGCGCCGTCCCGACGTGCCCGAGCCCGGCCTCGTCGAGGGCGTCGAGCGTGCGCACCACACCGTCCAGCCCGCGGTCCAGGCTGTGGTTCGAGGCCGTCGAGCAGCCGTCCCAGCCGTTCGCTCTGAGGTCGCGCGCGATCTGCGCCGGTGCCCCGAAGAGCGGGAAGCCCGACGGCGCGGTGCCCTCCGGTGCCACCGGGACCTCCAGGTGGCACAGGGCGAGGTCGGCGCCCGCGACCCAGGGGCGCAGCGGCGCCAGCAGGGGGGTGAAGTCGTACCCCTCGCCGGTGCGGGCGGACGCGAGGACCGGTGTGTGCAGGAGGACGTCGCCCGCGGCGACCAGGGTCAGGGGCACCCCGGCGTCGGCGCCCTCGCGGCGCTCGTCCGGCGGGGCGGTCGGCTCCCCGGTCGCCGGCTCGTCGGGTGCCGCCTCCGGTGCCGTCCCGTCGTCCCGCGGGCCGCCGGGTCCGGCGCCCTCGTCCGGTGCGGGCTCCTCCGCCGGGGCAGGGTCCGCAGGTCCCGCCGCGTCGCCGTCGGCCGCGGCCTGGGCACGGACGGTGGGGGCGACCGGGACGGCGGTCCGTTCCGGGAGCAGGTCGACGCCCGCGAGCGTCGTGGCGCCGAGGGCACCGAGGACGAGCGCCAGGGCCAGCACGGCGGGACCGGCCCGGTGCCGACGGATCCGTCGGGCATGGCGCGTCACGTCAGGACGATAGCGCCCCCGTGGCGGCCCCCAAGGGGGACCTGCGGACCGGAAGCCCCGTAGGGTGGGACCGTGGCGACGGCAGCACCCGTGTGGAACCTGGCGAACGGCGTGACGGTCGCCCGGATCCTCCTCGTACCCCTCGTGGTGATCTTCCTGCTGCTGGACGGCGGCGAGGGCGGCGGGTGGCGCTGGGCCGCAGCCGGGGCGTTCGGCCTGGCCGCGGCCACCGACCGGCTCGACGGCTGGCTGGCCCGGCGTCTGGACCAGGTGACGGACTGGGGCAAGCTCGTGGACCCCATCGCCGACAAGCTCCTCGTCGGCGCCTCGCTGGTGATGCTCTCCATCCTCGGTGACCTGCCCTGGTGGGTCACCGTCGTCATCCTCGTGCGGGAGCTCGGCATCACCGCGATGCGCCTGGCCGTCCTGCGGTACGTCGTCATCCCGGCGTCGCCCGGCGGCAAGCTCAAGACGGTGCTCCAGTCCGTGGGCATCGCGCTCTTCCTGCTCCCGCTCGACAGCCTGCCGTCATGGCTCACGGTCGTCGCCTGGGTTCTCGTCGTCGCGGCGGTGGTGGTGACGGTGGTGACCGGCCTGGACTACCTGCGGCGCGGCTGGCAGGTCCGCCGCGAGGCGTCGGCGCAGCCCGGCGGCGCGTGAGCGGGACCGCGGCCGACGACGGCGCGACGGCGGCCGAGGTCGTCCGCGTCGCGTCCCGCGCCCGGGTGACCGTCGCCGTCGCCGAGTCGCTCACCGGCGGTGCGGTGACGGACGCCCTCGTCGCGGTGCCCGGCGCGTCCGCCTGCCTGCGCGGCGGGGTCGTCGCCTACGCGACCGACGTCAAGCGGGAGGTGCTCGGGGTGGACGCCGACCTGCTCCGTCGGCGCGGGGCGGTGCACCCCGACGTCGCGGTCGCCATGGCGGCCGGGGTCCGGGCACTCCTGGGGGCCGACTACGGCGTGGCGACGACCGGCGTCGCCGGCCCGGACCCGCAGGACGGGCAGCCGCCGGGGATTGTCCACGTGGCGGTCTGCGGGCCGCACCGGACGGTCGTGGAGCCCGGGGGGAGCCCGGACGGGACGGTGGGCCGGCAGGCCGTCCGCGCGGCCGCGCGGGACGCCGCCCTGGCGCTCCTGCTCGAGGAGCTCCGCGTCGCTGCGCCGGTCCGCACCGACCAGGACGACGCCGACCGGGACGACGGCGCCCCGGTGCCGCTG
>NZ_AXCW01000207.1 GCF_000603945.1 Actinotalea ferrariae CF5-4 | reverse complement strand
GTCGTCGCGGCCCTCACCGCGACCGGGCTGGCGGGGACGGAAGCCGGCGCGCACGCCGTGCCGCACGGTGGGCACGGCACGGACGCGGGACCCGCAGCGCCCGCCGACGGCCCGGACCCCGCGAGCCGTCCGGGCGGAGGCCACGGGGGCCACTGACCCCCGACCGCGACGAAGGGCCCGGCAGCAGACGCTGCCGGGCCCTTCGAACGTGCGGGAGTCGACCTCCCCGGGGACGTCAGGAGGCGTCCGCGTCCTCCTCGGTGAGGTTGCGCGTCTTGTTCTGGTCGAGCGGGACGCTCGGGCCCATCGTCGTCGTCACGAAGGCCTTGGTGATGTACCGGCCCTTCGAGGTCGACGGCTTCAGACGCAGCACCTCGTCGAGCGCCGCGGCGTAGTTCTCCACCAGCTGCACGTCGTCGAACGACGCCTTGCCGATGATGAAGTGGAGGTTGGAGTGCTTGTCGACGCGGAACTCGATCTTGCCGCCCTTGATGTCCGTCACGGCCTTGGTGACGTCCATCGTGACCGTGCCGGTCTTCGGGTTCGGCATGAGGCCACGCGGGCCGAGGACCTTGCCCAGGCGACCGACCTTGCCCATGAGGTCCGGCGTCGCGACGGCGGCGTCGAAGTCGGTGTAGCCGGCGGCCACCTTCTCGATGAGCTCGTCGCCACCGACCTCGTCGGCGCCGGCCGCGCGGGCCTGCTCGGCACGCTCACCGGTCGCGAAGACCAGGACGCGCGCCGTCTTGCCCGTGCCGTGCGGCAGGTTGACGGTGCCACGGACCATCTGGTCCGCCTTGCGGGGGTCGACACCGAGGCGGAAGGCCACCTCGACCGTCGCGTCGTACTTCGTCGTGGACGTCGCCTTCGCCAGACGGATCGCCTCGAGCGGCGCGTAGAGCCGCTCCCGGTCGATCCGCTCCGCGGCGTTGCGGTACGCCTTGCTGCGCTGTGCCATCTGCTTCTCCTCTGCAGTCGTGGTCATGGGGCCAGCGCCTGGCCCTGCCACTCGGTGTCCGGTGAGGCGGGAGTGCCTCAGCTCTGGACGGATCTGATTGTCCAGATCCTCGGTGCTCGCCTTCGGCGGGACCTCGCTGCGCTCGGTCCCACCTCCGGCTGCGCGCCTCAGCTCTGGAGGTACTTCATTGTCCAGATCCTCGGTGCTCGCCTTCGGCGGGACCTCGCTGCGCTCGGTCCCACCTCCGGCTGCGCGCCTCAGCTCTGGACGGTGATGCCCATCGACCGGGCCGTGCCCGCGATGATCTTCATCGCGGCGTCGATGTCGTTCGCGTTCAGCTCGACGAGCTTGGTCTGCGCGATCTCGCGCACCTGGTCCTGCGTCAGCGACGCGACCTTGGTGGTGTGCGGGGTGGCAGAGCCCTTGGCGACGCCGGCGGCCTTCTTGATCATCTCAGCCGCGGGCGGCGTCTTGGTGATGAACGTGAAGGAACGGTCCTCGTAGACGGTGATCTCGACGGGGATGACGTCGCCGCGCTGCGCCTCGGTGGCCGCGTTGTAGGCCTTGCAGAACTCCATGATGTTGACGCCGTGCTGACCCAGGGCAGGGCCGATCGGCGGGGCAGGCGTCGCGGCGCCGGCCTTGATCTGGAGCTTGATGAGGCCGGAGACCTTCTTCTTGGGGGGCATGACTGCCTTCCGTGTTCGTGGGCCGACGCCGTGGGCGATGACCCGGTTGCAGTGCTGTCGTGCGACCGTCCCGGACGGGTCAGATCTTGGCGACCTGGTTGAACGACAGCTCGACCGGGGTCTCCCGGCCGAAGATGGAGACGAGCACCTTGAGCTTCTGCGCCTCCGCGTTGATCTCGGAGATCGTGGCGGGCAGCGTGTCGAAGGGGCCGTCGGTGACGGTGACCGACTCGCCGACCTCGAAGTCGACGGCGATCTGCGGGGCGGCGGCGGCAGCCTTCTTCTCCGACGCCGGGGCGAGGGAGGGGGCGAGCATGCCGAACACCTCCTCGTGGGTGAGCGGCACCGGCTGGTGGGTGTGCCCCACGAAGCCGGTCACGCCGGGGGTGTGGCGCACGGCGCCCCACGACTCGTCGGTGAGGTCCATGCGGACGAGGACGTACCCGGGGATCCGGACGCGGCGCACGATCTTGCGCTGCGCGTTCTTGATCTCCGTGACCTCCTCCATGGGCACCTCGACCTGGAAGATGTAGTCCTCCATGTTGAGGCTCTGGATCCGGTTCTCCAGGTTCGCCTTCACGCGGTTCTCGTAGCCGGCGTAGGAGTGGATGACGAACCACTCGCCCGGGAGGCGGCGCAGCTCGGCCTTGAAGGCGTCGACGGGGTCGATGTCCTCCTCCTCGGCCACGTCGGCCGCGACCTCGACGGCCGCGTCGAGGTCGTGCTCGGCCTCGTCGACGGCCGCGTCGGCCTCCGGGTCCTCGGCGGACTGCAGCTCCTCGGCCGCGTCCTCGGCGGACTGCAGCTCCTCGGCGGGGTCCGCGTCCTCGACGTCCTCGACGGACGGCACTGCCTCGAGGACCTCGGGGGACTCGACGTCAGCCTGGGGGTCCAGCGGCTCCTGGGACACGGGGTCAACCTGCTTTCTGCTGAGGGGGCGTGGGCGGCGGCGCGCCGGTCGTGCGGACGGGCGGCGTCAGCCGCCGAAGATCCAGCCGACGGCGGTCCCGATCCCCAGGTCGAGGACGGTCACGAAGGCCATCACGACGATGACGAAGACGAGCACCACGGAGGTGTAGTTGAGGAGCTCCGACCGGGTGGGCCGGACGACCTTCTTCAGCTCGGCGACGACCTGGCGCAGGAACAGCGCGATGCGCGCGAAGAGGCCCCGGCGTTCCGGCTGCCGGCGCTCCGGCGTGCTGCCGGTCGTGCCGGCACCGGTGCCGGCGCTGCTGCCCTCGGCACCGGAGGCGGCCGCGCGTGCGGATTCGCTCACAGTTCGTCCCTACGTCTCGTCGTGCTGCTGTCGGTGCGACGCGAGGTGCGTCGCCGTTCGTCGTCGGCGTGCTCGGTCGTCCCGACCGACAGCCGCAACCCTCGACGCGCCGACGACGGCCGGGGCCGCGCCAGGACGGGCTGACGTCCGGAGCGGCCTGGCGGCCGATCACGCAGGGCAGGAGGGACTCGAACCCACAACCGCCGGTTTTGGAGACCGGTGCGCTACCAATTGCGCCACTGCCCTTCGGTACTGCTGCAGCCAGCGAGTGTACGTGCTCCCGGGCCGCCGGTCGAACCGCCCCCGCCGACGTGCCGGCGGCACCGGCAGGCGGAGCCCGCCCTCGGGCTCTGCGGGTGCTGTGCCGAGGCCCCCGGCGGACGCCTGCGGACGGCTGCCGGGTGCGCCGTCGCACCTGCCGGACGGCCCGTCCGCGGCACGAGGCCTCTGCCAGTATGGACCGGTGACCCAGACGCCTGCCTCCGACGCCCCTCACGCCCCGCGCCGCGTCTCCCGGCGCATCGGTTCCATCGCCGAGTCGGCGACCCTCGCGGTCGACGCCCGCGCGAAGGCCCTCAAGGCCGCCGGGCGCCCCGTCATCGGCTTCGGCGCCGGTGAGCCGGACTTCCCGACGCCGCAGTACATCGTCGACGCCGCCGTCGAGGCCTGCTCGGTCCCGGCGAACCACCGCTACACCCCCGCCGCCGGCCTGCCGCAGCTGCGCGAGGCCATCGCCGCCAAGACGCTGCGCGACTCCGGCTACGAGGTCTCCCCCGGGCAGGTTCTGGTGACCAACGGGGGCAAGCAGGCCGTCTACCAGGCGTTCGCCACGCTCGTGGACCCGGGCGACGAGGTCCTGCTGCCCGCGCCGTACTGGACCACCTACCCCGAGGCGATCCGCCTCGCGGGCGGCGTGCCGGTCGAGGTGTTCGCGGGGACGGACCAGGAGTACCTGGTCACCGTCGAGCAGCTGGAGGCCGCACGCACCGAGCGCACCAAGGCCCTTCTCTTCTGCTCCCCGTCGAACCCGACCGGTGCGGTCTACTCGCCCGAGCAGACCGCCGAGATCGGCCGCTGGGCGCTCGAGCACGGGATCTGGGTCATCACCGACGAGATCTACGAGCACCTCGTCTACGACGACGCCGCCTTCACGCCGATCGTCCGGGCCGTCCCCGAGCTCGCCGAGACGACCGTCGTCCTCAACGGCGTCGCCAAGACCTACGCGATGACCGGCTGGCGCGTGGGCTGGATGCTCGGCCCCGCCGACGTCATCAAGGCGGCCACCAACCTCCAGTCCCACCTGTCCTCGAACGTCGCCAACGTGTCGCAGCGCGCGGCGATCGCCGCCCTCACGGGCGACCTGTCGGCGGTGCACGAGATGCGGACGGCCTTCGACCGGCGCCGCCGCACCATGGTCGAGATGCTCTCCGCGATCGACGGCGTGCGCTGCCCCACCCCGAAGGGCGCGTTCTACGCGTACCCGAGCGTCGAGGGCCTCCTGGGCCGGACGATCCGCGGCGTCACGCCGACGACGTCCGCCGAGCTCGCCGCGCTGATCCTGGACCAGGTCGAGGTCGCCGTCGTGCCGGGCGAGGCGTTCGGGCCGAGCGGGTTCGTCCGTCTCTCCTACGCGCTCGGTGACGACGACCTCGTCGAGGGCGTCCAGCGGCTGCAGACCCTGCTCGGCGAGGCCGAGTAGTACCGAGGGCGGGCAGCCCCACGCGACCGACGACCGGGCCCGGGGGTCCACCGGACGGTGGACCCCCGGGCCCGTCGTCAGGTCCTGTCCGCGGGGCACGTCGGCGGGCCAGGCTGGTCTCATGACCGCAGCCGCCGTCCACGTCCGGGACCTCCGCAAGCACTACGGCGCCAAGCGCGCCGTCGACGGGCTCGACCTCACCGTGCACCCGGGCGAGATCTTCGCCGTCCTCGGGCCCAACGGCGCCGGGAAGACGACGACCGTCGAGATCCTCGAGGGGCACCGGCGGCGCGACGGTGGGGAGGTCCGCGTCCTCGGGGAGGACCCGGGCGCCGCGGGCAGGGCCTGGCGCAGCCGCATCGGCGTCGTCCTGCAGTCGACCGACGACCACGCCGAGCTCACCGTGCGCGAGCTCGTCCACCACTTCGCCCGGTACTACCCCGACCCGCGCGACCCGGACGAGGTCGTCGCCGCGGTCGGGCTCACCGACAAGGCCCGGACCCGCACCCGTCAGCTCTCCGGCGGCCAGCGGCGCCGGCTCGACGTCGCGCTCGGGATCGTCGGGCAGCCCGAGCTGCTGTTCCTCGACGAGCCCACGACGGGTTTCGACCCCGAGGCGCGCCTGATGTTCTGGGACCTCATCGCGGGCCTGCGCGACGGCGGCACGACCATCCTGCTGACGACGCACTACCTCGACGAGGCCGAGCACCTGGCCGACCGGTGCGCCGTCGTCCGGGACGGCCGCGTGGTCGCGCTGGACGTGCCGGCCCGCCTCGGCGACCGGGCGCAGCGCGACGCCGTCGTGCGCTGGCGCGAGGGCGGGGACGCCCGCGAGGAGCGCACCGCGACGCCGACGGCGTTCGTCACCGCCCTCGCGTACCGCCTCGGCGGGGAGGTCCCCGACCTCGAGGTGCGCCGGCCGACGCTGGAGGAGGTGTACCTCGCGCTCATCGGCGAGACCGACGGGGCCGGGGTGGCCGGGACGGCCGGAGCGGCCCCGCCGACCGGTGCCACCGCCGACGGCCCCGTCCGGGAGCCGCTCGGCGCGGCGGGCACGCCCGCCGCCACGACCCCGTCCGCACCCAGCCTGGAGACGTCACGATGAGCACCCCGACGACGACGCCCGTCACCCGCGAGCCGGCCGCGGCGCCGCGCGGCACCCCCGCCCGCTCGGGACGGCTGCCCTCCACCCTGGCCGTGTCCCTGGCGCGGACCCGCACGGAGACCGTCGGCTTCTTCCGCGAGCGCGACGCGGTGATCTTCATCTTCGCCTACCCCGTCATCATGCTGGCGATCTTCGCGACCGTCTTCGGGCAGGACGGTGCCCGCGTCGGCCCGGAGCCCGGGGTCCCGTTCGGGCAGTACTTCCTGCCGGGCATGGTGGCGACCGGCGTGCTGCTGTCGAGCTTCCAGAACCTCGCGATCTCCATCGCCGTCGAGCGCGACGAGGGCGGGCTCAAGCGGCTGCGGGGCACCCCGATGCCCCCGTTGGCCTACTTCCTGGGCAAGGTCGGGCTGGTGCTGGTCGTCAGCCTGGTGCAGGTGGGCCTGCTCCTCGCGGTCGCCGCCGGGCTGTTCGGCATCGACCTGCCCACCGATCCCGGCCGCTGGTGGACCTTCGCCTGGGTCTTCGCGCTCGGCACGGCCGCGGGGGCGGTCTGCGGCGTGGCCTTCTCCTCGCTGCCGCGCAGCGGGCGGTCGGCGTCGGCCGTCGTCACGCCCGTCGTCATCGTGCTGCAGTTCGTCTCCGGGGTGTTCTTCGCCTACGGCGAACTCCCGTCCTGGATGCAGCAGGTCGCGTCGATCTTCCCGCTGAAGTGGATGGCGCAGGGCATGCGGTCGGTGTTCCTGCCGGAGCAGGCCGTCGTCATGGAGCCGAGCGGCAGCTGGGAGCACCTGGGCATCGCAGCGGTGCTGACGGCGTACCTGCTCGTGGGCCTGGTCGTCGGCATCCGCACCTTCCGGTGGCGGCGTCGTGACGACGGCTGAGGGCCGTCCCCCGGCCGCCGACCGCCGGACGTCGGTGCGGACCGAGTTCTGGGCCCGCACACGGCGCGGCTGGGACCTGGCGTTCTACGCGCTGACCGCCATCACGGCGGTGTCCCTGCTGGCCTTCCGCGGCTCGGCGCCGGCGGAGCTCGGCTGGGGGCTCGGCGGGCTCGCCGTCCTCGTCGTGGCCTACGTGACGATCGGCCGGCGCGCCGCGGCCACGGGCGACCGCGCGCTGGTGGCGGCGTACCTCGCGGTGCTCCTGGCGGTCGCGGTCGTCGTCACCTACACGAACCCCACCGGGTCGCTGCTGCTCTTCGTCGCCTACAGCCAGGTCTGGTACTTCGCCGAGACCCGGCGGGGCGGGGTGCTGGTCACCACGGCCCTCACGGTCCTGCTCTTCGGGGCGATCGCCGTGCGCGAGGGGGTCGGGCCCGGCGACGAGGTCCTGGGCCTGGCGACCGAGGCCGCGGTCTCGCTCGGGTTCGCCCTGCTCCTGGGCCTGTGGATCACCTACGTCGCCGAGCAGAGCGAGCAGCGCGCCGAGCTCCTCGAGCAGCTCGAGGCGGCGCAGGCGGAGCTCGCGCAGGGGCACCACGCGGCGGGCGTCGTCGCCGAGCGCGAACGCATGGCGCGGGAGATCCACGACACGCTCGCCCAGGGTTTCACGAGCGTCGTCATGCTGACCCAGACCGCCGTCGCCGACCTGCGCCGGGACGACCGCGAGGCCGCCGTGGCCCGCATCGAGCTCGCCGAGCGCACGGCCCGGGACAACCTCGCCGAGGCGCGCGCGCTCGTGGCCGCCTTCTCCCCCGTCGCCCTGGAGGGCGTCACGGTGGCCGGGGCCCTGGAGCGCCTCGCCCGGCGCTTCGAGGCCGAGACGGGCGTGGCCGTCGAGGTGGTGCTGCCCGACGGCGAGCTGCCCGTGAGCCGGGAGGCGGAGGTCGTGCTGCTGCGCGCCGCCCAGGAGGCCCTGACGAACGTCCGGCGCCACGCGCAGGCGCGGCGCGTCCGGCTGCGGCTGGCCG